>NZ_JABXKN010000032.1:0-76321 GCF_017115065.1 Nostoc sp. JL23
ACGACCTATATTCATCAATTCACTATTTTGTTATTCTGTCAATGCGTAAGTCCTAGATACAAGGTTGGGTGAAGCAAAGCGCAACCCAACAAAGCTATAGAAAATGTTAGGTTTCGTTCCTCAAACGCCACTTGCTTCTCCCTTGGCGCTAGCCTCTCCCAAAAGCAGAAGGGGAGACGCGCTGCGCGGACAAGTCGGGAAACCGCAAGGGCGCAGTGGCTCCCCAACTTACACAACTTAAGGTTTTTGGCGCTAACCCAAGCGTATTGGCTTAAGTACAACATTTCATTAATAATTCGTAGCGAATTCTCTGCGCCCCGACCCTGCGGCAAGACGTTCGCGTAGCGTCTCGTAGAGAAGCGCATCTGTGTTTAAATTTCAACCCTCAATTCGCCACAATTTTACGCAAAGCTGTACTTAGCTAACTACAAAATTTACCAACTTTCCAGGCACTACAATTACCTTTTTAATCTCTTTGCCTTCGATGTAACGTTGGGCAATTTCTGATTCACGGGCATATTTCTCCAACGCTGCTTTATCTGCTTGTGCTGGTACTTGAATTGAGCCGCGAGTTTTACCCATAACTTGAATCACTAAAGTGATTTCATCAGCTACCAAAGCAACTGGGTCAAACGATGGCCAAGTTTGAGTATGAACTGAATCACTTTCACCCAATAAATGCCACAATTCATCAGCAATATGTGGTGCAAATGGTGCTAGTAAAACCACCAAAGTTCGAATACCTTCTGCGTAAATTGGTGAATTTTTGCCGTCGGCATCAGTTAAGGCATTACTCAACTTCATCAATTCTGAAATAGCCGTGTTGAATTGATATTCGTCTTCTACGTCTTCTGTCACAGCTTGAATCGCCGTGTGAATCGCCCGCCGCAATTCTTTTTCTGCCTTAGTTAAATCAGCGAGTTGGGCTTTTTTACGGGATACCCCAGCCGCAATATAATCTGTCACCAAACGCCAAACCCGATTTAAAAAGCGGAATTGTCCTTCCACATCGGCTTCATCCCATTCCAAATCTTTTTCTGGCGGCGCTTTGAACAAAATGAACATCCGCGCTGTATCTACACCATATTTGGAAATTACATCTTCTGGCGCTACACCGTTGCCCTTTGATTTAGACATGGTGGCATAGAGACGTTGCAACGGTTCACCTGTCTGGGGGTCGCGCGGGTCGGCTGAATTTACCAGATTAGAAGGAATCCATTTATCTTTACCACCCTTCTTAGGATTTAGGTAAGTTAAACCCTGCACCATACCTTGAGTTAACAGGCGTTGGAAAGGTTCGTCAAAATTTAACAAGCCTCTGTCCCGCAGAACCTTAGTAAAGAACCGCGAATACAACAAATGTAAAATCGCGTGTTCAATCCCACCCACATATTGGTCAACTGGCATCCAGTCGTTTATTTTACTAGAATCGAAAACTTGGTGTTCATTCTTAGCGTCAGGGAAACGCAAGTAATACCACGAGGAATCAATAAAAGTATCCATCGTGTCGGTTTCCCGCTTCGCTGGAGTGCCACAAGTTGGACAAGGTACATTTACCCAACTCTCTAACTGAGTCAAAGGTGAACCGCCACGTCCAGTAAATTCCACCTCTTCTGGTAACTGTACCGGCAAATCTCGATCGGGAACTGGTACTATCCCACAGTTAGGACAGTGAATTACAGGTATCGGTGCGCCCCAGTAACGTTGCCGCGAAATCAACCAATCCCGCAAGCGATATTGCACCCGCACTTTACCAAAACCTTGTTGTTCGGCGTATTCAATTATTGCTTGTTTAGCATCTGTGGAGGTCATACCAGTAAAAGCCCCAGAATTAATTAAAATTCCTGGTTCAGTGTATGCCTGGTTATATTCAATTTGGATGAGTTGTGTGACTTCATCAATGTCTGATGTTGGGGTTAAGTCAAAACCTTCAACATCATCTGGGGAAACAATGACAAAATCAACTGGCAAATCGTAATTTTTGGCAAACTTAAAATCCCGGACATCGTGTGCTGGTACACCCATCACCGCTCCAGTACCATACTCATACAGTACATAGTCAGCAATCCAAATCGGCACTTCTTCCCCTGTAAATGGGTTAATTGCCTTACCACCTGTGGGGATACCCCGCTTCGGTTTATCTTCAGAGGTACGTTCCAACTCACTTTGATGGGAAACCTCTTTAATAAAGGCTTCTACCGCTGCTTGTTGTTCTTTTGTGGTGACGCGCTTTGTTAAGGGATGTTCTGGTGCTAACACTAGGTAGCTGACACCATAAACGGTATCTGGACGTGTGGTGTACACGCCGATTTTTTCATCTATCCCAATGATGGGAAATTCCAAGTAAGCGCCTGTAGATTTGCCAATCCAGTTTGCCTGCATCGACTTGACGCGTTCCGGCCAACCTGTCAATTTATGTAAGTCATTGAGCAATTCTTCGGCGTAGTCGGTAATCTTGAAAAACCACTGGCGTAATAATTTGCGCTCAACTATTGCCCCACTCCGCCAAGAACGTCCTTCGTTATCAACTTGCTCATTTGCCAGTACAGTTTGATCGATCGGGTCCCAGTTTACAGCTGCTTCTTTTTGATAAGCTAACCCTGCTTGCAAAAACTGCAAGAAAATCCATTGTGTCCACTTGTAATAATCTGGTGAACAGGTAGCAAGTTCGCATTCCCAATCAATGGATAAACCAAGACGCTGCAATTGTTGCCGCATCTGAGCCATATTCTGATAAGTCCACTTTGCTGGCGGTACACCACGGTCAATGGCAGCGTTTTCTGCTGGCAAGCCAAAGGCATCCCAACCCATTGGGTGTATTACCCGATACCCTTGCATTCGCTTGAGGCGGGCAATCACATCGGTAATCGTATAATTACGGACGTGACCCATGTGTAGGCTGCCCGATGGATAAGGGAACATGGAAAGAGCGTAGAATTTTGGCTTATTGCTAACTGTCGGTGTCTTATCTAAGCCAAGTTCTACCCATGTTTTTTGCCATTTTTCCTCAATTGCTGCTGGGTTATATCGGGAATCCACCAAAAATTCTCCTACTGGGTCTACGTCTGCTTACTATGTCAACCTACCTATGTCAACATAGCAGATTAATCTAATATTGTAGGTCAACTACTCACAGATTTATATATATCAGTGCGGTTGAGGAGCAGCCTAATTATGCTCAAACTGCGACCCTTTCAGATATCGCAAGAATTATTTGATGAAGGTTTAGGGACTTTCAGTTAAAAAAACATCCCATCCTTGCGGGACACTCCGCGAAGGTAGGCGTACAAGGTCTTGCGCCCCTACAAATCTACAAATAATTTGGGATAATTTATTTTTTGGAAGTCCCTTAAATGGTTAAATCAAATATAAAGTTGTCTGATTTGGTGCGGGTTTTTGTCTACGGCACGCTCAAACCAGGTGAAGCTAACTATAAAAGATACTGTGCTGGCAAAGTCGTTGATGTCAAAATAGCTCTTGTACAAGGCAAATTATTTGCTCTGCCAATGGGCTACCCAGCGATGACGCTAGGGGATAGCCAAGTTTACGGATATTTACTTTCTTTTTCCCACCCAAAGATTTTAAATGAGCTAGATATGCTGGAAGATTACCAGCCCAATAGACAAACGCCAGAAAACCTCTATAATCGACAAATTATCGAGGTTTATGAGCCACAGTCGCTCTCTCTGGGTTGGGCTTGGGTTTATTTAATGACTTTAGAGCAAGTTGATCGATTAGGTGGCTTCCTCCAACCTGGGGGCTGGTGGAGCGGCTGTGGTATAACCCCAAAGTCCAGTTATCAACTGTAAGCTGTTAACTTTGCGATTAGTTTATGTCCTGTTTGGGGTCGTGTCCTTGCGGCTGTACCTGATAAATTGAATTTTCTGGAGAGGCTACTGCTGCTTTCGGAATTTCAATTACCGGGTTATTTAGCCCCACCATCAGCGGCGAAGGGGGAACTATAGACGCTGAGGACGTTTGTATAGGTTCTCTTTGTGGTCGTTGTGCCAGTTGCGGCACCATCGACCCACCACCTACTAAGCCAGATATTGCACCGATCGCACAAGCAGCAACGGCTGCACTCCCCACCATCCAGTTTAAACGGGAGCGGCGGCGCAAACGTGACAATACTTGCTGAACTGTTTCTTCTGGCAACTGTTGGGCTGCTGGCACTGGGAGCGTCCGCAAGCCTTGGCGCAGCTTTAACAGTCGGGCATACAAACATTGAACTGAGGCATCATTTGCTAGCCATTCTTCTACTTGCCTGCGTTCGGTGCCTGTGACTTCACCATCGAGGTAAGCACTTAATAACTCGAAGCGATCGCGCTTCACCATATCCATAAGACCCGTTGATTCATTGGTATGCTTGGCCATTCCATCTGACAAATCTTGAGGAAGTTGCAAAGGAGAACGGTCGTAAAACTGAGAATCAGTAGTCATCTTAACATTATTACCAATTCATACACGGGTAAACTGGGCGGGAATTTCGGGAAAATTAGGCAATTTTCCTCCTAAAGGCAGAAACAATCTACGTCTTTCTAGTAATTCTTAATCTATGCTTAAATTCTGCCATTGGGCAGAGGCAAGATACTGTAAATTAGGAAAATTAGGAGTCTAGATAATTCTGCAAGTGGGCTTGCAGCCTCGATCTAGCTCTGGCTATTCTGGACTTCACAGTTCCTAGAGAAACTCCAGTGATTTCGGCAATTTCTTCATAAGCCATGCCTTCGATTTCTCTGAGGACAATGGTAGTACGAAAAACTTCTGGTAAATCCGCGATCGCTTCCCGCAATTGCTCGTAAAATTCTCTAGTTGTCAGTTCTTCCTCTGGTCCTGGGGTATCGCCAGCGATTTCCCAATCCATCTCGCCGTCCTCTAAGGAACGGGGAGCATCCAGTGACAAAGGACTCATCACCCGCTTGCGTTTCCGTAACTCGTCGTAAAACAAGTTGGTGGCAATGCGGCTTAACCAGCCCCGAAATTTAGCAGGCTCTTGTAATCGGTTAATATTCCGATACACTCGAATCCAAACTTCTTGAGCCAAATCGGCTCTGTCAGCCCAATCTGGAGCCAGGTGGTATAGAACTCGATCGACTTGACTTTGATAGCGGCGTAATAGTTCTGCAAACGCAGCACGATCTGGTCGCAGTCCCGCTTGACAGCGCAAAATTAAATCGTGGTTAGGGAGTTTGTCAACTTGCACTGATGCTTCTGGATACTTTGCATCAACCGTTGACCAGGATACAGTAATCGATTGACTCATAGATCGTACTGGCTCTAAATCATCCCTATCTATTAGACCTGCTAATGAGACAGAAGTTCCATGCTCAGGTGACGGATTTATGACTGGAACACTGAAGCAGACAATTTTGGATACATTTATAGCAATAAGCAGAGCCACTTTTCCTTATACTGCTCCCATAGTTGCCCAAGACCCATCAACTAACAAAGGCGCAACACGATACACATTTGAGTACTTTTAGCAACTGGGTATATACGCTTGATAAAAATAATTAAATTTGGCTATAAAAATGAAGATAAAATTTTGTAATTCTAACTTCTTAATACCTTTAAAATTCGGGTAATAATTTTTGGAAGTTAGGTTGCTGTGATTGCTAAGATGGTGATTTAATTTTTTGATTTCGTTACCAGAATAGTTGCTGATTGTTCTGATTGTGGTCCGAAGGCAGTACTAGAATTATGTTGCTCTGGTACGCGAACTTGAAAAAAGAAATTGAGGGAAAATGTAATTGTTACCGCTAGCAATAGTTTTTCAAACATGGTTTTTCATCCACCTACACCATTAATGATTGATTGCTACATTTCAAGAGTTCCACTAAAAAGTCCGAGGAGAGGCTTACGACCCTCAGAACTTTTGAGGAATAAGGTTGCTCACTTGGAATTTTGCCGCTGGGACAATTTATATAGTCTTAGTTTGCCCAGAGGTGTTGGCAGATTTACAGCGGAAATGATAAGTATTGATAAATTTTTGATAATAGGATGATGAACTCATCCAATTGCTCGGCTGGATATGTCAGGGATAAACAATAGGCGATGGCAATGGTAAGAAACGAATCTGTAGGGCGTATGGTAATGCTGCTTTGTTTTGGCACAGCATTTTTATCCTTAGCTGTCCATTGGCGCATTAGTACGGCGGAACGGCAGTATGAGAAGTCTGCATCTACTTCGATGCGACGAGATTCTACCCGAACCAATCTTAAGGGAAGCCGGACAGAGGGAGTCTACAAGAATCTTTCCCAAGTGAGTTTGGGGGAAATTGCGCTGGGTGGATCTGTGCCACCTGATGAAGTTACCCAAGGCTCGACTGCACAGAGGACGTTAACACCAAAGTCCTCTGCTATTAAATCTAAAACTAAATCAAAAATAATTAAGAAGAATCTAGCTAAAACAACTACTCTTAGGGCTTCTACACTCAAGCCTTCTACCATTAAGTCGCAAATAATTAAGAAGAATCTAGCGAAACCAACTATTCGTAGGGCTTCTAAACTCAAGCCTGCTACCATTAAGCCTCAAACTAAGGCCCAAATTATTAAGAATAATGTAGCTAAAGCCAGCGACCTACCAACTCAAACGCAGTTGGTGGCGCAAGTAGAAAAACAAAAACCAGTTGCAGATAGTTGGCCAAAAGGTTTGTGGTCTCAGGCTTCAGCCCAACAAGTACCATCTAGTAGGCTAGCAAATGTCAAGACGCAAGTGGTGGTTGATTTAAGCGATCGCCGCACTTATGTATATGCAGGAGATGAGGTGATAGCCAGCTACCCGATTGCTGTCGGTAAGAAAGGTTGGGAAACGCCCACAGGTTCTTTCCAGGTGATCCACATGAGACACTATCCAATCTGGCGTCACCCGATTACTGGTAAAGTATTTCAGGCTGGTACGGATAGTCCCTTGGGAGATAGATGGATTGGTTTTTGGTCAGATGGACGGAATGAAATTGGCTTTCATGGCACACCGGATATTGACCTGGTAGGAACGGCTGTATCCCACGGTTGCCTGAGAATGCGTAATTCTGATGTCCGATTGTTATATGAGCAAGTGAGTTTAGGGACAAAAGTGTTAGTACGTGATTAATTAATTAAGAATCATTAGTCCTTTGTCCTTTGTCTAAAACAAATGACTAATGACTCTTAAAATTATAATTTTTGCTCAAAGTTAGGTGCGTATGTTTGGAGTAAAGCACTAACTTGGCGTACAACCTCATTACCAGTATTTTTACCCAAGGCTTGCCGTTCTGGGAAGAAATCGGGTCGATCGAGGTAACGGTTAATCGCCTCACTTATTTGTTGAGAAATTAAGTCTTGCAGTTGTGCCTGAGCCGTTTGCCGCTGGAAGTTAGCACCCTCTTCTGTAGTAGCATACAAAGGTGGTAGCCGATTGAGGGCGTAAGCAGCAATATCCCCGACATCTAAAGAACTTTCGCTGGTGGCTTCAATTTCTGCGACTCGTGCGATCGCTTCTGTCAGCACCAATTCTTCCATAACGTTAATGAATTGTTTGCGCGGTACCGCCACTACCTCACCAGTCAATAGCGCACCCATCAGCCGATCCAACGCCATATACTCTTCGATTGAGAGTTCCGAGGCGTTATCACAGATTCTACCGACTTCTGCTTCCATTGCTGGTGTCAAATAACCATCCTGGAGAGCTTGTTCTACAATTTTTTCGATACTCATAACGCTTATCATCATTTATGTTGGCCAAGCAAGGTAGGGACGGTATCAATCCAATTTATTTTGCCTAATTCTCAGCAAAAAATACACAAATTGTGCAAAGACAGGATCAATTCTGCCTCTACTAGTTAACGACCTTAGTTCGCCAAGGTGTTGGATCAACAGATTGTCCGTTGACATACAGACCCCAATGTAAATGTGGCCCCGTGGCTGCACCTGTTGAACCTACTGCACCAATTAGTTGACCAGCTTTTACAAAATCACCTTCTTTAACGTTAATACGACTCAGGTGCATGAAAATACTGGTTACTCCTTGACCGTGGTCAATGCCAACTACGTTGCCGTGTATCCGAAACCCTTGGGATACCCTACCTACCAAAGCAACTCGCCCAGAGGCTGGGGCAATTACCGGTGAACCGGCAGCACCAGCGTAGTCAAGACCACGATGATAGTAGTCCTTTGCAAATGTACCATTATAGTAGCGACGTACACCATAGTTTGTACTCATCCGCCCTGCATTTGGCTTCAGGAATACTCCATTCCAATACTTTTCTGGTGTTTGTAGCGCCTTAAAAGCTGCCACACGCTTCAGCTCATACTCTGTGGCATCCACTCCAGCTTTGCCAGGTGGCAAAGTAATGCGTTGTACGGGGAATTTGCGATTCAGCACATTCACTGCCAAGTTTTGCACTTGACTATCCCCTGCAACCCGAAGTGTTCTAGTTCCAGCTTTTTCTAATGGAGTTGTGGGAACAAAAGCCCGATACTGATTGGGCGCAATTTCAAAGGCTGGGTATGTATTCTTGCCACTGGCTACGGTTGGATTTGTACCATTCTCTGGATTATCTAAATTAATCTCCACCGAGAGTGTATCCCCTAATTTCGGATTCGTTGGAGTCACCTTTACTTGCAAAGCATCTACAGGCAATGCCAAGGCGATCGGGAGAACAGCAAATATTCCCTTTAACAGATTTATTCCACGGCAATTGGCTGTCAAAGTTTTGACATCAAAACCGAGCAACTTTTTGTTTGAACTACTAGTGCTATTCTCAATAATCATAGAATTACAAAAAAACCCTTGCTTGTATTGGAAAATAGATTAGCTTATTATCGCTAGTGTTTCCTGTTTGAAGCCGATAACCATAAATTTTCGGAAATTCTCCAGGTAGTTATGGATTGCAAGGGCAAATCATTTTATCTGTAATTTTAGGAAATTGGTCTTAATTTTAATAATCAAGGTGTATGACATTGACAATGAGCATAAAATTTAACTTTCATTACATAAATAATACTTGAATAAAATCTTGGAATCAACTGGACACTAATATCACATTGTTAGGTTGAAATCGGTATGGGGAAATTACTTAAACTAAGTAAGTAACTCAGTGAGGGTAAATTAAACTATAGGACTAGTCATAAATATTTTCAAATTTGCTGATCATAGGGCTTTATTTGCCGAAAAACTATGATAATAAGGCAGAATCACGTTTCTGCCACGCCAAAATTAAGATTTACTTTATAAATCAACTCTGAATGAGAGAATACGCTAATTAACTTTAGGCTGATAGTATTACTTTGGACTTGAGTTTGCCATCTTCCATTTGAACGATGCAATCGGCAATGTCTAGGATGCGGTTGTCATGAGTAACCATCAAGATGGTACAGCCCTGTTCTTTTGCTAGTTTTTGCATGAGATTAACTACATCTCGTCCCGATTGACTGTCAAGGGCGGCGGTGGGTTCATCCGCGAGGATTATTTGAGGATGACTGACTAAAGCACGAGCGATCGCTACTCTTTGTTTTTGTCCTCCAGACAGCTTATCAGGGTAATAATGCAAATGATTTCCTAATCCTACTTGCTCTAACATTTGGGCTGATCTAGCTCGCATCTTTTTTAACCCAAGATGTTTGTGTAATTCTAAAGCCATTTTGACGTTTTGGAGTGCCGTTAAACTACCATGTAAGTTATGTGCTTGGAAAATATAACCATTGCGGCGTCGCGATTGCACTAGTTGTTCAGCGCTCGCACCACAAAGTTCTCGTCCCAACACTCGCAAACTACCAGATTGCGCAGAACGCAACCCACCCACTAAGGTCAGTAAGGTAGTCTTTCCAGAACCAGAAGGCCCAGTCATAATAATAATTTCACCAGCATTAATCTCTAAGTTGATATTACATAAAACTTGCTTGCGGAGTGAGCCGTAACCAAAGTGGTGGTCGAGATTCTGGATGGAAATGACGGGTTTGCTAGTCATAAGTAGGTCGATTACTCGTGATGACTGTCATTTGTCTTTGATCATTAGTCATTTGTTACTACAAAGGACTAATGACTAAGGACAAATGACAATTTTTAGAACATATCAGCGGGGTCGGTGGCTTGGAGTTTGCGGGTGGCGATCGCACCGGAAATTGTACACATAATGATAGTCAGTACTAATACCTGCAATGCCCGAATCGCAGTCATGTACATGGGCAAATTTGTAGCACTGCGAGTCAGTTGATAAAGCACTAAGGACACTCCCAATCCGGGGAAGAAACCCAGTGCTGCTAATATCAACGATTCTTCAAGCACCACACCTAGCAGGTAGTAATTGCGATATCCCATTGCTTTGAAGGTGGCATATTCTCGAACGTGGGCATTAACATCGTTAGAGAGAACTTGATAAACGATGATCACGCCTACCACAAATCCCATCGATACACCTAGACTGAAAATAAAGCCGATTGGGGAATTTGTTCTCCAAAAGTTATTCTCAAATTCAATAAATTCGGCGTGGGTTAATACTCTGACATCATCTCTGAGGTAGGCTTTGAGCATTGCTGCTACTTTTTTCGGTTCATAGCCTGGTTTCAGAAGAATCAAACCTAGACTGACACTGCTCGACTGTCGCCCAGAAAATAGCCGCAAAAAATTTTGATCGCTGGTAATCAGGTTGCCATCAAAGCCAAAGGAAGCCCCGACTTGGAATAAGCCACTAATGGTAATTGTGCGCCGTTCTATTTCAGTAGTCAGGGTTTTACCTTGGTCAATTTGAGCGATCGCTTTTTGATAATCTCCTCTTGCACCACGGTCAAACAAGACGGTATCCGGCATTTTGATCGCTTGCAGTTGCTGGTTAACATCTGGTAAGTCAAAAGCTGGCTTGTCTGGGTTAAAGCCGATAACTAACACCCCAGTCTCACGGTGTGTTTGGGGATTCTTCCAGATTGTGTTATTGAAATACATTGGTTCTGCTGACTTCACCCCTGGTATATCCATTGCTTGGTAAAGTCGCCGCCGAGAAAATGTAGACAAGCTTGGCAAGTTACGGGCTTGAGGGCTGGTTAAAACAATGTCTGCTTGCAAACTGCGATGTAGTCTGGTGTTACTGTCATACAGCGCAGTCTGAAAACCTAGCTGCATGAACATCAAAAGATCAGCAAACGCAATGCCTGATAATGCCACTAAAAGACGGCTTTTTTCATGATTCAGTTGCAGCCATCCTAGAGGGGTTCGCCGTTGCAGTTGTTCGAGCAATCCCATAATTAGGTACTGGAGGTTGGGGACTAGGGATTGGGGAGTGGGGACAAGGGGGACATGGAAAATAACCAATTTCCAATGCCCCATGCCCAATGCCCTTTTCACAATTCAATTACTGCCTTAACTTGCATATTGGTTAAGGTGGCGGCTTTTTGGCTGGAGGCTTCATCTAGTCGGATGTGGACTTCTACTACTCTGTTGTCGATATTGCTGACGGGATCTGTGTTAATGACATTCTGTCGTCGCACTTGTAAGCCTTTGCGATCTACGATTCCCTGCAATTCAATCGGGAGGTTATCACCAAAGATTCGCACTTGCTGCCCTGAATGTACTTTGCCGATATCACTTTCGTAGACTTCGGCGATGACATACATCTGGCTGGTTTGTCCAATATCTGCAATGCCATCATTTGATACTAATTCTCCAGGATGGGTATGGATCTCAAATACCTGTCCATTTTGGGGCGATCGCACCTCAGCCTGTTCGAGATTGACTTTTGCCAGATTCATGGCTGCTACAGCACGATTAATTTCTGCTTGGGCAGCTTCTACATCCACTCCTCGCACTTCAGCGATTTCATCGAGTGTTGCTGTAGCTTCTTTGACCTGTTGTTGGCTGGTTGATTGGGTACGATTTAACTGGGCTTGGGCTTCTTGCAAGCTTTTTTGGGCGGTTTCCAAGTTTAAACGCTTACTATCCCGTTGAGAAGCGGAAATTGCGCCTTGTTGATATAGTTGCTGATAACGTTCGTCTTCTGCTTGGGCGTTACGCACTTCGGCTTGAAATCGCTCAATTGTCGCCGCTTGGGCATTAATATCACCTTGGCGTTCGGCTTCTAGACGAGCGATCGCAGCTTTTTGGGCGGCAATTTCACCGCGTTTAGCACCTGCTTTGGTGCGGTTTAGGTTGGCCTGGGCTACTTTTACCTGTTCTTGTGCCTCTTTTAAAGCTGCTTGGAGGCGATCGCGGCTGTTCAAAATTGCAATTATTTGTCCCGCCTTTACCCTATCTCCCTCCTTCACCAACAACTTTTCTACCCGACTTCCTTCCGCAGACACCGCAGCTGAGAGTTTAATTACCTTTCCCTGTGGTTCGAGTCGTCCTAAAGCCGTTACCGTTGTTAACTGTGGTAATTGTGTTGCTGGTACTTGTGCCTCTGGATTTGCATAATTTTGCCAGTGTTTTACTATATAAAAACTTATTCCACCAACCAATAAAGATGCAATTATACCTATAGCAACGGATGGACGCAGAATAGACTTAGGGAACTTTCTGTACCCTAGCTTTGAGTTTCGCACCATAGATTACCTCTTAACTAGTGGCGCAGAAAAAAGAACAGATTAGGCTTTTCTCCGTACTTGTTTGCTAATTCTTACTTCTTGAGTCAGTTATTGTTGATTTATCACTTCTAAGTCCATAAAATAATTTGGAAATTTTTGAGATTTTACTTAGATAAAGTGATTTAGCTGGCTAGGATAACAACGAATATCTCTACCAAATTATAGGTTTATGTTTTTAGCAAACTACTTTTGTTTTATGAAAGTACTCAGGTATAGTAAACGGTTTTAAAATTCCGGGTTGTAACAGCGCCAACAATCATAATCAAATTAAGTAAATAACAAAAAATATTTGGTGTGATTGCGATCGGTGGAAATTTATATCAAATTTTGATGATTATTGCTTTTCCTAATCATATTAGGTAGATCGTATTCCCCTCTTCGCTTGCGGGGTGGGGTTCTTATACCTCACAAGAGCCGAGAACCGCTATAATCCCATTCAAAGATAAAACCTTAACCAAACTGGATTGAGACACCTGTGGCTTGCAATTCTCACAAATCAAATAGGATTGCTGTATTAAGTCGGCTTGCTATTGGGAATTATAAAGATAGGAATACAAAACTTTCACAATAGTTTTGACGTATTCCTTTTATAGTATAAATGTACTATTAATTTTAGTTGTACAGCCATGCAGCCTCTTCAGCCCGTTAGCGGATCGGATTTGCAAAGATTTTTGTCAGCACCAGAGGAGTTATTGCAACAGTCAGTAGCGTTGCAATTAGCCGTTGCTAATTTCCACCAGACACCACGAAGTCTTTTAGAGGTTCTAGTTAATAGTACTGATGAGCAGGTAGTAGAAGCAGCGAGTTTGCACGTAAACTTTGCAGGAGAAATAACAGACGGGTGGCAGCAAACAGTTGATGAAATCCTGCAACAGCGTCAGCTAGGGCAAAACGACCGATTGGCGGTAGAACTACTCAAAATCGGGACTGTACCTCCTTGCTTCCTCAGCGAATGGGTTCCCTCTGAGCCACTAATTCAAGGATTGCGAAATCCCCAAATGCCGTTGCGTTATCGGTTGTAATTATTACACCGACTATCACAGGAACCAACTTTAGAACCAAGGTTACAGGTAGCAGAGTCGCCAGAAACGCCGTCAGCAGTGTTGGAACAGTTAGCGGGTGATTTAGAATTACCAGTGCGGTTGGCGGTGAAGTTTAATCCCAGTTGTGCACCACCATTAATTGAACTAGTGGAAGGACAGTATGCCGTTGCATCTGACTGGAATACCGATAGCGAACAATTAGCGATGTTGGGGCAGAGTCGCTGGGCGTGGGTGCGGTTGGCTGTGGCGCAAAATCCCTCAGCGACAGCAGAGACGCTGATGCAGTTGGCTGAGGATGCGGTGTACAAAATTCAGTTAGCGGTAGCGAATAATCCAGAAACACCTGCACTGACACTGATGCAGTTGGCTGGGGATGCAGTATATGCAATTCAATTAGCGGTAGCGAAGAATCCTTTCACTCCAACAGAAGCACTCAATTTGCTTGCAAACCATACTGATAACGAAATTCAAACGGCTCTAGCAAAACATCCGAAGACTTCAGAGCAAGCATTATTAAAACTATATCCCAAACACAAACGTACAATTATTACTCAAAGGAAAAATTTACCCCTAAGTATTATAGAGCAACTGGTACGCGATCGCAGTGAAAAAAATTTTTACTATTACGTTAATTCGGTAATCAATCAGCCAAACATATCAGGAGAAATTCTCGAACTTTTAGTAAATGATTCATTAGAGTCAATGCGAATTAATATTGTTAAACATCCACAAGTATTAGGAACTACACTCAAGCAATTGGCTCAAGATTCAAGCTTTCAAGTACGGGAAGCAGTTCTCAGCAATCCGAAAACACCGAAAGCTATCAAAAAGCGTGTATTAGCAACAAAGTCAACTGACCATGTTTATCATATTTCATCAGGATCTAGACCACAAGATAAACAGCAAAGCTTAGAGCAACAAAGCCGAGATCCAAACACATCACCTAACACCTTGGCAGAACTGGCAAAATCATCATATAGCATCATCCGTTGTTATGTAGCGAAAAATCCCTCGATCCCTGCGGAAGTTTTGATTGAGCTAGTGAAAGATAGTGACATACAAGTACGGAAATGCGCGTTGATAAATATCAACTTACCTTACTTAGATGAACATCAACAAATGCTGATAGCAAAAGAATACAAACAAATTATTTTGGGATATTACCGTTTGCTTTTAGCTCAATCAGAAGCAGAAGAAACTGCAAACGCAAACGAACTAATAGCACGTCGTCCCGACAGTCCTCATGCTTTAGCGCAGGTTGTGCAAAAGGGAGATCAAAAAGCTAAATTGATCGCAGCACGTAGTAATAAAACTCCGATTCAAGTCTTGGAACAACTGGCAAAAGATGCAGATGACACTGTGCGTCAAGTTGTTTTACAAAATGCCAATTTACCACTCCAAAGTTTGCTAGAACTGGCGCGAGATAAAAGCTTGAATGTGCGTTTATGGCTTCTCCATAAATCATCTCATAACAAAATACCAACCCCTATTCAACTATTAGAAATACTAGCGCAAGATCAATCTGAGCAAGTCAGAGCCAAAGTTGCAGAACATCCCGATTCATCTATTGAAATTCTGACGCGGTTAGCCAACGATACCAGCCGTGAAGTCAAAATGAAACTGACTGCTAACCCCAATACTCCTGTCACAATACTCACTCGCTTGGGCTTAGAAGAAAATCTCGTAAATCAAAGTAACCCTAATACACCAGGAATTGTGCTTGCTCAGGCGGTTAAAAGCATGAGTAGCAAAAATCTTGCTGATTTTATTAAACATCCTGTCAAAGGTTCACAAATGCCTGCTGAAACTTTGTCACAGTTAGCAAGTCACACCGATAGTTCAGTGCGTTATCGAGTCGCATCTCACCACACCAGCTACCGTTTTAAGACAGTTAGCTAGAGACTCTTATGTAGCTACAGTTCGTGCTGTCGCCAGTAATGCTAATACATTTCCTGAAACTTTAGAAGTGCTAGCTAATCACCCAGATTTTACAACTCGTTTGGAAGTTGTTCGCAATCCCAACACACCGCCTCGCGCACTTGCTCAAATTGTTCTGAGTATCCAAAATTCAGGAAATACGCCAAATCAAACAGTAGATATGCTCAAAAGTGCATTTCCGGGCGATCATAATGATGTGCTGCGTTCAATAGCTGGTAATCCTCGCACACCTATAGAAGCACTGGAGATTTTAGCAAGAAGAGAATTTATTAGTGCAACACCCGATCCTCGCTCGTTTATTCCACCTACAACTGATGATAGTATAGTGCGATCGCTTGCGTACAACCCCAGCTTAACACCGCAATTGCTGGGTATTCTTGTCCAAGATCCTTGTGTTGAAGTGCGTGTTTGTTTAGTTCGGCATCCCAATTTGACAGAGGCGTTGTGGTTACAGTTAGCAGAAGACACGGAAATATCCGTGCGTGAAGCTGTTGCTACAATCAACGCACCTGTAAGCGTTTTGGAATTATTGGCGCAGGATGAACAAGTAGAGGTACGAATCAAAGTAGCGACTAACCCCAATACACCAATTAGTGTTTTACAAGTTCTCGCAGGTGACGAAAACTCCAGTATCCGCACTGCTGCGGCTAGCAATTCTAACCTACCTGAAACAATACTGACACAACTGGCAAACGATGAAAAAGTCGAAGTCCGCCGCGCAGTTGCTCAAAATCCTAACACCCCTGCACCCATCCGCGAAACCCTCCACGATTTGATTGTACAACCCACCACCCGCCAAACTAGTTCTACGTTGCGCGGACTCAACCGCCTCTACAACCCCAGCACTGATGATTTAGTAAGCATACTTGCAGAATACGCGAGTTCAGAAAATGCCTTTGTGCGGTTTGTGACACTCCTCCACCCGCTAACTCCCCATGAAGTGCTGACTCAAGCAGCGCAGTCTGCATCCTGGCTGGAACGCTACGCCGTTGCTGATAATTCTGGAACTCCTATCGAATTACGCCAACAACTTGCTCAAGATAGCAACCGAATTGTCCGCGTAGCCGCTAGAGTTTAGTTGAGAATAATTCAGGATGTTGCAGACGGCATACACTGATTTCACACTTGCCAAAGTCGCAAATTTATCAATCACATAACTGTAATTAAATTACACCTAATATACTATGCACACTGAAACAGAACAAATTTTTGGAACCTTACAAGTTATTATCGGAGAAAAATTAGGTTTTGATTTACCAGATGGGCAAGATGCCGGATATACATCTCCATTTGTTTGGGATGCTTCTGAGAATGGAGAGTTTAATATACTCAATCTCAGTCAATATAAAGGCTGGCTAAAGTTGACAGATGCTGATGTCACAATTAGAAGTTGGCAGCAACTGGAATATTTGGAATATTTTCCTAATTTTGATTACAATACCGATGTTTGGAAGATAATAACAACTCAACTTCAATCATTATCTGATGTTTTGAAAAACAATTCACAAGTATTAGAATCTTTTTCCTGGAAGAATTACTCGGATCGGACAGCTATTACTTCACCTGGCATTATCGTTGCGGAACTAGAGGAGGAAAAATGGATATGTGTCTGTCCAACTGTTTATAAAGAAACCGAGATTCCAGAAGAAGTAATTTCTCGTTCTCCTTTAGTCAAAGAAACATGTGTTGAACCCTTCACTGAAACTACATTAAATTTAATATCAAAAATTGAAAAAATTACTACCGAGCTAGGAAAAATTCATTTGGCAGGAGATTTTGGTGGCGGGTATTACTACACCTTTGATCATGAAATTGTTTATGCTGTCGCTGAAACCAAGGAAAACTTAGCCAGTTTATGAACCAGTGTTTAGCTAATTGTACTTATTACAGTATCAGTTTTTGGGATGTTGGCTACACCTACGAGGTCAGACAAACCCCAGCAGGAGATTGGATAGGGGTGCGTTCAACGAGCGAATTTGACTACAATCCTTAGAAAGAGTAGCAAAAACCTAATGTCTAAAAAGTCTGATTCGCAGTTCCAAAATCTCTTTACTTCACAAATTTGATTTGTGAGAATTGCTAAAAAAGAATCTACTTAAGATGCTGCAACAACAGCACGGCCATTTACTAACTTGCCATCTTCCATATAAACGATGCGATCCGCAATATCTAGAATGCGGTTGTCATGAGTAACCAAAAGAATGGTACAATCTTGTTCCTTAGCTAGTTTTTGCATGAGGTTAACCACATCTCGTCCCGATTTACTGTCAAGGGCGGCGGTGGGTTCATCTGCTAAGACTATTTTAGGACGACCTACCAATGCACGAGCGATCGCAACTCTTTGTTTTTGTCCCCCAGATAAATCATCAGGATAATAATTCAAGCGTTCTCCTAATCCTACCTCCTCTAATATTTGGGCTGACCGAGTTTTCATTTCTGCTGGCGAAATATTATTATGCACTTCCAAGCCCATTCTGACGTTTTGGAGTGCCGTTAAACTACCATGCAAGTTATGTGCTTGGAAAATATAACCGTTACTGCGTCGCACCTGGGTAAGTTGTGCTTTGCTAGCGCCACACAGTTCTTGTTCCAATATCTGCAAACTGCCGCATTGAGCAGAACGCAAGCCGCCTGCTAAGGTGAGAAGTGTAGTCTTACCAGAACCAGAAGGCCCTGTCATAATAATAATTTCGCCGGCGTTAATATCTAGGTTGATATCAAAGAGAACTTGCTTGCGGAGTTGACCATGACCAAAATAGTGGTCGAGATTTTTAATAGAGATTACAGAAGGCATACTAATTTTAGATTTTAGATTTTATATTTTAGATTGGCGATTAGGGATTTCCCAATCCCCAGTCCCCAGTCCCCAGTCCCCATTTTCTAAAACATATCTGCGGGGTCAGCGGATTGTAATTTACGAGTGGCGATCGCACCAGAAATTACACACATAATCATAGTCAGTGTTAATACCGTCAAAGCTCGTGCTACGGTCATATAAAGTGGTAAATTGGTGGCATTACGAGTTAAAGCATAAAGTCCTAAAGGTGCGATCGCTCCTGGGATAAAGCCCAAGATAGCTAAAATAATCGCCTCTTCAAACACCACACCTAATAAATAAAGATTGTTATACCCCATTGCTTTGAAAGTGGCGTATTCTTTGATATGAGAATTCACATCTGTAGAAAGAACTTGATAGACGATAATCACGCCCACCATAAATCCCATTGCTACACCTAAACTGAAAATAAACCCGATCGCTGTATTTGTTTTCCAGTAATTTATTTCAAATTCGATAAATTCTGCTCTGGTTAAAACTTTGACATCATCATCTAAATGAGCTTCTAAAGCTGCTTTCATCTGCTTTGGGTCGTAGCCTGGTTGTAGTTGCACCAAACCGAGACTGACACCGCTAGCTTCTCGTCTAGGAAATAGTCGCAGAAAGTTCTGGTCGTTGGTGATTAAAGTACCATCGGCGATGAAGGAAGCCCCGACTGAAAATAAGCCGCTAATGGTAATTGTCCGGCGTTCTATTTCGGTTGTGACAGTTTTACCTTGGTCAATTTTAGCGATCGCATCATTATAATCTCCCCTAGAGGCGCGATCGAACAAAACGGTATCTGGTAGCTTAACAGCATCTATCTGGCGATTTACATCTGCTAAGTTAAACACTTGCCGATCGGGATTGAACCCCATAACTAATATTGTCGTCTTCTGTTGTGTTTGGGGATTTTTCCAATCAACAATGTTGATATACATTCCTTCTGCCGACTTTACACCTGGTACATCCATTGCTTGATACAGGCGTCGCCGCGTAAAGCTAGACATATTTGCTAGGTTACGTGCTTGGGGACTGATGACAAACATATCAGCCTGCATACTACGATGCAGGATTGTGTTACTTTCAAACAGGGCAGTCTGAAATCCTAGCTGCATGAACATCAGAACATCGGCAAAAGCAATGCCTGACAATGCCACCAAAAGACGACCTTTTTCATGACTCAGTTGCAGCCATCCTAAAGGTGTTCGCCGCCGCAGTTGCTGGATAAATCCAATCACAGTACAATTACCGCCTTGACTTGTAAATTAGTGAAGCTAGAAGCATTTTGACTAGATAGTTTATTCAGTTGCACATGGACTTCCACTACTCTGGCATCAATATTGCTAGAGGGATCGGCGTTAATTAGATTTTGCCGCTTTACCTGCATACCAATCCAATCCACTCTTCCCTCTAATTCATTGCGTAGGGAATCACTACTTACCCGCACCTTTTGTCCCGGACGCACTTTCTTGATATCACTTTGGTAGACTTCTACTACTGCATACATCTGGTCGGTTTGCCCTAGAGCCACAATTCCTTCATTGCCAACAGTTTCTCCGGCTCGTGTATTAATCTCCAAAATTCGACCAGCTTTTGGAGCCACAACGTATGCCTGTGCCAGTTCTGCTCTAATTTTCTCCACGGTGGCTTGAGCGCTGTCTACCTCTGCTTGTGCATTTGCTATATCTGTAGGACGGACTTCAGCAGTTTGATTCAGGTTAGCTTTTGCTTCGTTAATCTGCTGTTGCAAGCTGGCGAGGGTTTGATCCTGGTTAGCTTTTGCTTCGTTAATCTGCTGTTGTAGGGTTGCGACAGTTCTTGTCTGAGTGGCTTGGCTTTCAATTAATGCTTGAGTGGAAGTTTCGGCGTTTAAGCGTCTGCTATCAACTTCCTGACTAGAAATTGCTCCTGCTTTGTATAAAGTCTCGTAGCGCTGCACGTCAGCTTGAGCATTACGTCTCTCGGCTGCTACGCGGGCCACTGTTGCTTGCAAGCTCTGTTGTTGTCCTTGCAGTTCTGCTTCTATACGATTAATTGTGGCTTGCTGAGTTTTAATATTTCCTTCTAGTTCTACTTGCAGACGATTGACGGTAGCTTGACGCGCTCCAATTTCTCCCTGTTTGGCTCCAGCTTTTACCTGGTTAAGGCGAGATTTGGCAACTTGAACTTGTTTTTGGGCTTCACTCAAAGTAGCTTGTAGGCGATCGCGGTTGTCCATAATCGCAACTACCTGCCCAGCTTTAACGCGATCGCTTTCTTTGACCAATAGTTGCTCTACTCGATTTCCTTCATTAGAAGAAGGCGCTGACAGTTTTATTATTTCTCCCTTTGGTTCCAACCGCCCTAATGCTGTTACTGTTTTTACCACTGGCTGGACTGCTACTGGTGCTTTTTGCTTTTCATTACTTGCAGCTTGAAGCTTCATCACTGTATAAACACTGGTTGCGCCTATTGCTAGAGATGCAATTATTGCAAGTAGAAGTGGCGATCGCAAAAGATTCTGAGAAGACCTCAAACTCTCTGAATTCCTGTTTTCCCTCATGCTATTCCCCCCTTACCACCAGTAGCAACCTGTACTAAACTGTCCAGTTCAATTTATGCTAAACTAAACGGGCTAGTTTAGTCAATAGGACACAACTAAGCTTGTCAATCAATTTGCTTGGCATTAGGGACTTGCAAAAAACAAATTATCCCAAATCATCTCTAGATTTGTATGGGCACAAGGTATTGTGTCTCTAGACCGGATATTTTTTAACTGGAAATCCCTTATGCTGTGGAATGCTATTCTCTATTGGGATTGATTGTCTACTACAAAAAAGTAGAGTAGAGGAAAGCTGAGAATAGAGGCTTTGGGACTTTATCAAAGGGTATATTTATTTTCGCCATTTTGTACTGGGGCATTTCGCAGCATCTATTAATATTGTTGATAAGAAAGGATAATTAATAAATGGTACGCATCAAAACTGACGAAGTTGATCGAGATAATTCCGTTGATAAAGTAGAGCAAATTCTGCAAGGTGCAATGCAAGAGTTTCTCCAAAATGGCTATGCTGGTACGAGCATGGATCGGGTAGCAGTAGCATCTGGTGTTTCTAAAGCGACAGTCTACAGCCACTTTCAAGATAAGGAAGGACTTTTTAAAGTACTGTTAGAGCAACTGACAAGCAAAAAAAACAGCTCCATTTTTGGTACAGAACCTATTGAGGGAGAACCAGCCGCCATCCTGCACCAAGTAGCAACCAAAGCATTAGAGCAGATGCTTAACGACAAAGAACATAGTGCATTTATGCGAGTACTAATCGGGGAATCTGGGCGTTTTCCTGAGTTAGCTCAAATTTGTGTGCGGACGATGATTAAGCCAGTAGCGGAAACTCTCACCCAATACTTGGCGGCTCCAGAATTAAAGATACCCGATCCTGAGGCGACAGCGAGAATTCTCTTAGGAGCATTAGTGCATTTTCATATTACTCAAAATGTGATGCATGGACAGGATATTATACCAATGGAAAGCGATCGCTTGATTAATGCGTTGACACACCTAATCACGAAATGCGCCGATTGATGCTTAACAATAGTTAAGAAACAAGCTCAAACAAAAATATGGCTACTGAAAACCTTCTGCTCACCGCCCTGCCTCGCGAGGTGTACAAGCAGATAGAAAACAAAATGGAGCAGGTCGAGCTTTCATACGGTGAGATACTCAACCGACCCGGCGAAACCATCGAAGAAGTCTACTTCCCTCTCACCTGTTTAATCTCAGTCACGATCACAATGATGGACGGCAGCACAGTTGAAGCCGGAGTGGTTGGAAGCCGCGAGATGGTAGGGATCAACGCTTTCATGGGCGGTCGAGAGACGACGCAGACCGAGTACATTGTTCAGGTTCCCGGCAACGCGGTGAAAATGAAGGCACATCTGCTGCTTGACGAGTTCGACACTAATAAGCAACTGCGGGACGTGATGCTCAAATACACCCAGGCTTATATCGCGCAAATCTCGCAGAATGTTGCCTGCAACCGCATTCATACTCTAGAAAAACGTATGGCCCGTTGGTTGCTTGAGTCCAGTGACCGTCTCTACGCAGATGAACTGTTCTTGTCCCATGAGTTCCTCTCCCACATGCTAGGCGTGCGCCGTTCTGGCATCACCGAAACCGCTCACCTCCTCGAAAAGAAAGGTCTGATCAAATGCGGTCGAAAGAAAATCCAAACTATTGATCGGCAGGGGCTAGAAGAGGCTTCTTGTGAATGTTATGAGGTAATCAAACAGGAATACAATCGCCTGCTAAAGTTTAAGCTAGAGAGATAACGAATAAAGTCTTTCTCACCTTAAGAGCGATAATAGAGGCTGCTGCTAGACGTGATGAATGTCGCGCACCATCCAGCGCAAGCCTGTTAAATTGCCTTTAACGTCGCGGATAGGAGCTACAGTTATAGCAGCCTCAAAAGGCTCACAGTCACGGGGCTGTATGCGTAATATCCACTCTTGCATATAGTCACACTTAGACCTGTGCATCTGGTTTAGTTGGCAACGAAACATCTGACGTTCTTCTACTGCAATGAAACAGACCAATGGTTTGTTTATCAAAAACCGTTGTTGAAGATTGAACAGTGTGGCAGTAGCACGATTTGCTGACTGAATTTTTCCTTGTATGTCGCTTACCAAATAGGCATTTGGTATGAACTCGAACAGGTCTTGGTAACGCTTGTATTCCTCTCTAAGCCGTGCTTGTACATTTACCAATTTTTGAGTTTGCTCGAATAGCTTCTGTGTAGCTATCTCTAGTATTTTTGAAGCAGTATCAAGTTCCTTCAAGGCTGCTAGCAGCAAATTGGCCTCTGGCTGTACTGCGGTGTTCGCATCTTGGTACAAGTTAGCTAAACGCCCTTGCAGTGACTGTAACTGCTGAGGAAACATATCTAGATTCATTATCAATCCAGGTGATATCTAACTAAGTTTCAATTCCTGAATAGAAAGAGACTGTTAACCAATTCCTAATGGGCTTTATCCTACCAATCGTTCATTACTGGTTAACCCAATAACGAGAAGCTAAGGGATATTGCTATCCATGAATTTGCTCCCAAGTTTCTTAGACATTCGGGATTGCCTATATTTGAGTATTGTTTAAAGATTAAAAAACTTTGCCGCTCCCAGTCAGTACGATTTCGTACAATATTATGAAAGTCCGCCGCAAGAGCCACCACGAGTTCTTAAAGCCTAGCTTTGAACAAACCGCAAGTTAAGAGGTTGCTCCTGGCTGTAACCCGTAGAAATAAGAATTTTCGGCAAGTTTGGGATTTCTATTTCCGACTCAATTTTATTAAAAGTACCCATCTGGCTGGAGAAAGGTATTGAGGTTATTTTAACAACTATGCTGAAATCCTGATACCTTTGCTTTGTATCCCTTATTGCTAGCGAACTTAACATTAAACTATACTTTATCTCCCTTTACTCGTTCACTAGGTGGAAGAATTAATTTGGCAAAAAGAGTAATTTTTTTTAGACAACATTAAGTACGGTCAATTCTCTAATGTATTCAAGGACTAGAAGCCTTTTCATAACTCAAAGGAATTACGAAAAATGATTCTAAGAGCTTGTTTCACAATAATTGTTTCATCTAAGAGGATGTTTAAAAAGTCCTCTTTTCGGTAGCAAAATGTTCTATATCCCCCTAAATCCCCATTAAAAAGGGGGGATAGGGGGGATCTATAAGTACTTAAAATTACAGCCAATTACTTTTCAAACAGCCTCTAAGTAATACGAATTTTTATCCAACCCTATACAAAAGGTCTAGAAATTAGATGGATGATTTAAAGCAATTAGATAAGTATGCTTTTCAAGTCTTAACGATGATCGAGGAGGGCTATTCTAGCCGCCAGATTGCCCAGCAGTTTCATCTAAGTTATAAGACAGTAAAAGATATTGTGGAACGGTTTTCTCACTGGCGATAAAATGAAGAGAATTTTCAATCCCCCAGTACCTCTGTTATAGGTAAAACTCTCTTGCTTTTAACTTAAAAGCTATTAATTCATATTGCAGTACACGACATAAAACCAAAAACCGCACTTATAAATGTCAGTGCGGCTTTGAGTTCCACAGAAATGGTTTTGACTTTATCAATATTCGTAGACAGGATCTGGGATGTTTCGATGTCCCAGTACTTGGGGTTATGACATTCCCCACTGGTTTAAGGTTCCATCCTCATCTCCACTATAGCTCTGTGCAAGCGTGACTGAATGCACAACGAAAAATCCCCTTGCTGTCTTAAATGGGGAGAATGTCAATGTTTTTTCCATAGAAGCTACAGTGTTGCCTCCGCGCTTTTTCGTTCTTTACAAGCTGTTACAAATAAAGCCTCCAGAGATCGCTAGATAACTAGGCAGGAATTACTTGAACAACTAAGGCGCGTTTATCCAGCGACTGGATTTTACCTACTTGACTGAGATCGTTTGCAATTCGGTCTAGCAGTTCTCCCGCTTTGTCACGATATTGATGTTCTCGGCCTCGTAAACGAATGGCAAACTTGACAGAATCGCCTTTACTCAACCACTGACCTGCTTGTTCGATGCGTAAATTGTAATCAGCCATACCCACGTTTAGACCGAATCGAACTTCTTTTACCGTGGGTCTAGCACTCTGGCTCTGACGTTTTTTCTTTTGATATTGTAGCTTGCCATAGTTGAGAATCTTGGCGATTGGAGCGTCTTTACCTTGGGAGACTACAACTAAGTCGAGCTCTAAGCTTTCAGCTAGCTGTAACGCCTCATTGGTGTCGATCAGACCACGATTATTATTCTCATGGTCAATTAAGAAGACGCTAGGTGACTTGATTTGTGAATTAATCAGTTGCTTTTGGATTGCGATAATGAATTTCTCCCATTTGTTCAATACTTTGCTTTACAAGCAGGTAATGCTAATTTAACACAACACTGAATCAGAGCAACTTTAACCACACAATAGACGACAATCTGATAGAATGAGGGACTGCGGCACTCGCTCTCAGTCTTTGCGCTATTGCCCATCCAGCTTTTCAATGATTTTTATCCGTCCGCCTAAGACTGACGCCATGATTGGCGACAGGCCGATGTTATTTTTGGAGTCTTATGTCTTTTTCCGATCTCGGCTTGTCCAATGAAATTATCCGTGCTGTTACCGAACGAGGGTACACGGAACCCACGCCAATCCAGATGCAGTCCATTCCTGCTGTCTTGTCGGGTAAAGATTTATTAGCTGGGGCACAAACTGGCACTGGAAAAACCGCTAGTTTTACATTACCGCTTTTGCATCGGTTGTCGTCTAACAAGAGCAAAGGTACGCCTAATGGATACCCACCAATCCGGGCGTTGATTCTCACCCCGACTCGCGAACTAGCTGCACAAGTGGAAGAAAGCGTGCGCGAGTACGGCAAGTACTTAAATCTTAACTCGATGGTGATGTTTGGCGGAGTCAGTATTAATCTGCAAAAACAGCGTTTGAGGAGTCGAGTGGATATTTTGGTCGCTACTCCAGGGCGACTGCTAGACCACGTACATCAGGGTACGCTGAATTTATCGCAGATTGAGGTTTTGGTGCTGGATGAAGCCGATCGGATGCTGGACATGGGTTTTATTAATGATATCCGCCGCATTCTCTCACTCCTGCCCAAACAGCGACAGAATTTGCTATTTTTCGCTACTTTCTCAGACAAAATTAAGGCACTGGCTGCCGGACTACTCAATAATCCGACGATGATTGAAGTGGCGCGCCGCAACGTTACCGCCGACACGATCGCCCAGAAAGTTTACCAAGTAGACCGTGACAAAAAACGCCAATTACTTGCTCATCTGATTCGACGAGATAATTGGTATCAAGTACTAGTATTCACTCGCACCAAGTATGGTGCTGACCGTTTAGTGAAGCAGTTGGGCGAAGACCGCATTCAAGCATTGGCAATCCACGGTAATAAGAGCCAGCCACTGCGTACTAACGCTCTGGCCAAGTTCAAAAATGGCACCTTACAAGTATTGGTGGCGACAGACATTGCTGCTAGGGGTCTTGACATCAGCGAACTGCCCCATGTAGTTAACTTTGATTTGCCCAATGTACCAGAAGATTATGTTCATCGTATTGGTCGCACCGGTCGCGCTGGCGCATCAGGTGAAGCTGTATCGTTAGTGTGCATCGATGAACAGCATCTATTGAAAGATATCGAAAAACTGATTGAGCAACGCTTGCCGAAGGAAGTGGTTGCTGGTTTTGCGCCCAACCCCGATATCAACCCCGAACCAATTGCAAATGTACGGCAACATAGAGCCAAGCCCGGAAGTGAGAAGCGTGCGGCTCGTACTCCTAAACCGTTACCACAGACATCGGCTAAACGTAAAGCAGCGCCACCTGCCACCAATGGCGAGAAACCTGGCGCTCGTTCATCTGGATCGCGCCGTTCTGCTAAAAGCGATCGCTAATATTAGTTAGCTGTTCAATAGATTGATTTTGCACGGGTTCTGGAAAACCTCACTTTCATTCCTCTCGCGTACAAATTTTCGGTGTACACACAAGTCTCTTGGAGTTGTGCCAGAGACTTTTAATCCTCTCAACCCCCTCTGATATCAAGTCCGGCTAATCACTTATGATTAGCAAATCTGTGCAAAAATCGGAAAAGCCTCTTTCCCCCAGCAAGAACTGCGGTCTAAATGGTAAGTCTTTAGCCGGACACGATATGAACTGAAACTCTAGCAAAATTGCCTCATTCAATGTAATATCTGTCACATACAGTTGTCGGAATGCAGTTAACAGTGTCATAAAGAAAAGGTGAAGGTTAACCTGTAGGGTATAACTTACCTTAGACTTGCTTGACCCCTAGCTTCGATGGATCTATCACACTCATGACTGAACTGACGCTACGCCTACAAGAGGGAGATACCGAGACAACGATCGCTGTTGACCAAGATATATTTACAATTGGTCGTTTGCCGGAATGTAACTTGTACTTACCTTTTGGTGGAATATCCCGCAACCATGCTCGCCTGGTAAAAACGGCTGACGGTGTGTGGACTATTGAGGATCTGGGCAGCAAAAACGGGACGCAAGTCAATAAATATCTGGTTAACTATCCTCAAGAGTTACATCACGGCGATATCGTTTGGCTGGGCAATGTCAGCTTGGTAGTGCTGCTCACAACCCCTGTTTCTCAACCTACACCTGAGTATCCTGGAATTTCGGAGATTAATGAGCAAAGAACAATCCTTCACAATGTCGAACAATTACAACAGCAATGGATCGCAGCTGATAGTAAAGATGGCAACATCAGCAATAAGGACAAAACCATTGCCCGTCTCAAAGACTTAGTGGACATAGCGAAAAATCTTTGTGCAGCCGCATCTATAGAAGAGATTTTTTCTCAGGTGCAGCAAGTAGTTTTTCGTTATCTTGATAGTATCGATCGCTTGGCATTATTAATTGATGTCAATGGTTGCGGTCAGTTGGAATTAGTGAATGCTGCCACTAGAAACGTTTCCCAACAGAAACATCTCCCTTCTGATGGTAGTTGGATTAGTCGTAGTATCTGTCAAAAGGTATTTGAGGAAAAAGTCGTCATTCAAACCGGTGATACTCATCAGGATGAACGGTTTGCTAGCGAACAGAGTATTTTAGTCAAAGGCATTCGTAGCGCGATGGCAGTGCCTTTATGG
This sequence comes from Nostoc sp. JL23, assembly GCF_017115065.1. Classification (NCBI taxonomy): domain Bacteria; kingdom Bacillati; phylum Cyanobacteriota; class Cyanophyceae; order Nostocales; family Nostocaceae; genus Nostoc; species Nostoc sp. JL23. The sequence goes on from NZ_JABXKN010000032.1 coordinate 28,022, forward strand.
GATGAAAATAAAGTTGTGGGCGTATTGTATGCCGATGCCAATTTTTCTTCTTACCATTGGGCAAATGAAGGTGAAGAAGAATTGAGCTTTTTTTCAGCTTTAGCAAACCTTGTAGCCTCTAGTGTGCAGCGTTGGCTGTTAGTAGAGAAACTCAAAACTGAAGAGATGATTCGTCACCGACTAGAACGTTATCATTCTCCAGCAGTTGTACAGCAGTTGATATCTGTAGGCGGATTACCGGGTGGTCGTTTAGCTCCCGCCGAGAGTGAAATCAGTATTTTGTTTGCTGACTTAGTTGGCTTTACGGCAATTTCTGAAAGGTTAACACCAACTGCGATCGCTCAACTATTAAATAATTTATTTGAAGAAATGCTAAAAGAAGTGTTTGGTTGCGGCGGCACTTTAGATAAATATATTGGCGATTGTATTATGGCATTTTTTGGCGCTCCAGAACCGCAAGCAGATCATGCCGATCGCGCTGTTACTGCTGCCAAGGGAATGCTCACTCGTCTCGAACATCTGAATGCCAATGGTTTTTGGCACGAACCTCTGCAATTACGTATTGCGATTAATAGCGGTAAGGCTGTGGTGGGAGATGTCGGTAGTTCCCAAAGGGTAGATTATACGGCATTAGGCGCAACAATTAATCTTGCTGCTCGAATGGAAGCAGTTTGTCCCCCTAGTGAATGCGTGATTAGTGAAGCCACCCATAAAATGCTTTCAGAACCCTCTGACTTCCAAGAAATGGGAGATTATCGTTTCAAAGGTATTGAGCGATTAGTTAAGGTTTATCAGACAAAATTGCAGCCAGTACCAACAATTATTGCTCCAATCATTAATCTTTAGGTATTGGGCATGGGGCAGGGGGTATGGGGCATGGGGCATGGGGCAGGGAGAGAATGACAAATGACAAATGACAAATGACAAATGACTAATAACTAATAACAAATTTATCCAGATAAATACATAGTTAAGATGTATATTTTGTTTCAAAAATAATTGCAAAATAGTCAAACATAGCAACCAATTCTGGGTTAAAAGATTAGAATTTGGGTGGTAGCTTCCAGAATTGATCTGTGTAACACTAGGAAGCCTACCGAAGCTATTTTTTAACGGGAGGTCAGGTAATGGCGATCGCCACCATTAATCCCGCCACTGGGGAGACGCTCAAAACCTTTGAGGCGCTCAATGATGAAGAGATTGTCGCTAAACTCGATTTAGCTAATCAGACTTTTGAACACTATCGTCAGACTAGTTTCTCTGAACGATCGCAGTGGCTGCAAAAAACTGCTGATATTTTAGAGCAAGACAAAGCAGAATTTGCGAAGTTGATGACTCTAGAAATGGGTAAGCCATTTAAAGCTGCGATCGCAGAAGTCGAAAAATGCGTCGCCGTCTGTCGCTACTATGCCGAACACGCCCCTGGTTTCTTAGCTGATGTCAGTGTAAAAACTGATGCCAGTCAGAGTTTTGTACGTTATCAACCAATGGGTGCGATTCTCGCGGTGATGCCGTGGAATTTCCCCTTCTGGCAAGTTTTTCGTTTTGCCGCACCCGCCCTGATGGCAGGGAATGTCGGCTTACTCAAACACGCTTCCAACGTGCCGCAGTGCGCCTTGGCAATTGAAGATATTATCCGACGGGCAGGTTTTCCTGAAGGTGCGTTTCAAACTCTATTAATAGGCGCAGCCAAAGTTGCCGATTTAATGGCTGATGACCGCGTAAAAGCTGCCACCTTGACAGGAAGCGAACCAGCAGGCGCATCTCTCGCCGTCGCCGCCGGTAAACAAATTAAAAAAACAGTTTTGGAATTAGGAGGAAGTGACCCGTTTATTGTGTTAGAAAGTGCTGACTTAGAGGCAGCAGTTGTCACAGCTACTACAGCGCGGATGTTAAATAACGGGCAATCATGTATTGCAGCGAAACGTTTTATTGTCGCAGATGCGATCGCAGACAAATTTGAAAAATTGCTTTTAGAAAAATTCGAGGCGCTGAAAGTAGGCGATCCCATGCAACCAGATACCGATTTAGGGCCACTGGCAACACCTGGTATTCTCCAGGATTTAGACCAACAAGTGCAAGGTGCTATTAGCAGCGGTGGTAAAGTTATCACCGGTGGACATCCTTTATCAGATCGTCCGGGAAACTTTTATCCGCCAACGATTATCATAGATATCCCCACCGACACACCAATTGCAAAAGAAGAATTCTTTGGCCCGGTAGCCTTGTTATTCCGGGTTCCAGATATCGATGCTGCCATCAAACTCGCTAATGACTCACCCTTTGGCTTAGGTGCAAGTGCTTGGACAACCAACGACCAAGAGAGCGATCGCTTGGTTGAGGAAATCGAAGCAGGTGCCGTATTTATCAACAGTATGGTCAAATCCGATCCTCGGTTGCCCTTTGGGGGCATCAAGCGTTCTGGATATGGCAGAGAATTGAGTATCCAAGGTATACATGAGTTTGTCAATGTTAAAACTGTGTGGGTTAAATGATTAGTCATTAGTCATTGGTCATTAGTCATTAGTCATTGGTCAAAGGACAAATGACTAATGACAAAGAACAAAAGTCTTATTCGTTAATAGAGTTGTCGGAAAATAAAATGAATACAGCAGAATTATTGGTGCAGTGTCTAGAAAATGAAGGAGTGCAATATATTTTTGGACTCCCTGGTGAAGAAAACCTGCACGTTTTGGAAGCGTTAAAACATTCTTCGATTAAATTTATTACGACTCGTCATGAACAGGGTGCAGCATTCATGGCCGATGTCTACGGACGCTTAACCGGAAAAGCCGGAGTATGTCTTTCTACTCTTGGCCCTGGGGCAACTAATTTGATGACTGGGGTAGCAGATGCTAACCTCGATGGTGCGCCCTTAGTGGCGATTACCGGTCAAGTGGGAACAGATAGAATGCACATTGAATCCCACCAATATTTAGATTTGGTGGCAATGTTTGCACCTGTTACCAAGTGGAATAAGCAGATTGTGCGACCGAGTATTACACCCGAAGTAGTGCGTAAAGCATTTAAGCGATCGCAATCCGAAAAACCTGGTGCAGTTCACATCGATTTGCCAGAAAATATTGCTGCCATGCCCGTCGAAGGCAAACCTTTGCGTAAGGATAATAGCGAAAAAACCTATGCATCTTTTGCTAGCATTCGGGCAGCAGCCGCCGCAATTTGCCAAGCTGTTAACCCATTAATCTTAGTCGGAAATGGGGCAATTCGCGCTCATGCCAGTGATGCCGTAACGCAATTTGCCACCTTGTTGAATATACCTGTTGCCAATACCTTCATGGGTAAAGGCGTGATTCCCTACACACATCAACTAGCTTTGTGGTCAGTGGGATTACAGCAAAGAGACTTCATTACCTGTGCTTTTGATAACACAGATTTAGTAATTGCGATCGGCTATGATTTGATTGAGTTTTCCCCCAAAAAATGGAATCGAAATGGTGAAATTCCTATTGTGCATATTGGGGTAAGTCCAGCAGAGATTGATAGTAGTTATATTCCCAACGCCGAAGTCGTGGGAGATATTTCAGATTCCCTCTATGAAATCTTAAAATTAGCAGACCGACAAGGCAAACCCGATCCCTTTGCTATTAGCTTAAGATCAGAAATTCGAGCTGATTACGAACAGTATGCTCATGATGACGGATTTCCTATTAAGCCGCAAAAGTTAATATATGACTTACGCCAAGTGATGGGCCCAGATGATATTGTCATCTCTGATGTTGGCGCACATAAAATGTGGATGGCTCGTCATTATCATTGCCATAGCCCTAATACTTGCATAATTTCCAACGGCTTCGCAGCTATGGGTATTGCCATTCCTGGCGCTTTAGCAGCAAAACTGGTTCATCCCAACCGCAAAGTCGTTGCTGTCACAGGCGATGGCGGCTTTATGATGAATTCTCAAGAATTAGAAACAGCCTTACGTGTCGGAACGCCCTTTGTCACGATAATTTTCAATGATGGCGGTTATGGGTTAATTGAGTGGAAACAAGAAAATCAATTTGGCAAAGGAAACTCATCTTTTGTGCATTTTAGCAATCCTGATTTTGTCAAATTCGCCGAAAGCATGGGTTTAAAAGGCTACCGAGTTGAATCAGCTTTAGATTTGATTCCCACTTTGAAAGAAGCCCTCGCTCAAGATGTACCCGCCGTGATAGATTGTCCCGTAGATTATCGGGAGAATCACCGCTTCAGTCAAAAAGCCGGCGAGTTGACTTGTGCGTTGTAAAAATTAGAGACGCGATTAATCGCGTCTGTACAAGAGTTAGGAGTTATTTATTCCTAACTCCTTTAGTGTTTTGGTAGGGTACGTTAGCCTTTGGCGTAACGTACCGCTTTACTTCACTTTATTTATAAATATATTTCTCCTCTTTCTTTGCGTCCTCTGCGTCCTTTGCGGTTCGTTAAAAAAACCACGAGTATACAACTACTCTGTGCAGAAATTATTGTTCTTAAGAATGAACAAGACCCCTCTATGCGGCGATTGGCAACTTTAGCTGATGTGGAAGCTGCGATACCAGAAGCTTTGCAAAGTGCCGGCTTTTTCTTTGCTGACATTCAAAACAATCAAGTAGACGCTACTGGACAAGCTATTCTACGTTTTATCGCCACTCAAGGGGAAGTCAGCCGCCAAGCTCTATTGCAACAGTTCCCCGATGCTGATATTACTTTCAACTTGCTGTTGCAACGTGAGTTAATTGAGGAAGTTGACGACGGCTATCGCTTCCAGGTGGAGTTGATTCGCCGCTGGTTTATTTGAATCATCTCCGATAAGTTAACTGATGACAAATACTACTTGTGTTGGCGTAATTGTTCTACTATATAGTCTTCTAGTTCTTGTTTTTCTCTGTTACTAGCATTTCGTTGATAAGTTCTTCCGGTTTCTTGGATAAACCTACGTTTCTCGCTGGGAGAAGATTTGAGTTTACCTCCATTTCCTTGCAGCTTTTCCTGTAATTCTTCCCAAGTCTTTTCACCTACACTTTCACCTAGTTTGACCAGTGCCTTTGGGAGTAACATTTTTGCCTCTCGTTGAAAATCTTCTTCTGTCTCAAGGGAAGCTAAATCTATATTGCTGAAGTCGATATCGATTTGAAACTTACTCATAGAATTGTATTTATTTTGTTCAAAATTATTACCCAAATCGAGGAAAGATGGGTTTTCAATTTTCAGTTACGATCCCAATATAGTATGATTGTACTGTTGGATGTTGGTAACTGAAGTTGAAAATATCAATTCCGAAAGTTGATTGAATACTTCCGGTAGTATAGCCTTACTTAATCCTTCATAACAAGATTCCCGACTTATTGAAATAAGTGGGAAATCTCAGCCTTTTGGTTTTCATTTATAACAGAAGATTGCTATATATTCAAAAAGAATACATATAATGAATGACCGTACAACCAAGTTAGCAATATTAGAAATGCTATCTTAAAGGCAAGGTCATTTGCTCAAACTTTGAGGATAATACTATGACTACAACGCTCAAAGAGGCTAATTCTATTGAGTCATTGCTAGGTAAAGAGGCTGAAGACCTGCTTACCCACAAAGCAAAAGTTTCTCATGATTTAATACATTTGCCGGGGCCAGACTTTGTAGATCGAATCTGGCTCAACAGCGATCGCAATCCTCAAGTATTGCGTAATCTCCACCTACTTTATTCTACTGGTCGTCTGGCAAACACAGGTTATCTCTCGATTTTACCAGTAGACCAAGGGATTGAACACTCAGCAGGTGCGTCTTTTGCGCCCAATCCGATTTACTTCGACCCAGAAAATATTCTCAAGCTAGCGATCGCCGCAGGTTGCAATGCTGTTGCTACCACTTTGGGAACATTAGGCATCGTATCACGGAAATATGCCCACAAAATTCCCTTTATTGCCAAAATCAATCACAACGAATTGCTGACTTTCCCCAATCAATTTGACCAGGTATTGTTTGCTGATGTCGAACAAGCTTGGAATTTAGGGGCCGCGGCGGTAGGTGCGACAATTTACTTTGGTTCAGAGCAGTCTACCAGACAAATCCAAGAAATCAGCAAAGCTTTTAAACGCGCCCATGAATTAGGGATGGCGACTATTCTCTGGTGCTATCTGCGGAACAACGCTTTTAAACAAGACAAAGATTACCACCTTGCAGCCGACCTCACCGGACAGGCGAATCATTTGGGTGTAACTATTGAAGCCGACATTATTAAACAAAAGTTACCCGAAAATAACAATGGTTACGGTGCAGTTGCCAAAGCCAGTGGTAAGAGTTACGGCAAAACAGATGAGCGCGTTTATACAGAATTGACAACCGATCACCCAATTGATTTAACTCGTTACCAAGTACTAAATTGCTACTCTGGGCGCGTAGGGTTGATTAATTCTGGTGGCGCGACTGGTAAAAATGATTTCGCCGAAGCAATACGCACCGCCGTAATTAATAAACGCGCTGGTGGTTCAGGATTAATTTCTGGGCGAAAGACCTTCCAACGTCCTTTTGAGGAAGGTGTAAAACTGTTTCATACCATTCAAGATGTTTACTTGTCGCCAGATGTGACGATCGCTTAGGGAGTGGGGACTGGGGACTGGGTAGTTAGGAGTTAGGAGTTATAACAATTCTTTCCCCCATGCCCCATGCCCCATGCCCAATGCCCCATGCCCAATGCCCCATGCCCCTTTTTATCTAACGTTTCTCAACAAGAAATCTGGCTGACCACAACTTTTTTGCGATCGCTTCAAAATCTCAGCGCTACAAATACCAGGTTCGGCATTTTTGGAATAACAAAAGAAGACTTCTTGCAAAAATCTTCCTGAACCAGAACAAAAAGGTGCTACACCATCAGCAGTAATTTGATTATTCGCACTCACGAATGAATTTTTAAAATTTGTAATTGTGGTACGTACAGGTTTATTAGGGCGATTGTAAGCTGCGGGAACAGCGATCGCATCTTTTAATTTTTTACTCAATCCCAAGTATTCCGCAGGAGTTTTCCCCGAACAAGTACCATGTTTTTCCCATTCATGATCGTAAAGTTTAGGGCTAGGAAACAAATTGGGAAAGCGTCGCTTTACTTCCGACGGTAATTTTTGCGTGGAACAATTAGCAGGATAACCAGTTTGGTACTGCGGCCACAAACCATGTAGTACAAAACCAAGTTTCTTTCCAGAACTGCACTGCTGCGGGTCACGAGTACCATTTGTCGCACAATAATCCGGCGACCAAGAGAGTGTCAGTACATAAAAATCAAATTTCCCTGGAGTACCGCGATTTTGAGCAATGGCAGCATTAGGTATAAAAAGACTAGTAATTAGCAGAGAAGATGCAATTAAAAGTTTCTTAATCTGCATAAAAACAATTAGTTTGCCTAAAAATAAAGTTATATACGATACATTATTAAGAGTCAAGAATCAAACCGCTTCGCGTAGTCATTGGGCATTGGGGAAAGAATTGTTATAACTCCTAACTCCTAACTCCCCAATCCCCAACGAATTCAGAAAAAGCAAATCTTGGTAGAGATTCTGGGATATCCTTAGATAAGTGAAAGATTTGCCAAAAATAGTAAGAATGAAGCTGGCAGCAAGAGTAAGTCAGGTAACACCTTCATTAACCTTAGCGATCGCAGCCAAGGCTAAGGCACTGAAGGCGGAAGGAATAGATGTTTGTAGTTTTAGCGCTGGAGAACCAGATTTTGATACCCCGGCGCATATAAAAGCCGCAGCAGTCAAAGCTTTGGATGAAGGCAAAACCAAATATGGTGCAGCAGCCGGAGAACCAAAGTTAAGGGAAGCGATCGCCCACAAGCTTAAAATTGATAACGGTCTTGATTACAAGTCGGAGAATGTGATTGTCACCAATGGCGGTAAGCATTCTCTGTACAACTTAATCGTGGCGCTAATCGATCCAGGTGATGAGGTAATTATCCCTGCACCCTACTGGCTAAGTTATCCCGAAATGGTGACTTTGGTCGGTGGAGTCTCAGTAATTGTTACCACAGATGCAACGACGGGTTATAAAATTACTCCCGAACAACTCCGTAAAGCAATCACGCCGAAGACGAAGTTATTTATCCTCAACTCCCCATCTAATCCTACAGGGATGGTTTACACGCCAGATGAAATCAAAGCACTGGCGCAGGTAGTAGTTGATGCAGATATCTTTGTTGTCTCTGATGAGATTTACGAAAAGATTCTCTACGACGGTGCAGAACATATCAGCATCGGTTCTCTAGGGAAGGAAATTTTTGACCGGACTTTGATTAGTAATGGGTTTGCGAAGGCTTATTCCATGACTGGGTGGAGACTTGGTTATTTAGCGGGGCCTGTGGAAATCATTAAAGCAGCCAGTACCATCCAAGGGCATAGTACATCTAACGTGTGTACCTTTGCCCAATATGGTGCGATCGCAGCGCTACAAAGTTCTCAAGATTGTGTCGAAGAAATGCGCCAAGCCTTCGCCAAACGCCGCCAGGTAATGCTAGACAGACTCAACGCCATTCCCGGATTGAGTACCGCAAAACCAGATGGCGCTTTTTATCTGTTCCCTGATATCAGCAAAACCGGTCTAAAATCCCTAGAATTTTGTGACGCTTTGCTGGGAGAACATCAAGTTGCAGTCATTCCCGGAATTGCTTTTGGCGCTGATGACAACATTCGCCTTTCCTACGCCACAGATATGGCGACGATTGAAAAGGGAATGGATAGATTGGAGAAATTTGTCAAGTCGCGTATTTAGTTAGTTGTCAGTTGTCATTTGTCATTTGTCATTTGTGAGGAGAATTTATCAACTCTTCAACTTTTGAACTCCACCTTTTCAACTCAGAAGGGGTGGAGTTCATTTTTAAACCTCAAGTTCCGAGTTCCGAAGCTCAAGTTTCGTGTTCTAAAGCTGAAATTCCGAGTTCCGAAGTTCAAATTTCGAGTTCCGAAGCTCAACTTTCGTGTTCCGAAGCTCAAGTTCTAGAAGTTTTTAGTTAAACATCGCTTGTTTCATTGGCTCTATGTCATCAAAAGATAACTCACGGGATTCAAGATAATATAAAATTACTTCAATAGGATCTCGTGCTTCGGTTGGGTAATACCTTTGCTCGTATGCTTTCACAAGCGTAGTTAAAACTTCCAAGCGGTCAAACTCTGGCGTATTGAGTTCTGCATCAAACAATCTTTCAATTTCATCAAGGGCAGCACGATAATCAGCTTCGGTGTGGATAAGATGGGTTTCAAGCATAGGTATTACTTCCTCAGATACTTATTGCATGTACGTTGTCATATTCTTTAAAGAATTATGCCCGTGAAGGCAATTATGCTGCCAATATCACCGAATATGAACGAAATATACGAAATAACTTTATCTCTTTATTCATAAAATATTAAAAAGTTTGATACCGTCAAAAGTTTTGATTTTAACTTTTGGGTTGGTATTTTTAGATTAGGTAACAATCGGGGAGAACTAGGGGAGGCAAATCTTGAGACATGAGTCAATACAGTTAACTTAACTGTATTGAACTATACTCCAGTCTGATGTTTTATGTTTCCAGCTTAAAGTTTTTGAAGTTCTGCGTATTTACACAAACAACCGCGCTACAGTACAAACAAAATTTGGTAACAGAGGTGAAGAGAGGTCATCTGTTGCGAATAATGTTGCCACTAATTTCAGAACTGCTTTTTCTCGGCGATACACTTCAACCTGTTGTAATTGCCAGTTCAAAATCCAATATTCTTGAACTCCTCTAGAAGCATATAATTTTAGCTTGACTTCGCGGTCGCGTCGCTCGTTTTGGACTCCAGGGGAAAGTACTTCTACAACCAATTCTGGCGCTCCCGTTAAATGTCCTTCTCGATCAAGTAAAATGGCGAGGCGTTCTTTACTTACCCAAACCACATCGGGAATAACATTATCTGCATCACTAAAAATAATTCCTGGGGTTGGGACAGTTTCACCAAGACCTGATGAGAGTGACCAACTTCTTAATTCTCCACAAATATTTGCTGTGGCTTTTTGATGTCCCCAATGCGGTGCCCTAGTCACAAATAATTCTCCATCGATAATTTCGTAGCGATTACCGTTATCTGGCAATAACTCTAAGTCTGCACTTGTCCAACGTATCCGTTCATCAATGATTTGGCTCATAGGAATCTCTGAAATATTGATACTACTATCCTAATGTCATTTATCATTCTCCCCCATGCCCAATGCGCCCTCACCTCTACATCAACTCCATCTCCTGCAATCCCTGGCGTAGTCTCTTCGCCTCTTCGGGATTATACCTTTCGTGAAGGGCGATCGCTTTTTTAAAAGCTGCTAAACTATCTTGATGATTGCCAACTTTCAGCAACACTACCCCTAAATTTTGATACGCTTCGGCATAGTTGGGATTTAAGGTAATTGCATGTTGATAATATACGATCGCATCTGTAAATAAACCCAAAGCCTTAAATGTCATCGCCAAATTATAATGTCCAAAAACAAAAGTAGGATCAATTTTCAAAGCTGTGGCATAAGCAGTTTTCGCACCGTTGAAATCTCCTGCTGCTTTGAGTAAGTTACCCAAGTTGTTGTATGCTCCTAGTTTGAGCATGGGATAAATTGGCAATTTGATGGCAGCTTGATAGTGAGAAATCGCCTGTGGGGATTTTTGCAACCGACTGTAGGCAATGCCTAAATGGTAATGAAGTTCATATAAAATATCGTAGTTGTCTTTAGCAACAGTGATTCCATGTCTGAGCAAATCCATACCTTGAGAAATTTTCCCAGTTTGCACATACAACGCCCCTAATTTACTGCAAACATAAGGGTCATCAGGATGAGTGGCGAGAAACCCTTCCATTGCTGTAGCGGCTTTGGCATATTTGTTATTTTGAGCGATCGCACTTTTTTGATATCCTGTGTGTACAAGGGCAATCCCAGGTAAATAACCTATTTGCCAGTGGGGTTCTCTAGTTAAAATTTCTGACACACTATCATCTACCAAGGCATGGTAAGGACGGTCAAAACGAATATCTGGATGATTGCGGAATAGCCTGGAAACCAGAGAATAGGGAGATTGTTCTGCACCAACTTCTTGGCGGACGAGGTTGATGAGCAAATATTCATCTCTTGCGATCGCCTCTCGTAACTGCGGTACAATTGCAGGAGTCAGAGTTTCATCAGCATCTAATACCAAAATCCAATCACCAGTGACATATTTGAGAGCTGCATTGCGGGCAGCACTGAAATCATTACACCATTTAAAATGATGGACTTTTGCACCGAGTTGTTGGGCAATATTGGGAGTGCGATCAATTGAGCCTGTATCCAAAACTACCATTTCATCCACTACTTTTCTCACACTGCTCAGGCATTTAGGCAGTGTTGCTGCTTCGTTTTTCACAATCATGCATAGACTCAAACTCATAATTTAAAACTTGGGAGTGGGGAATAGTGAATAGAGGGATAAGGGATATAAGAAAGCAACATCTTTACTTCCTATTCCCTTTAACAGTGATAGACTCTGCATAGTAGAAGATTTGCCTCGATTGTGAAATGTTACAATCAAAGCTTTTGTATAGAGCAGAAACACTGACAGATGGTGTCAATAATGACAGTGTAATGGATAAACTGCCAATATAAATAACCAGTGTCAATCTATGCCGATCCATCTGAGTTTATAGGTAATATAAAGTTGCTAACGTAGACATAGCCCGTCTTAGAGATCGCATCAGGGAGTATTACCTGAATCTGCAATGGACTAACTGTTTAGCTGTTACTACCCATTTTTGATGATTATATAACTATAATACACATTATCTAAAAGTCATATATGTAATGAAAAACTCACTTACCAGAACAGCAGAATTACTCCGCCAAAACTTCCAAAAATATTTGCGATCGCTTAACCGTTGGTTGTCAGATACGCCAGAAAGGGCACTTTTAGAAGCTTACCAAGCAGCTCAGAGAATTAAAAACATTGAAAACGAACATTTTGACCGCAAAAAAATATCTTTACAATCAGTAAAATATACTGAAAATGTAATGTCTTATTGGCAAGTATATCTTAATAAGAACCTAACTATTATTAAGATCAGGATTGCAGAATTCCAACTTAGTCGGGCAATTGTCAATATCTCTAATTCTGTTTTATTAGAAAAATTGAAGGTTATTGATGAAGTATTAGAGAGGTATGCTATCAAAGATGAACTAATTAGCAATACTCCATTAGTATCAAATTATCAGCCTTTAAAAATCAATGACAACGAAATAAAAAAACAGCTAAATTCATCTCAAATAAATGATCCTCAAGTTCAAGATCCAATTCCCAAATCTAGACTGACTAAAATTTCTCTTGGCAGAAGAATTAATAAAATTCAGGCAGATTTTGCACCACAGACAGAAGAAGAGTTTGTCAGGAATTATCGCATTTCTAAAGGTAGAACAATAATTGCCTTGCGATTTTTGATAGTTCTCATTATTGTACCGCTTCTAACTCAATATTTATCTAAAGAATTTATAGTAACTCCAATATTAGAAAGGGTTAGAGGAGATAATACAACTAAAATCTTCATTAATTCTGACATGGAAAAAGAAGCTCTCCATGAATTACATAATTTTCAAGAAGAACTAAGATTTGAATATTTTCTTAATCAAGCACCACCACTTTCTTCCGAGTTAACCCAAGAAAAAATCAAAAGTAAAGCAATTGAAATCTCTGAAGAATTTAGCAAAAAAAGCAATAGTAGTATTAGTAATGCTTTTGCTGATTTAATCTCACTCTTTTCTTTTGGTATAGTTATCGCCATGAGCAAAAGAGAAATTGTGATTCTGAAGTCTTTTATGGATACCATTGTCTCTGGTTTCAGCGATAGTGCTAAGGCTTTTTTAATTATTCTCTTTACGGATATATTTGTAGGATTTCACTCACCAGATGGGTGGGAAGTCCTTCTTGCGGGATTGGCAGAACATTTAGGTCTACCAGCCAGTAGAAATGTAATCTTTTTCTTTATTGCTACATTTCCTGTGATTTTAAACACTATCTTTAAATACTGGATATTCCGCTATCTCAGTCGTTTATCTCCATCGGCATTAGCTACATTAAAAGAGATGGATGAGTAATTTGTAATTAGCCAACGCCTAAATTAACTTACTTTGAGTAAAGAATATGTTTTTTCCCATAAATCAATTAATTACAAATTACGAATTATTTTCACGCATTTGTCTTTTGATTCGCTAGGCTATGTATATCCTGGTTTTTCCGAAGTATACTATGGATTTTGAAAGCAAAGCTAATGCCTCAACTCCTACAGACAATATAGAGTTTGCTCAACCAAATACTACCCGTAAGCCGCTGGAATTGCTGCGAGATACTGAGGCTTTGCTACGTCGCCCAACTGTAGCCAAACTGTCGCCGATTTTGCCACCAAAACTGAGCAATAGATTTCAATCAACCTCATCTTTGGCAGATGACTCCTTTAAAGAACTGGCCGAAATTGACCTAAATACTATTACTGATTTTGAACTGCGTCCCGCACGAATTCTTGTCGGCTTGAGCCTTGTTGGTTTTGGGGCGCTCATGATATTGGTACTGTTGTTATACTTAAATACATTGCATCCAAAAATCAGTACAGTTGTGCAGATTCGGCAATATTGGTATCAATATATTTGGTTTGTCTGTTTAGGTATCACGGGGATGTTTATCTTGGGACGTGAAGCAATGCGTCCTATGCCAAAACGACGGAAGTAGTTTTTAATGAGGGCTGAAGCCCTCTCTAAGAGACGCTATGCGTAGCTAGCTTCCCAGGAAGGGTACACTACAAACCTTTAATTATCCGCTTTACTTAACTTTCAGGAATTAACATTTCAAAATATACTTGTGTATTAATTAGCTGCTAGGAGATTTTATAGATGAATCATGATGCTTTCATTGTTTCGCCAGGTTCAAAGATTTCTCTGAAAAAAAACTATGACCCAGCTTATAAGACTGATTTTAATGAAAAAACCGATGCTGCAATCAAATTACAGGCAGATATTGAACGACTAGCTAATTACCAAAATATTCTCTATGCTCAAAACACCTATGCTCTATTAATTATCTTTCAAGCAATGGATGCTGCTGGCAAAGACAGCACTATTAAACATGTAACTTCAGGTGTGAATCCGCAGGGATTCCAGGTATTTAGTTTTAAGGGGCCTAGTGCAGAAGAATTAGACCATGATTACTTGTGGCGCTCAATGAAAGCTCTACCAGAAAGAGGACGAATTGGCATATTCAACCGCTCATACTATGAAGAAGTGCTAGTGGTTCGTGTTCATCCAGAAATGCTTCAGAAACAACAACTTCCTCACTTTCCTAATGGGAAAAAGATATGGAAACAGCGTTTTCAAGAAATCAATAACTTTGAAAAATATTTGGTTGACAATGGTGTAATAATTATGAAGTTTTTTCTAAACGTCTCCAAAGCAGAGCAGAAAAAACGCTTTTTAGAACGGATTGACTCTCCTGATAAAAATTGGAAATTTTCAGATAATGATGTCCGAGAACGAGCTTTTTGGGATGATTATATGAATGCTTATGAAGAGGTTTTCAATAATACTAGTACTAAATGGGCGCCGTGGTATATTATTCCTGCCGATCGCAAATGGTTTACACGCCTAACCGTTGCCAATATTATTTGCACAAAATTAGAAGAACTAAATCTGCAATACCCAACAGTTAGCGAAGAACATAAGCAGCAACTTTTGCAGGCGAAACGTATTCTAGAGCAGGAAGATTAAAACAATTCACAATGGGCTACGCCCCGCTTCGCTAACGCAATGACGCTCGTTCCTCTCTACAAGACGCTGCGCGAACGTTACCGCTGCGAAGAGAGCAATTACGTTTTGTGACGGGGATTTAGATTTAGGCTTCAATTCGGGCTGCTTGATAGAAGCTATGCTACTTTTACCCCAAACTTTGTTAACTTGTAAATTTGATAGGTAAAGGCAAAAAAATGCTGAATTAGTTTAGATATGCTGTATAATACATGCAGGTATAAATAAGAAATTGTAACTTTATTAATGCTATTTGTAACTAAAGAAGTTACGCAGATAATCATAGGCGCAAAATCATGATTCAGATGGCAGAAAATGCCAAAAATCATCCACCTCACTTTAGTAATGCTGCCTTTGATATAGTGGCGATCGCAGCCTCAGCAGGCGGTCTGACTGCTATAGTTAAAGTGCTATCGACTCTACCCGCAAAATTTCCAGCCGCGATCGCGATTGTGCAACACCTGGCTCCCGAATATCCGTCGTTCATGGCAGAAATTCTTGGTCGGCGCACACATATTACTGTCAAACAGGCAGAGGAGGGAGATTCCCTTACTCCAGGAACGGCTTACGTTGCTCCACCCGATCGTCACTTATTGGTTAACGGTGACGGTACACTTTCCTTATCACAGTCGGAATTAGTACATTTTTTACGTCCTTCGGCTGACTTATTATTTGAATCAGTTGCAGCCACTTACAAAGACAGAGCGATCGCTGTTGTGCTAACTGGAACGGGTAGCGACGGCGCAATGGGAGTAGAAGCGATAAAAAAAATGGGTGGTACTGTTATTGTCCAAGACATAAAAACCGCCGAATTTTCCGGGATGCCCTCTGCGGCTGTTCAAACTGGCAATGTAGATTTTATTCTCCCCCTTGATAAAATTTCCAGCACCCTGGTGACTTTGGTGATGGAAGAATCTAACTAAGCTGAGATTAGTTGCATCTCCTTTTATCGTCTGTACTTTCAACTTTAGTAACTACACCATTTCCCTGGTGATGCAAGTATCGCCTCCAATGTAGGGTGTTAACTCTATTCCTTTTGAGGGGGTAAAAATTCATGCAAAATTTGTGTAGTCATTGCTACCTAAAGAAAACCAAGAAATTAAAAGTCCAAATGTTTTGGAAGGAACTCTGGCTTATATCTCTCCAGAACAAACCGGCAGGATGAATCGAGGAATAGACTACCGGAGCGATTTTTATTCCCTTGGGGTCACATTTTATGAATTATTAACAGGAGAATTACCATTTGACAGTAACGATCCGATGGAAGTGGTGCATTGCCATTTGGCGAAAATGCCTACGGCATTAGGAAATAGGGAACTGGGGATAGAGAACAGAAAAGAAATTCCGCAGGTAGTTCCAGATATTGTCATTAAGTTGATGGCGAAAAACGCTGAAGATAGATATCAAAGTGCCTTGGGATTAAAATCAGATTTAGAAAAATGTCTTGCCCAGTTCCAAGAAATTGGTAAAATTGAAGATTTTGAAATTGGTCAGCGGGATGTCTGCGTAGGCGTAGCCCGTCGTAGACATCGGTTTTTAATTCCTGAAAAACTCTATGGACGAGAATCAGAAGTTGATACTTTGTTGCAAGCTTTTGAGCGTGTCGTCAATGGCACATCGGAAATTTGATTTACATACTTTAGCTATTGTTTCCGAACAATCAGCGATTGCCACATCGGAAACAACTCAACTTTGCTCAGAACCAATGGAGGAGAATCTCAGTATACCAGTGAAGCTAATTCAGTATGTCAAAAACACCCAAGAAATGGTGGTGATTGATCGTCTCAAAACGGATCTACCGGTAATCGATGAATATTTAACCCAGCAGCGACCTCAAAGTATTTTATGCTTACCGATTCTCCATCAAGGAAATTTGATTGGGATTTTGTATTTGCAGAATCGCTCTACCAGTGGGGTGTTTACTAGCGATCGCATTCTCATTCTCGACTTCCTTTGCACCCAAGCTGCCATTTCTTTGGAAAATGCTCGACTATATCAGCAAGTCGCCAACTATTCTCAAAACCTGGAAGCAGAAGTAGAGCAGAAAACTCAGGCGCTCAACCAAAAAGCCCAAGATTTAGAACAAGCCTTGCAACATCTGCAAAAAACCCAGGCACAATTAATTCATATCGAAAAAATGTCATCCCTTGGTCAACTAGTGGCAGGAGTTGTTCATGAAATTAACAATCCCATTAGTTTTATTAATGGTAATCTCAATCATCTAGAAAATTACATCGTCGATTTGATGAGTTTACTGGCACTTTATCAAGAGGAATTTACTCAACCTAATTCTAAAATTCAAGCCAAACGTGAAGAAATAGAGGTCGATTTTCTCTGTCAGGATGCGATTAAAATTTTACAATCAATCAAAACGGGGAGCAATCGCATCAGCAAAATTGTCTTGAGTTTACGTAACTTTTCTCGCTTAGATGAAGCACCAATTAAAGCTGTAGATTTACACAGTGGGATTGAAAGTACACTATTAATTTTGCAAAATCGCTTACAAGCTGGCGAACATCAACCGGAGATACAAGTCATTAAAGAATATGGTAATCTCCCAACTATTACCTGCTATCCTGCCCAGCTTAATCAAGTATTTTTACATATTCTGAACAATGCCATTGATGCGATTCGAGAATATGGTATAAATACTAAACAGCCACAAATTCAGATTCGTACTGAAGCGATCTATCCTCAGCAAATACGCATTGCGATCGCTAATACTGGTAGTTTTATTCTAGTTCATATTCCAGAACGGATATTTGAACCATTTTTCACTACTAAACCTGTAGGCAGCGGTACAGGTTTAGGATTATTCGTCAGCTATTCTATTATTAAAAAACATGGTGGCAATATCACTGTCAATTCCCTACTGTGCAAGGAAACAGAATTTACAATTTTAATTCCGATTACAACTTAGTTTCTTAATCCTCTTCTAAGCTCGACTTTATCCCAAATTAAGAACTTGATTCTCCATGTGTATTATAAAAGATAACTTTAGCTTATCTAATCAGTGCGATCGCTGTGTATCTGGTGGTAAAATCAAAGTTTCTTCAATCATCTCTCGTAAGCTAGGAGTAACATTATTAGCAGTGCTGAAGCAATATACTAGTAAACTGTTTGCCTCCCAGTATTGCTGAATTAACTGCAACTGTTCCTCAGTGAATTGCCAATCATAACCCATCTGTCTGTGAATTGCGATCGCTTCGTTTAATTGTGTAGTCCATGATTGCCCGTTAGATTGCCACCATGTTTTTAATATTTCTCTATCTTGTTGTGAACTAGGCAATTCATTTTTGAGGCTTTGCAGAGATTCATATAAAGATGAATGATCTTGTAACAAATAATCAATGTCAAGAGCTAATTTCATAGCAGAGATCCGCTTGCAAAAAATCTCTGGAGTCAAAGCTAGGCTAACAGCAAGGATATGGATTAAAGCTAAATCTAAAGCTAAATCATTAGCTAATTTTCCAGCAAGATGGTTATCTAAAGATATAGCTAGAGTTTGGTTACGCGATAAAAAATAATGAGGAGGGAGGACGAGGGTAAAGTAAAAAGCACGGATAGCAGATGGATGACAATCTGAGGTAACTGTTGAAGACTTTTGCATTACCCAAGTCAGAAAACTCTTTAATGTTTCATCGCTAACAGCTAATTTCTCAATTTGTTGCTTCATTAACTGGAATAAGTTATCAAACGATCTGAGCATTTCAGATGTAAGCAAAATAACTTCACGCCACCGCTTATCAAACAAATGATTGACAACTTGTTCTAATGTTTTTTGATCGCCATTAGCAACAAAGTTCCTCGCCGTGAAGTATTCGTGAAATGTTAAATGAGAAAAAGAATAAATCCCTCTAGCTTGTTCAACTAATAATCCATGCTGTAATTCAATTGCTTGAAGTACAGCTTTACTATTTACTTGTAAATCTTCTATATCAGTCGGTGCATTGGGTAACAAATAAAGATAGTCAGCTATTAATTGACAAATTTTGCTTTCTTCAAAAAAGTAATCACCTGTTTCAAAAGAAATAGCAGCTATATAACTAAGCAATTTAATTTTCTGAGTTAAAGTTAAATTACGGTAAACTTCATCTCTTTTTATACCTCTTGCTTCATCCCAACGTACCAGTAATAACTCTAATCCTTGTTGATAAATTTCGGAACGCTTAGTAGGAAAATCGCCTAGATATTGAAAAACTAAACAAGTCAAATTTAGTAAAAGAGGTGTAGATGCTAGGTTTTGAACCAGCCGATTTTCGGGAAGCGCTATTGTATCAATAAATTTAGACGCTAATGTTTTTCTTAATCGGAGATTATTGTTAGCAAATGCTGCAAACCATTTATTAGCAAAAGTTGAAATTTGTAATTTTGTAAACTCAGCAATTTCTACTTCGGCAAACCCTTTAAATTTTTGATGTCTAAATGCAATCCGACAAGTAATAATTACTATATTTTTATAAAAAATATCCAAAAAATTGCTAATTACTTTATTGATTCTATCACTATTTTTATCGGCAATTTCATCCAAACCATCTAGCAAAATTAAAGCTTTACCTTCATGAAGTAGATATTCTAATTCTTGTTGAGTTATTTTACAAATGCTAAATTCTTGAATTAAATAGCTTAATAAATAATTTTTATCATCATAATCCATGTTTTCGGCAAAATCTTTCAGACTAATAAAAATGGGAACCTTTTGAGTCTGAAATTTACCTTGATTACAAAGGATAGCAATTGATTGTAAAAAAGTAGTTTTTCCTGCTCCTGGCTTTCCAAGTACGATAACTTTGGAAGATTTCTCAATAGCTTGTAAACCTGCAATCCTCTTAGTACTAACTTCCTCGGAGTCAAATTTATCCAAAACTTTATTATCAAATTTTTGTAAATCTGAAATATCTAACCATCTTTGACTGTTAATTTCTTCTACTACATTTACTTCAACAAATAATTCATCTAATTCTACAGTCCGAGCAACATCTAGCAACCGCATCGTACCACATTGGTTTTGAATTTTTTCCGAGTGAGCAGCACGTATTTTAATGACTAAAGGGTCAATGGTGGTAGAATTTCTACTTTCTAGTATCTGCTGAGATGCTAAGTCTTCATCTGGTTCAAATTCCAGTCTTTGAATAATATCTTCTGGCTCTAGTGCTAGACTCAAGCAAATTTCATGGAATATTTGGCGGGCAACAGGTTTGCCAGTAAAAAACTTCCAAATTGGTTGGCGACTGTCTAAACCAACTTGCTTTGCAAGATATTCTTGTGTCCAACCTTTATAATTAAAAGCCTGCTTGGCTTTTCTAATACCTTCATCTGAAGCTTGGAGAGATCGTTTAGCCATGCTGATATCAGAAATTTATTCAATTCAATAATTAATTGACATCAATTGTATTCAATTTTTTCAATTAGGGACAAGTGAATTATTTATACTAGTGTATACTGTTGCCCTTTGTCAATAAAAATACAGAAATATAGTTTAATTTTTGAAAAATTTAGTTCGATAAACTTATCTAGAGAGACAGAATTTCCAAATATGCCATTTAATTTTTATTAATTCAGGTAATCTTAATTAAGATTGAATAAACTTATAGTTAATTTTTGTTAAGTAATCAATTGATTTATCAATCATAATTAAACAGATACAGAATCTACTTTCAATGGAAGTCTAACTAGAAAACTTGTTCCTTTACCTAGCGTACTATCTAGGTATATTTTACCTTTGTGCAGATCCACACATCGCTTAACAATTGCTAGCCCTAATCCTGAACCTGGAATTGTAGCAACATTGCTAGCACGTTGAAAAGGTTCAAATAGTTTAGCTTGAGATTCTGCTGGAATCCCTATTCCTTGGTCTGTTACTTGAAAACACACACTATTCTCTTGGCAAGTTAGCGATAACGAGACTGTACTACCTTTTGAAGAGTACTTTATTGCATTGGAAAGTAAGTTATTTAGTAAATGCCATAGTAGCTGTTCATCTAAACAGGCAATACAACTTTCGGCATCTGCCAAAAAGCTAATTTCATACTGCTCTTTAAGTGTCAACCGTAAAGATTCGGCTATTTCTGCACAGAAAGTTACCACATCTATTGGTATGGGGTTAAATACAAAACTGTTAGATTCGGATCTACCTAGTGTGAGTATATTCTCTAAAAGATTTGTCAAGCTATGCGTGGCAGAATCAATGCCATTGATATGATTTTGTTTTCTTTGCTCTGACATCCGATCGCCATAGGCCTTCAGCATTTCAGTACTAAGCTGAATTGTAGTCAAGCGGTTACGAAATTCATGTGCTGCCATATAAAAGTGCTGAGATTTTATCTGGCTTTTGGACTCAGCAATTTGCTGACTAGTTTTGGCAGCAACCAGCGCTTTCTTAACTCCAATCTCTGCTTGGTGTCGGGAAAGAGCAATCTCAATTGTGGTAGCTAGTATTCTTTCATCAAATGGTTTTAAGATATAACCAAAAGGTTGGGAAATCTTCGCTCGATCTAATGTCGCTCGATCGGCATTAGCAGTTAAGTAAACTACAGGCAAATTAAAGCGAGACTGGATTTCTAAAGAGGCTTCTATTCCATCCATTTCGCCCTCTAGCCTGATGTCCATTAGTACTAAGTCAGGCTGCAAAGTTTCTGCTATTAAAATAGCTTCTTCTCCTGATGCAACTAAGGCAGGGACCTTATACCCCAAGTATTCTAGAGTTTCTCTCAGGTCATCAGCAACTAACTGCTCATCTTCAACTATTAAAATTTTGATAGGATTCATAATTAATTTTATGGTTGAGTGTATTCATAATTTATTTGGATTTTTTTCCTGTAATCTTTCGCTTAAACTAGAAATTTCTTTGAGATTTTTTAGTATTTCATCTTTATCCATTAAGTCATAGTTATCTATCAGCTTCTTGGAAATAGACATAATTTCCTGAAGAGGATTACATAACTCATTGCTAGTTGATTGAGTAATGTAGTTGTAATATTTGCTTATTTTTCTTTGAGTTTGTCTATTAATTATTTCTTGCTTTTCAAATCTCGCTGTTATTGCCCCCAGTAAATCTGCTCTTGTAAACGGCTTAATTAGATAATCATCTGCACCTAATTCTATGCCTTGGCGAATATCACTTTGAGAAGCTTTAGCTGTCAGAAATATGAAAGGAATTGCTTCAGTTTCTGGATTTTCACGAGACCAACTAACAACTTCATATCCATCTAACTTAGGCATTGTAATGTCGCAGATAATCAAATCTGGAATTTCTGCTTGTAGTAATTGAATGCCAACTTGTCCGTTCTCTGCATCCATAACATAGAAATTTTCGGCAGTCAGCATTTCTACAATAACGCTACGGATATCTTCCTGATCTTCAATTACTAAGATTTTTGTCATTACTTGAGATGTATTAACTGTTTTAGTATTTTGACTTGGGAAAAAAATAGTTGTTTGCAAATAATATGACTTTGTTAGAGAATTACTGAAACTCTGATTATTTACTAGGTTAGGTAGAACGAAGTTAAATCCAAACCCAACATTTTTCAAAGAAACGGTTTTTGATTGGCAGTCCAATTGTTAAATTATATTTTGCCAACTTTTGCCAACAAAGTCATAATATTCACGAACACAAATAATTAATCTTGTTTATATTTTTCACCTTCTTCTATTAAATACCCTAATCCTTGTACTAAAGTATCTACAGATTGTTACAGTCCTTGAATCTTGGTTTTCGTAGTTACTTGCTCAACTGCCATGAGGTAAGCTTTACTAGTAGCTTTTCCAAGATGCTTGCATTTAGTATACTTCCCTTTTGTTTGGGTGGGGAAAATCGCTTGAAATATTTGTAGTTTATAGTATTAGTGAGCGTTTATTTTTCCTTTAGCGAAATAGCGCACTATCCAAAAAGCAGATGGAGCAACCAACCCAGTTGCTTGAAGAACTTTAATTTTTATTTCCAAACGTTCTGAATAATTGTAAAAAAAGGTACATATTATCCACCGTACTGAAAACTTGAGATACAACTTTTTTATAGAGACTTGTGTCAGTATTAATACTTCAGGAATTTTATTTACTCTGTTTTTAATACCCTATTCAGGGTTGACTCGATATCAGAAAACTTTTGAATTTGGCAAATAGAGAATTTCAATTTTTTGATGAAATGCGATCGCGTTTATATGTGTGATTTATGAGTCATCGTTCCCACCTAACCATCCTAGTAATTGATGATTGTGCCGAAGATCGGGAGATATATCATCAGTATTTGCAACAGGATAGATTGTATACACATAATATTTTGGAATTTCAGACAGCAAAACAGGCGATGACATGGTGTCAGCAACAGATACCAGATGTGATTTTGCTGGATTATTTATTGCCCGATGACAATGGATTAGGGTTTCTGCAAAACCTGAGAGAAAACCTGAATAATAGCCAATCTGCCGTCATCATGCTCACAGGACAAGGGGACGAAACAATCGCTGTCCGTGCCATGAAAAAAGGCGCTCAGGATTATTTGGTGAAAAATTATCTGACACCGGAAATCTTGCAAAGTGCCATTCATCATGCAGTGGAACTGATGCTGCTGACCCGACAGTTAGAACAAAGTCGGCAACAACAACAACTGATGGCGGCGATCGCTTTACGGATTCGTCAGTCCCTCGATCTAGAAGAAATTTTGACTGTTACAGCCGCAGAAGTGCGCCAGTTTCTTCAGACAGACAGGGTAGTGATCTATCAATTTCAGCCTGATATGAGCGGGACTATAGTGGCGGAGTCCATACTTCCGGGTTGGACAGTGGCTATGGGAGCGCAAATTCAAGATAACTGCTTTAAAAAGGGTGCCGGAGCAGACTATCACAAAGGAAAAAAACGGGCGATTGACGATATAAATCAGGCAGGCTTAACGCCTTGTCATTTGCAGCTACTAGAGCAATTTCAAGTCAAAGCCTGTCTGATAGTACCTATTCTGGTGACAAATAAATTATGGGGATTATTAATTGCCCACCAATGTACTGTACCCCGTCATTGGCGGTCATTTGAATTGGACTTGTTGGATCAGTTGGCCGTGCAAATAGCCATCGCCATTCAGCAAGCGAGTACATATCAGCAAGCACAGGCAGAACTACAAGAACGAAAACGGGTAGAAGCAGCCCTCCGAGAGAGCGAACAACGCTTTCGCCAGATGGCTGATACTGCTCCGGTGCTGATTTGGATGGCTGGATTAGATAAAGCTTGTCAATACTTCAATAAAACCTGGTTGGAATTTACTGGTAAAACCTTAGAAGCAGAGGTAGACGATGGCTGGGCGCAAGGAATACATCCTGATGAATTGCAAGATTGTTTAGATACTTATGTCAATGCCTTTGATGCCCGCGAAAATTTTCAAATGGAATATCGCCTCAAACGCTTTGATGGAGAATATCGTTGGATTTTGGATACAGGCACTCCTCGTTTCACCAGTGAAGGAGAGTTTCTTGGCTACATCAGCTCGTGTGTAGATATTAGCGATAAAATTCTTGCAGAACGGACATTGCAACAACTCAATCTAGAACTCGAAGCCAGAGTTGAAGAACGCACGGCGGCTTTACGGGAAAGTGAAGAACGTTGGTATTTGGCACTACGAGGCAGCAATGATGGTATCTGGGACTGGAACATCAAAACTAGTCAAGTTTTCTTTTCGGCTCGTTGGGAAGAAATGCTGGGCTTCGCTGAGAATGAACTTATCCACAATTTTGAAGCATGGTCAAGCCGAATTCATCTCGACGATCGCGATCGCGTTATGAAGGTGCTGGCTGACCATTTAGCCCATAAAACACCCTTTTTCCAAGAAGAATACCAGATAAAATGCAAAGATGGCTCTTATATATGGATATTAGACCGGGGTCAGGCATTGTGGGATGAATTCAGCAATGCCATTCGTATGAGTGGCTCGGCAACGGATATTACCAGACGGAAGCAGACGGAAGCAGCATTATTAGCCGTTACCAGATTAAAACAGTCTATTTTGGCTAGCATAGATTATGCGATCGTTTCTACCAATTCCGAGGGAATAATTCAAACTTTTAACCTGGCTGCCCAGAAGATGCTGGGTTATACAGCCGATGAGGTTATTGGTAAGTTAACACCAAACACTTTTCACGACCCAGAGGAACTCAAACAACGGACAGATGTACTCTCGCGGGAGATGGGCAGGGAAATTCCCTTTGGAGATTTATCTATGGTGAAAATCCAGCAAGATAGTTGCGAGGTAGAATGGACTTTCATTCGTAAAGACGGTTCGCGCTTCCCTGTTGCTTTATCGGTTAAACCCCTGTGTAATCTGGAAGGACAAATTATCGGCGGTGTGGGGATTGCCAAAGATATCACCCAGCAAAAACAAATTGAAGCTCAACTCCGCAAAAATGCGGCTAACCTCGCATCTGCACAACGGATTGCGAATTTGGGTAGTTGGGAAATGGACTTACAAACGCAACAATTAATCTGGTCAGAAGAGGTATTTCGCATATTTGGTCGTAATCCTGAGTCTGGTACACCAAGCTACAACGAAATGCTCCATTGTATTCATCCAGACGATCGCGATCGCCGTGATTTTGTTTTGCTACAAGCAATGGAACGGGGGCAGCCTTATGAAATAGAGTATCGTTTTTATCGTGCGGATGGAAGTTTAGGTTATTTACTATCACAAGGCGAATTCATCTTAGATATTAATCGTCAACCATGTCAATTAATTGGCACTATCCTTGATATCACCAAACGTAAGCAAACTGAAGAACAACTACGCAACCTTTCAGATCGATTGACCTTGGCGCTCAAGTCAGCCAATATTGGTATCTGGGACTGGGATATGATCCAGGATGCGGAATGGGATGACCGAATGTATGAACTGTATGATTTACAAAGCTCTGATACAGTTGCAGTCTATCAAGACTGGGTAAATAGGCTTCATCCAGATGATCTGGTTCTAGCAGAAACTTCTTTTCAAGAAGCTGTACTGGGAGTAAAAGAATTTGATACAGAGTTTCGGATTATTCTTAGCGATGGCAGTATCCGCTTTATCAAAGCCTCTGCTCTAGTCCAACGCAATGAGCAGGGTGAACCACAGCGGATGGTTGGCATTAACTATGATATTACCGATCGCAAACAAGTAGAGTTAGCTCTGCGGGAGAGTGAACACCGTTATGCTACCTTGACAGAAGCTGCACCAGTTGCTATTTTACGCCTTGATGCTGATAGTAATTGTATCTACGTCAACGAGCGCTGGGGTCTGATGATGGGTAAACCAACAGCAGCAGCATTGGGAAAAGGCTGGTTAGAAAATATACATTTAGAAGACTGCGATCGCCTGTTGATGGACTGCTCTGACCCCTGCGAACAAAGATGTAGGCTACACGAAACTTGTCGGCAAGAGGTCAGATATTTGCGTCCAGATGGTTGCATCACCTGGTTCTATATGCAGATAGTACCCGAAACCAACCCCAGTGGCACGCTTATCGGCTATATAGGAACTCTGACAGATATCACTATTCGCAAAGAAATTGAATCAGAAGTTAATCACCATCGTGATTTGCGAGAAGCAATCTTTAACGAATCAGCCGATGCTCTTTTTTTAGTAGACAGCGATACCCAATTGATTTTTGATTGCAATCGCCGTGCAGTTGAGTTGTTTGAGGTTTCAGAAAAGGAAGAATTAATGAATATTCAGGGGAATACACTACAACGTTACGAATTTACTCCTCAAGAATTGGATGAGATTGTACAGGAAGTGAATCACAAATCTTGGTGGAGTCGGGAAATCGAATATGCTAGCCGCAAAGGTAATTTCTTTTGGGGAAATTTAGCAGCTCAACAAATTACCGTAGCAGGTAAGGCTGTTAATTTGGTGCGATTGTCTGATATTAGCGAGCGCAAAAAAGCAGTAGAACAAATTCAGCGATCGCTAGAAGAAAAAGAAACCTTACTTAAAGAAATTCACCATCGGGTAAAAAACAACCTGCAAATTATCTCCAGTTTGCTGAGGATGCAATCTAGACGCTCTGGTGATGAAACAACTTTGATGCTATTTAAAGAGTCTCAAGATCGTGTACAATCAATGGCTTTGATTCACGAGCAACTGTATCAGTCAGCAGATATTTATGAAATCAACTTTGACAACTACATCAAAAGTCTGACAGATAGCTTATTTCGCTCCTATGGAATCAGTCAAAAAGATATTGTTCCTAATATAGAAATGAATGGCATCAAATTGCCCCTTGATACAGCAATTCCCTGCGGATTGATAATTAACGAATTGGTTTCTAATTGTCTAAAATATGCATTTCCCGAACAAAAGAAAGGAAAGATTACAATTTCTCTGGAACAATCCTCAGAAAATCAATTAATTTTAGCAGTTAAAGATACTGGTGTTGGCATTCTCGAAACATTAGATTGGGAAAATAACGACTCTTTAGGGTTAAGAATTGTGAAAAACCTAGTCAAACAGCTAAAAGGCAATATTTTTTTAGAGTGCGATCGCGGTACTAGCTTCTACATGTACTTCCCCCAATCGTCTTGAAACACTCAATACATCAATTGTTGCTTCTATTACAGGTTGGGATTTTATTTTGGATGCTTTATTTGTATCAAGATTTTCGTGAATTGGTATCAGGAGTGAATGCAAATATGCACTTCTTTTCTCTCAATACAGTTCGGTTAACGTTTTAATATTCTGAAGATCCCCTCGCAGGCGGGGGGATCTTACAGCAGTTTTCATCTATTTGAACCACGCCCAATCAATACTGCTCGGGTTTTGGATTTTAAACTGGAATTTGGTTTGGGGAAAAGGTTACTGGGTTTGGGTTAAAGGTTTATTCTTTCCCCTTTTCCTCAAAACCCGACAAGTATTGGAACCACACCTGTCGTAGGGGTACAAGGCCTTGCGCCCCTACCGCATGGTCTATTTACTTTTTTCCTTTTAACTCTTAAGTATGAAACCCTGCACCTTTTTGACGGATTGCCAAAAAATTAATCTGGACGCTGTTGAGTTAGAACTTGATAAGCATAATTGAAATCATCAGTAGTAATCCTGATATCAGAAGGCTCTGTCAATCCTTGAGAGCGGAAACGCCGAATTGCTTCTACCGCCGCTTGATTGCACAGTAAAGTTAAATCTGCACCATTCCAGTCTTTGCTCATCTCTGCCCAATAGTCTAAATCCACATCTTCCAGGGGTCGTCCTTGACTATGGACTTGCAGAATTGCCAAGCGACTAGCTAAATCTGGTAAATCTACCTTCATCTGTAAATCCAAGCGTCCAGCTCGTAACAAAGCTGGGTCAAGGGCATCAGGTCGATTCGTCGCCCCAATCACCAAGATAGTGCTTCCCACTTCTATACCATCCAACTCAGTCAGTAATTGACCGACTACGCGATCGCTCACTCCCGAATCACCATTGTAACTGCCGCGTGCTGGGGCTAAAGTATCAATTTCATCAATAAATATTACACAAGGCTCTGCCTGACGCGCCTTAGCAAATAATTCCCGCACTGCCTGTTCACTCGCACCTACCCAACGGGTGAGTAGTTCCGGGCCATTGACACCAATAAAATTCGCCCTAGCTTGGGAAGCAACAGCTTTGGCTAATAAAGTTTTACCTGTTCCCGGTGGTCCCCACAATAAGATTCCCTTGGGCGCTAGTGCTTTAGTTTGCAGGTAAAGTTCTGGATAGAGAAGCGCTCCTTCCACTGATTCTCGTAGGGTTTCCTTAATCTTATCCAAACCGCCAATATCTTCCCAGGCGATATGTGGAACTTCCACTTCCACACTCCGCAACACAGCCGGCTTAATTTCTTTGAGTGCTTGTAAAAAGTCAGCTTGGTTAACCGTCATATTTTCGGGAATTTGTCCCTCAATCGAAGAAACTTGACGGCGCAAAGCTGTGTAAGCAGCTTTTTGACAAACGGCTTTCAAATCAGCTCCCACAAATCCCACAGCCCCTTCGGCGATGAAGTCCAAATCAACCGTCTCATCCAAAGGCATCGCACGGGTGAGAATTTCCAGAATATCTCTGCGTCCTTTAGCATCTGGAATCCGAAACTGCACTTCGCGGTCAAATCGTCCAGGACGACGCAAAGCTGGGTCAAGATGGTCGGGGCGGTTCGTCGCAGCCAGAACAATCACACCTGGACTGTGAGAAAAACCATCCATCAGACCCAACAGTTGAGCCACAACGCGTTTTTCCACTTCACCTTCTACAGAATTGCGGTCTGGAGCTAGGCTATCGATTTCATCAATGAAGATAATACAGGGAGCATTCTTAGCAGCTTTCTCAAAGATGCCGCGCAGTCTTTGCTCGGCTTCACCGTAGTATTTGCCGATGATTTCCGGCCCCACAATAGCAATGTAATTAACGCCAAGTTCTTCAGCTAAAGCACGCGCAGTCAGGGTTTTACCAGTACCAGGAGGGCCAACTAAAAGTACACCCCTGGTTGGTTCTAGCCCCAGTTTAGCTAGCAAATCAGGGCGTTTTAAGGGAATAGCGATGAGTTCTTTGAGTTCTTTGAGAATCTCATTAAGTCCTCCGATATCTTTCAAAGCATTACCAGAAGGGGCATCAGGTGGTGCAACTATGTCAGGTGTAGCTCCATTCCCTGCATCAGAATTAGGAGAGGGTTGGGTGTGGATACGGCTTGTACCAATATCGTTAGCCATATTATTAGGACGCGGCATATTCCCAGACCGAGGAATATTGCTCATAGAACGGGAGTTAATCTGGAAATCCGTCTTAATTTCTCCCTTTTCTACTTTTTCTTCTAAAGTCTTAACTAATTCAATGAACTGTTCAAATCCCTTAAATAAATCAGCCATACAATAACTCCAAGAATCTTGAAAAATTTACTTTGCTTTTGTCACATTTATATTTTATTTTTAGTTAATTCCTCAACTTCAAATAAAAGATTTGCCGCTCCCTGAATCCGGGCCATAGGCTCCACAGAACGGGGTAAACCAGGTAGCCGAATCATAGTTTGTTCTGGAAAGAGACTGCCATCAATTTCTACCTCTCGACTGTAACGATTCTGAACTACATAACGCTGATTAACATCCATATTTTTTAGAGACTCTGTTAAACGTATATGTTCAGATATGATTGCCACTTCCGACTGAATTACACCAATGAATTGAGTATGTTGGGGATTTTTTAAATTCTTTTGCGCTTGTACAACTTGTTGGCGTAAATGTCGTAAGCGTCCAATAAAATCAACTCTACCCAAAACATCTTGATATTTTATCCACAATTTAAATATCCAAGATAACCAATCACCTAAAGCCGATGGCATTTCTAAAAATTGGAGAAGATGACCAGTTGGTGCTGTATCTAAAATAACTAAATCTTGCTGCTTACTGTCCAATAAATCCATCACAGTAATTAGGGCTAGCATCTCATCAATACCTGGTAAAGCTTGAGACATAATCTGCCGCCATGCCTCTGGAACATAAGCAACATTATATGTTGTATCTGTTTGCGAACCTTCACCACTAATCATATCCGCTAATTCCCAAAGATAATCTACGCGGAACTTTTCTAAAACTTGATGAGCATCAATTTCTTGGCCAGTCAAATTAGATGCTAAAGATATAGGCTCATGTCCTAATTTTTTCCCAAAAGCATCTCCTAAAGAATGCGCTGGGTCTATAGAAATGACCCGAATATTTTTATCTGGATGTTGTTGGGAAGAAGCCCAAGCGATAGCGGCTGCTACTGTCGTTTTACCTACACCTCCTTTACCACCAACAATAATTAATTTGCATCCTTCATTGAGAAAATCATGGAAGCTAGGTAAAACTTTAGCAGGCCATTGAATCAGTGGTGGTAGAGCAAGTTCAACACTTTCTATTTGTTTAATTTGGGCTGCTAGAGAATCTAAAGCCACGTCGCCCAAGGGTTCTACCCTCTGCTGCGGTAAGATAAAAACAGGGTGATTAGGGCTAAGTTCTAAGTATTTTTTCAGGAGATTTTGCTGTTCAGCATAACGATCTGGCTCTAGCTCCGAATTTAGCAAAATTCGATTGATGAATAATCCGGCATAAGGAACTTCTAAAGTTTCTAAACTATTTAAAAACCGCTCAGTTTCTAAAAAACACATGGGTTCAGAAATACCTACCACCAAACAACCTGTAAATTTTTCATCTTGCAGTAAGCGTCTGCCTTCTGCTAATTCGGTTTTCATGT
The DNA here is from genome assembly GCF_017115065.1 of Nostoc sp. JL23. NCBI lineage: Bacteria > Bacillati > Cyanobacteriota > Cyanophyceae > Nostocales > Nostocaceae > Nostoc > Nostoc sp. JL23. Next base: position 58,998 of record NZ_JABXKN010000032.1, read on the forward strand.
CTACTAAAAAGTTATCGACTTCATCAGCCGTATAACTGCCTTTAAAACTTTTAGTGATTACCCGATGTTTTTCTTGAAACAATTCTAAGGAATTTAAAATAACATCTAAAAAATCTTTTAAGCCTAATAAATTTAAGGTATGTCCAGAAGGAGCCATGTCTATAACTACACGATCTACCTTTTTTTCAGACAGTAAACGTTCAATTTCTAGCAATCCCATTAATTCATTTAAGCCAGGCCAGTTTAAATCCCATACCGGTGCTAAATCGCCTCCATCAGCTAAACTGCCACGCTCTACCAGCATTTCTAAAAAGTGGCTATATTTGGCTTTAAATGCCAATAATAGTTTTTGAGCATCCAGCGCTTGAACACTCAAGTTAGGTAAATCTGTTAATGGTAAAGCAATATCTTTAACTTCTGATTGCAATACATCACCTAAAGAATGTGCAGGATCTGTAGAAATTAACAGAATTTTTTCTTGAGGGAACTTTCGCGCCCAATAACGTGCAAAACTGCAAGAAATGGTAGTTTTACCAACTCCACCCTTGCCACTAAACATAAGTAGATGCAACGAATCATAGTAGTTCATAATTAAAAAATCCCTGAAAAAACTTGTGAGTAATAATTAAATAAAGTGATAAGGAGGAAGAGGTTCTCCCAAGATTAAAGTCCAATGAGGGCATTTTTGTTGCAAGCTTAATACTTGTTCTAAAAGTAAAGCTTTATTCTGGCGATCGACTAAAAGATGAAACCGTACTTCTTCTGCATGATCTTGAACGATCGCAGATGATTGATAAGTTTCTGTAATTAAATTAATTAGATAAGATTTTTCCTCATTTTGGGCAGCAAAAAAGCTTTTCTGCTGTTCATAGTATTGTTTCTTGGCTAAAAAATAATCTCTGCCATTTGTCCCAGATGCCTTGGCAAGTTCTTCAACTTTTTGGGGCATGACCTTTAAAGTGTATTCGTTTTTTCCTTGAATGTTATTTAGTTTATCTTGATATTCCTGAGCATGGGATTCTATATGGTTTAGCAATGTATCTTCAGAAAGAAAATAAGTGCCAAAACGCAAAGGTAAAACTGTCATCTGACGAGATAGCTCACAGATAACGCGATCGTGGGCTAAAACCATTTTTATGACTTGCTCATCGTCATTTTGGCTTGATTCTAAAGATATTCCAGGTTCTACAACAGCTGAAATATTCTTGCCATTAATTAAGAATAATTCACCCAGATTGCCAGATGGCAAATCCACAGGTAAATCATGAGTATTGAAAAATGCGTAAGTGTAGAAATTCTGCGATCGCATGATTTTAACCAGATAAAAAACTAGGCAATTTAATCCACAGTAACTAAAACAATCATCTTGGCATATAAATAAAAAAAATGCTGATTTTTATAAAACTATTTACATTCTTAAAATCTTAGTTATAATGCTATCAAATATACAGGTTAACACCATGAGAAGAATACGTAGCCAAGGAATAACCAGACCAAAAATTAGCACAATGCCTCGTAATCAATCTGAGGCATCTAATCAATTAGAGCTTTATAAGCTAATCACAGAAAAACAAAGGATTAAGCAAGAGTTAGTTTTTATTGAGCAGCGAAAAGTGCTACTTACAAAAGATTTATCTACACTCCAAAGCCAGATAGATGCGACAGACAAGAATATTAAGCATTTACGTGGTTCTGAGTTAAGAGTTCCTCCAGTAGCGCGTCCAAAAATCTTCTTTGAAACTAATAACTACAAGGCTTTTGATATTGAATACTAAGCTCTCAAGCCTTGCCAAATTAGTTGAAAGTAAGAACAAAAAGTAAACAACTAACCCGCGAAAGCGGGTTATTAATTGTTTAATTTTCTAGATTAACTAGCTAGAGGTAAATAAATTAACTTTTGTAGTCAGAAGCTTAGTATCCAGTGCTTAACCAAAAACTAATTTATTACCTTTAGCCTCTAGCTTTTTCATCCGTTATAAGTATATACAGATCATGATGACTAGTTATTATGGTGATAAAACTAGATTTTCATTATCTTCGTATTCTTTTACAAATACGTCTTTCTCTTGGTAAACTTCATTCTCTTCAGATACATCTATAAACTCAGATTGCACTGAATAATCTTCATATTCATCTTCTTCATCTTCAGCTTCTAGAGCCAGGCGAGACTCTTCTTCCAATTCCAAAGCTTGAATTTTCAAGAGAAGTTCTTCTTCTTGGGCATCAAATTCTTCTTCAGAAAAATCGCCCATATCAAACTTTAATTGCAGACTCAATAATTGTTTATGGAGATTTTCTTGAGCATCAAATTCAGTATTAGTACGTTCTTGAATTTGTTCTCCAATCCACATAAGTCCACTAATTGGCCCCATGACTGGTAATAGTAAGATTTTCCCTAGCATAATCTTGACTCCTATGAAGCAATTTGAGCAAAAGTATAAGGTGCAGTAAAGTTGTTGTAGCGAATGCGTAAACGTTCACCAAATTTTTGATCAATCGCTTCGACTTGTTCGCTAAATATAGTTTCTTGTTCCCAAGGAATCAAAAAGGCAGCGTTATAAATCATGTCTTCTGTCATTGGAGCATTTTCGATCATCTCATCTGCCAATGGTTTTAACTCATCAAAAAACACTTGAATGATTGATTCCTTGCGACTTGCTAAATTATTTTCAATTAATTGTCCAATGTGAATCACCTCCTCCATACTTAATGCCTTTCCTTCCATTTGGTCTCGCTTTTTTTTCAAGTCTTTATGAGACTCCATCAAGGCCTCTAATTCATACTTACTGTCCCAAAAAATCTTAACGCTGACCTCTCGGCGCCCAGCTAATTTTTGGAATAGCTCTTGTAACTGCTCTTTATATGGTTGAAGTAGTTGTGTAGATACTGTTTCCCAATTTTTCACAACTAATCCAAAACGTAAAGGCAGTAAGGTTCTAAATCCAGCTTGCATAGCTTGTTCTAGAACCTTTTCGTGGTTAATTAAATTGCGTCGAGAAGCTAAATACTTTTCTTGTTGTGCCTCTGAATATAAAAAAGTAAATCCATCGATTACTTGACTATAGACAGGTTGAGAATCCAATCCTTTAATAGCAACTGTTTCTGGAATTGGCTCAGGAAAAATCCCGTATACGTAAAGACCAAATGTCATAATGCTAAAGAATGCTCAAACTAAAGTAATTATCAAAATTTACGCAAGTGTTAGAGATTTATTGATGAGGATATCAAGAGTCAATAGTCCAACTTGATTTAACTTTTGATTGTGGACTATTAACCACCTCTATTCTTGTTATAGTGTGCCAGTTGTGTAAGTCTTATTTGTAATTACAACGGCCTTGAGGTTAAAACTAACCGCAACTTAAGATGAATGAGATTGAGTTGAGCTATACCTAAATCTACTTCACCGTCCACAACAATTCCGGTATTTAAAAGACGGTCTAGTAGTTCCAGTATAGAAGGCTGATTCCCAATCTCACCTGGATAATAAGATCCGGGTGATGGCAAAAGACTACCAACTTCTCCTAAATGTATATTCAAGTCTGCTGGTTCAATCTCAAAAATCTCACACAAGTTTAAAACTTGTTCTTCTAGCTTTTGCAAACTTTCGCCTGCTCGTTCTAAATCAGATTCGCTGAGAGAGTTTTGTTCCATACGCCGAATTACTTGTGCTTCCATCAGCTGGCGTACTAGTTCCACTACAGTCAAAAGTAAAGGAGCTAAACCTGCTTTGCTGTTAGCTTTAGAAGTGGTAGGTAGCAAATCAGGAGACTTTTCAGAGGGAGTAAAAACCATTGCCATGATGCTATCTACCTTTTCTAAAAGTATTGAATTCGACTTAATCTTGGTATAAATTGGACATGGATTGCTTTGACATTTCCAAAAACTGATTAAGCCTCAACTTGGGAATCCTTTTCCAATTGGCCATTTACTTCGTATATGGGCTGGAGATCGTCTTGATTCTTGGCTGCGAATGTAGCTTCATCTTTCACATTTGCAGATGTGAGTATACGTAGCTGTGATTCTAGACTTTCTAGCCGTTGTTGAAGTTGTTGGTTTTCTTCAACTAAACGTTGAGCTTTGGTACTGAGATATGGGTCACTTTCCCACCAATTTATACCCATCTCACGAGCTTTATCAACTGAAGAAATTAACAGACGAATCCGAATATGTATTAGTTCAGTTGAGGCAATAGATATAGAAATGTCACCAGCAATCACAATTCCTTTATCTAAAACTCTTTCGAGAATATCTGCTAAGGTGGAGCCTTGCGTAGATGTAGGAACTACTCTATTTGAGTTAACTTGAGGGCGTGTTGGGTGTAGTGGGGTAGTAGTCACAATTAATTCGGCTCTTCAATGGTATATAAACGATTGTTCTTACTCACTAAGCTTTTTTGCTCTAAAGCATTGAGAGCATTAGTTGCTGAGATCCGGTTGAGGTTGAATTCTTTTTGAATCACAACTAATGCTGCACTTTTGCGCTGTTGTAGGTATTGATAAATTTCCTTCTCGAAGGGAACAGGGTGATCTACAACTGGGTGTTCTGGGTCTTCTGGATGAAGATCGCTAAAATTAGAATCGATGATGGTTGGAAATCCGCCTTCATCGATCACTTCGCTCTCTTCTGTACGAATCGCATCTGTATCCTCTGCTGTGATACTATTGTGCGATTCCTCTACTGCCAGTACTCTTACGTGGTTCAGTAATTCTAGGAAAATCGTTGTGGCTTCGCTAGCAGACAACTTAGTGCGGTTGAACAGCACATCTGCACAAATTTCCCGAAAATCAGAATTTTCTAGTGATACCAAAATATTGTGTTCCGCACATACCTTAGCAATCACCAAACAAGACCGCAATCCTGATGTCTTCTCGCCACCTGTACGTAAGCGAAATGCTTTAACCAACTGCACAATTAAGTGAGCATCTGGTCTATTGATGCCTGTTTTATTAGCTAATATCTCGGTTTGAGTTAGCTCATCCGGTTCTGGCATATTAATAGTGACCAACCGATCGATTAAAGCATCCTGAGTCGCATGGACTCCGTAATACTCTTCTGGGTTGGAGGTGAAAATAGCCCGAAATTGGGGATGAACATGCAGATATTCTGGCTGATTACTACTGGGAGGAAGAGTCAGAATTTTTTCTTCTAAAGCAGAGAGCAAGACGTTATTCACTTCTGGTCGTGAACGGTTAAATTCGTCATAGACCAAGGTTAAGCCTTCTCGACAAGCTAGAGTTAGTCTAGAATCAACCCAATTTTGTTTAAATTCGTCTTCGACTTTGAGAACGCTGTGAATGTAGTTGTCCAGTAACTTTTTATGGGTGTAACCCGATTCACTACCAATCAAATCAGAACTTTTAAATTCATCATCTCCGAAAATTAACATGATTGGTCTATCAAGACAGTTAGCCAGGTGCATGGCTAAGGTTGTTTTCCCAGTACCTGCTGGGCCACGTAAGTGAATTGCAAAGCCTGATGCGAGATAACGCAACGCCCGAATTACTACCTGCTCAATCGCTGGTGTGATGACAAATTGCCCTGGACGGACACGAAGAACAGCTCTTTTGTTGTTATTTGCAGTGATAGTCATAGATTACGATGATGAAAAATAGCTTTTCGAGACAAAAAACTCAGAATGTTGCAATTTGGAACTTGATATGCTATTCTAGTTAAACAGATTAGCAAGCCAAAAGTTAATGCTTGTTAATTCCAAAAACCAAGCTCAAGCAAAACTTTAAGACTTGATAACTCAGTAACACTAAATTAATAGATAGAATAGAATATCTAAACTTTTACACTAAAACTCATTGTTGAATTCGCCCCCTTTTCTGACCAGTTATTTAACTGCAAGATTAGGGGGTTTTACTATTTAATCTAGTCAGCCAACAGATTACCAATTCTCTAAAATAAATCTAGAGCAAGGAGGAAAGGAGAATGAACTGTAATTTAGAGAAAGGGTATTAACTCCCTTGGTCAGAGCGTTGACTAATGACTAAATATGCGTGCCAAAAATGCTCACAAACAAATCCTGACGAAATTGATGCAGATATTGCTTTTGTGCTTTGGCTTGCTCAGTTCTGTTCTTTGCTGTTTCTGCTAGAAATTCGTGGGTTGTTTGCTCAAGTTCTTGGTAGAACTCCTGCAAAAACTTTGCTTGAGCTTGAGCTTGAGCAAACCTTTCTTTAGTAGCTTCTGTGAGAAACTCGCGGTTTGTTTGCTCAAGTTCTTGGTGGAGAGCTTGAGCTTGAGCAAGCCTTTCTTTATTAGTTTCTGTGAGAAATTCGTGGGTTGTTTGCTTAAGTTCTTGGTAGAACTCATGCAAAGACTTTGCTTGAGCTTGAGCTTGAGCAAACCTTTCTTTATTAGCTTCTGTGAGAAACTCGCGGTTTGTTTGCTCAAGTTCTTGGTGGAGAGCTTGAGCTTGAGCAAGCCTTTCTTTATTAGTTTCTGTGAGAAATTCGTGGGTTGTTTGCTTAAGTTCTTGGTAGAACTCATGCAAAGACTTTGCTTGAGCTTGAGCTTGAGCAAACCTTTCTTTATTAGCTTCTGTGAGAAACTCGCGGTTTGTTTGCTCAAGTTCTTGGTGGAGAGCTTGAGCTTCAGCAAGCCTTTCTTTAGTAGTTTCTGTGAGAAACTCGCGGTTTGTTTGCTGTAGGTTTTGGTGGAACTGATGCAGATATTGGGCTTGCTTTTTGGCTTGCTCTTCTCTGTTTGCTGTTGTAGCGGACAAGAATTCATGAGTCTCTCTAAATAGTTGGGATACTTCCTCAGCTATCGACTTATGCTCTTGCCGGATTTTTTCCATTAAAGCCGTCATGAGATTCTCCGCAATATTATTAAAATCGGGAATAAACTACATTAAATGGACACTTAATATCCAGATAATGTAGCTCAAACAATATCTGCTCTTGGCATTTTATCCTTTGATAAATCTTGATTGAGAAGTATCAAGATAATCGACGAAGAACAGAATACCAATCAGAATTACTTCTACCAAGTCTCTATGAAGATAGGCTGATTTGCAATAAATGAAAACGAACTGTAAAGAAAAGAACCCAAGGAGATCAGTTATCCAGGAAATTTGCCACAGCTGACTTCACAAAGAAATAGTTTTAGTAATTCTAATTTGATTGTATCTACTTAATAACTAAGCAGGTACAGCGGCTGACTGTGTTAAGCCTACAGCTTCTGCATATTTCAAGTAGGTTTCAACAGAAGCAATGACGATCCGAGCTTCGATTGCAAGTAATTCAATACCAACTAGGGAAACACGTACCCAAGCATCTATAACGATACCTTTATCCAAGATACGGTCAATAACTTCTGCCAAACTTGAAGAAGAATTGGTTTTTTCGACTGCCATGATTTTAGACCTTAACTCAGTGTTGTGTTGATATTTATCTGGTCGGAAGTAGAATATCATAATTACCTAGTAGGTAATTTCGATATTCTAGAATCTACTTAATAATTAAGCAGGTACAGCGGCTGACTGTGTTAAGCCTACAGCTTCTGCATATTTCAAGTAGGTTTCAACAGAAGCAATGACGATCCGAGCTTCGATTGCAAGTAATTCAATACCAACTAGGGAAACACGTACCCAAGCATCTATAACGATACCTTTATCCAAGATACGGTCAATAACTTCTGCCAAACTTGAAGAAGAATTGGTTTTTTCGACTGCCATGATTTTAGACCTTAACTCAGTGTTGTGTTGATATTTATCTGGTCGGAAGTAGAATATCATAATTACCTAGTAGGTAATTTCGATATTCTAGAATCTACTTAATAATTAAGCAGGTACAGCGGCTGACTGTGTTAAGCCTACAGCTTCTGCATATTTCAAGTAGGTTTCAACAGAAGCAATGACGATCCGAGCTTCGATTGCAAGTAATTCAATACCAACTAGGGAAACACGTACCCAAGCATCTATAACGATACCTTTATCCAAGATACGGTCAATAACTTCTGCCAAACTTGAAGAAGAATTAGTTTTTTCGACTGCCATGATATTAGACCTTAACTCATTGTTGATTTTTAGTATTAGCTAGGCATTTGCCTTTGCTCTCTACTGAATCAAATTAAACATACGTTTTCAAGAATGTAAAGAGTTTATCTGTATAAAAAATGCAAAAAGATAGTCAATCAACAACAATTGAGAGCTTTGATGTTTAATTCATGTTGATTTAATATAAAATTTCAATTGGAATGTAAGCTTTAATATTTAATTCTGTTTGTTTTGTAATCTTTAACGTATTATTTTTAAATTTGTAATTTTTTAAAATTATTTTTACTCAATATGTTGATTTACATTGGACAAGTGATTTAGTAAGTAAATACACCGTAAGTTTTTTACCTTATTTTCTAAAGCTACGTGATATTACAGTTATTAAAATCTTGAAAAATTAAGTTAGGATGTTTTGAAGAATTATCTTGCAACAAAAATCGTATCTGCTCGTTGAAGAAAGAGACAAGGGGAGAAATCAGATGGAGATTCAAACCCCACCTGATTTAAATCCACCAAAAAGTAAGTGGTAGGGGTCTTAAATCCGCATTGCGTTGCCGCAAGCTCTTTGTCTCCTCATCCCTTTGTTCTCTTCGATAAATCGGGGTAGGAAGAAAAATTACTATTCGGTTCACAATTCAAGGGCTACAAACAAGTAATCGTTCAAGACATCTTACTGAAAACTGATAACGTAGTGTTCTGTAAGCAAAAAGACTACTCAACAAAGGGCAGAAAAACTTACCTAGCTTCTCTAGCAGCAGGATACGACAGAGAGTTCAATCCAGTAAAAGCCTTAGTTATGAGCTTTTACTACAGGGGTAATTTCACTCAAAGCAAGCTATTAGAGTTTTTAGAGAATATTGGTATTTCGATAGAAGCAGGATATTTATCGAATCTACTAACTAAAAGAAGATTTTAAACCTGAGTTGAACTAAGTATACATACAAGGATTAGCAAGTAGTCTCTATTAGTATTTTGACCTGTAAAGACAACGGCATTTTATAGATAGCGTAAACAAAAAACCTCCCACTAGTACCGCAAGGCGGAATTAAAAATTAAAAATGAATACAGCATAGGGGTTTCGTTGATTTGGAATGATTGGTTTATTTCTGCCGTGTTGTACTAGTGCGCTCATCTTTTATTTTTTTATGTACAAATTAGGTAAATAACTATATTTATAACTGTTCTATCTGTAAGTTTTGTGGTACATAAGCCAGGCTATAGTATGTTTGCCTTGAATGCTAATAAATCTGGAAAATATTGAATTATTGGTAGAGGCAATAACTTTATATTTAAATAGAATTTATTGTGCATAATGTCCTGATTAAAAGATACAAGTGACGAAACATTAATTAATGTATGTTAAGACAGAGAAAATGAATAATACCCATTACACTAATCCTACTTTTGAGCAGCTTTTTTCTCAGATTAATCCAGAAATTGCAAGTACCTTCACTGATAAGCAAATAGAAGCACTAAAAAGGGGTTTTAGCTATAATAAGTCTTCTCGTCATTTTTTAGACATAAGAGTTTCAATACCAATTCCCAGGCTAGGGTTTTATCTAGTTTTGTTAGCAGGTTCAGAACGTCGCTCTCAAAACCGCTTACGCTCTGAAAAAGGTTTATATCCTTTTTGGACTCTTAGCAATAGCTTGTTTGTCATAGGATTTTTAATCATTCTATCGATTTGTTGTTTTACAATATTTTCCTTTGTATTGTCTTCTCTGAATCTCACATCTCCTCTGTCTTACCCTACATCAATTCCTTGGATTTATGATAAATCAGAATGTGAATACACTGATAGAGTTTGGCGTGATGATAAGTGCTGGGATTATGAACACAGTCCTAATTTTTAAACTTTAGTTTTAGTCAGGTAAAAAGCAAGATGTCTCAAAATAATTCAAAGAAAAACTCTTCCAAAAAAGACCCTTTCGAGCAACAGCTTTTTACTCGTATTCCTCCTGAAATAGTAGCTACTTTTACCAATGCACAGTTAACTGAGCTAAAAAAAGCATTTAATGACCGTATTTATAAACGTCATGTTGTTGATATTAGAGTTTCTATACCATTTTTCGTGAAGCGATTTTATGTAGTTTTTCTATTAGGTAAAGAAAAGCGCTTCAAAAAGCGTGAATAAATATGATTGACTGATAAAAACCTAAGTTGAAGAAATTTAAACAGAGAAAAAGGAGGTGCAGATTTCCATAACGAGTAATTTCGCTGTATTCTAACTGGTGGCTAAACACAGACAGAAAAACAAATGGAAGCGACCTCCCGTTTAGGTGATAACCTGCGGTATTTACTGAGCGAATCAAAAATACTAGTAGATACTAGCACTGAAAAACGCTGATTTGGATAGTGATTGCGTTAATTTGGTGAGAGTATATCAATTTGACCAAATGTACAAAGTCGAGCGTTGTTTGCTCAGAGTTTTGACATCCTCCTCAGCCTAAAGGCGTGAGGATTCCAATCTAATCAAACAGGCTTAATTGTATGAATTCTTGGTGGGTTGACGCTTCGCAGGATGCTGCTACCTTTGCGATAGTCTGACGCTTTCCTCCACGCCCGTTTTGAGCCTCCGAATATCCTCCGGCGGCTTTAATATTAGCCGCGGCATTCACATCCCTATCGTGTGTAGATTCGCAATTTAAGCAAATCCACTCACGGATTGAAAGGTCAAGTTTGCCGCCTCTAAATCCACAACATGAACAAGTTTGGCTTGTTGGTTCCCATCTGCTGATGACACGGAACTCACGCCCGTATTTTTCGGCTTTTCCTTCTAAGAATGTTCTGAACTGCCGCCATCCTAAATCGCTAATTGCTTTGGATAGTTTGCGGTTTTTGAGCATTCCTGAGACGTTTAAATCTTCTAAGATAATCGCTTGATTCTCACGAATTAACCTAGTTGATAACTTGTGCAAGAAGTCTGTCCTGGTGTCCTTAAGCTTTGCTTGTAGTTTAGCTTTGCGCTTACGGGCTACTTCGTATCGTTTAGATCCTCTTATTTTGCGAGATAGATTTTTACTAAGTCGGCGCAACCTTCCAATACGTTTTTTTAATGGTTTCGGCGCGTCCACTTTCTCGCCAGTACTGAGAGTAGCGAAAGTAGTTATACCTAAATCTATGCCAACAGCATTGTCTAGTTGTGGTAGGGGTGACGATTGAATCTCTACCACAAAACTCACAAAGTACCGTCCTGCTGCATCTTTAAGAACAGTTACAGACGATGGCTCGGCAGGTAACGCCCTTGACCAAACAACTTCCACCTGCCCAATTTTGGCAAGATAGACCGATGTTTGGCAAACCTTAAATCCACCTTTGCGAAAACGAGCAGACTGAGCAGCCCGACGCCTTTTAAACTTGGGAGGCCGGACAGGCTTACCCTTACGTTCTTTCTTGCCTGATTTAAAAAAGTTTTGGTATGCCTGTTCTAAGTCGTTTAAGGATTGCTGCAAAGGAATGTTTGAGACTTCAGATAACCAAACTCTTTCATCTGTTTTTTTTGCTTGAGTGATAAACAGCTTTTGTAAGTCTGCACCACTCGGCTTCTTGTTACCTGTTTGATATTCAGTCTTGCAATGAGCAAGTGCATCATTCCACACCACACGAACGCACCCAAACAACCTGCTCAATAGCAATTGTTGGGTATCAGTCGGATAGATTCGGTAACGATAGCGTGCTTTCATAGTAAGATTATATCATTTGGTCTACCACTATGAATAAAGAATATAGACGCGGTAAACACAGTGTTACATCTCTTAAGTCTCATTTGGTCTTTGTCACTAAGTACCGTAAAAAGATATTTGATGCCCAACGACTAGAAGTGCTGATTGAATCATTTTTTGAAGTAGCTAAGAAAATGGATTTTAGTATTCTTGAGGTTAACGGGGAAGGCGATCATGTTCATTTACTGGTTGAATACCCACCAAAATATTCTGTATCTCAACTAGTGAACCACCTCAAGGGTGTATCTTCGAGAATGTACCGGAAACAATTTACAGACTCGCCCCATTCCGAACACCTCTGGAGTCCTTCTTACTTTGCTTGCTCTGTGGGAGGCGCACCGATTGAAGTATTGAAAAAGTATATTAAGAATCAAAATTCGCCCTAGAAGGGCGTTCGCGCAGCGTCTCGCAGAGAGGCTTGAATCCCATTCTTTTGGTCAAAATCACCTTGGCGCTGGCTATGTATGCAGGCACGCAAAAAATCATGTTCTTGACAAGAATAAATCACTGAAACGATGGATTCTGGTCAAAAAATTCAGTTTCGGGATTAGCTTGTTCAGTTTTTGACTCGGCTGTTGTTTTCTTGGTGCTGGCGGTGTCGCTATTCGTAAAATTAGCTCTAATAACCAAGGGGAAATGCGTTGACACAACACGGCTAAATGACTTTGCCATCCAACTAAAATTTCTGATGAATCATTTTGCATTCCGGTGACGAGTGCTTTAGCCACTTGTTGAGGAGTCATGGGGATCACCCAGCGAAATAATTTTAAGTCGCGCACCATGTCTGTGTCTGTCAGGGAAGGCAGTAATGCAATCACACGAATATTGTGTTCAGCTAATTCTTGACGCAAGGCTTGGGTAAATCCTAAGATGGCAAACTTAGTTGCTGAGTATGTCGCCATCGTTGGTGCTGCCACTTTCCCCATCAGGCTCGATACATTGACAATTGTCCCTTGTCTTTGGCTGGCCATGCGTCGAGCAATCAAACTAGTGAGGTTGTACATTCCTAACAAGTTCACAGAGAGTTCTTCTTGAACTTGGGGCATTTTAGATTGCAAAAATGAGCTTTGGTATGCGACTCCCGCACAATTAACCAGCAGGTGAATCTGTCCGTAATTGCGCCAGAGTTGAGCGACAGCGATATTTACTTCAATTGTTTGAGTCAAATCTAAGGCGACGATCGCAGCTTCTGTACCCATAGCCTCGATTTCCTTGGCTACCTCCAATAACTTGCGGCGATCGCGTGCTACCAATATCATCTGTTTAATGCCTTGTTGCGCTAATTCGATGGCGATCGCTCGTCCAATTCCACGCGAAGCCCCTGTAATTAGGGCAACTTTACCTTGAATCTCCATTAGTTTTATTCTCCAAAATTTAAGTCTTACCGAACTTTTCGTTATTGCCGATACACACAAGCAAGAGCTACTTACTTGTCGGCACAAAGTAAGACAAATAATCAATTGCAATTGAAATCAAACTGAAACTAAGTTTTTAGCAACGAGACATTTCTTGGTTAATCTGCAATCCCTCATAGTTGTCTATATGAGGCAGCAATTTCTCGTTTTGAATCCGTCAAAGCTTAAGACACTTAGCTGAATGGGTATAGCTCATAGATTCTACTTCTCTTAGATCCGAGCGCTTATCAGCATTGTTGTCACACAACACTTTAGCAATTAAATTAAGGTATTGCAATATTCTTTAATCAGAATTTCTTAATCATTGTTAACAGCAGTATATATATATAGAAAATACTTTATTAAATAAGTTTTTATTAATACCTAAGTATAAATATCTTACTTTCCTGACAATTAACTCCGATTTTGCGAAATGGTTATATCTAAGTCATAAGTTATAAATATATAAGAGATAATTTTAATTTATAGTTGTAATAGTTAGTTAGAATTTCTCACTTATTCATAGATTGCTAGCAACATATATTTAGCAAGGGTTTTAGCATTAGCATAAACTGAGTTATAAACCAATACAGTTCAGTTAAGCATTTATTTCTTCTCTCAGTGCCCTCTGCGCCTCTGTGGTTCGTTAAAAAACTTGACTTTGCCAAAAGATTTTAGCCTTAACTGAACCGTATTGAGTTATAAACAATTCATTTTAATATTCTGGTGAAAAATTTTTCTTACTCTCAAAGAGTAATTCACTTATTTGTACCTAATCAGGAAGTTTTTTATTACTAATAAAGAGTTATTTCGTTGGAAATAAGCTAATTTATATAGCAGTTCTCAATTGCGTGAAATACAGACTTAACCCCCAGCCCCTTAAGAGCTAGCGTTGGGGAGTGAGCATCAAAGCCTCTCTCCTTTTAAGGCGTGTATACACAAGTCAAATTACCCCCCTTAATCCCCCCGATGCATTGGGGGGAAACAAGAAAATCTAGTTCCCTCCCCTTTGCAAGGCTACGGTGTACACATATCTCTGTACAAAACCAAAATGTTGTAGATCCCCCTAAATCCCCCTTTTTAAGGGGGACTTTGAGAGCTTTTTGCCCCCCTTTTTAAGGGGGGTTGGGGGGATCAAAAGCCTGTGGCGCAACTCTACAAGACTTGTGTGTACACCGTAGCCAATACATACGGGGAGGGCTACGGTGGGGTAAAAATGACGCGAAAAACCAGGTGAGTAAACTATTTCAGACTTATGTATACACCGTAGCTTCTAAAAGGAAACAGGTTTGGAGAGAGGTCAAAATGTATTGCTTCCATTCGAGAAGCGCTATAATTTCGGGCATGGTTGATTTGTTTTCTTTATCAAATTATCAAGGCTTGTGATTATCTAGATAGTTTTGAGATGCTTATTAGTTTTTATTAGAAAAGAAGGTGCGTTTCCCCTAGCCTCAAGTCCTTAAATACCAATTAGATAGCTAGGAATTAGAACCTTTTTTCATATTCTATTTTGTCTAAGTCCCGTCAATTGCCTATATTGGCGTAAAATTACTATTGCCAAATAGTAATTTTACGTATAGATTGATCTCGTGTTTAGGTAAATAATTTTTACAAAAGGAATATCATTGATGCATGAAACACAAAACATTACTAATGGTAGTGATACTTATGAAATGATTAGCATTAACTCTGCTTGCTGGAACTCAGGGAAAATCCTGTTAACTTTTCTGCTAATGTTGACAGATATTTCTATCCAATCGGCAGTTGCTGCGGATAGGGTTATTTCTGAAAATCCAGAGACTCAATCGAGACTATCTAGACTTAATACACAACCAAAGATTAGCTTAAGACAAAGGTTGCTGGTATCTCAAAAAAATAATAATGTTGCTGACTTAGAGACTGTAAGTATTAGTGATGGTTTTAGTGCTAACGTTAAACCTAAAATCTTCAATGAAAAACAACAGGCTGCTTCTTTAAAAACTAACAATTTTTTTAAAAAACAACAGAATGCATCTTTAACTGAATCAGCCAACACTCAAACCCGAAAGGCGATTTTTGTCTCTCAAGTAAATTCTTCAAATCTGAGTCCAGCACAGCAGTTGATGATATCACCCAACCAAGGCGATCGCCAGATTCTATCCCAAACTGCAACTCCCTCTGCTGGCTCTGAAACTCCACTAAATGATAGTGAATTACGCCAAAACCTAAAAATTAAGCCTTTGTTGGGAAGCGCAGGTGTTAAACAAACCTATCCTCCTAGCCTTAGCTTTGGGATTCCTAGTGCTTTCGGGGCTAACATGGGAGACTTTTTCTTTGCAGCATCGGCAGCAAATCGCAAGGAAGCAAATGGCGATGCAGGTTTCGATGGCAGTACAAGTGTCGGTTTTGGTTTGGGAGACAGCCAGAAATTAATCGGTTTAGAAGTCTCCTTTAACAACGGTAGTATTAAAAACTTTGGTGCTAATGGGACTTTCGATCTTAAAGCCCACCGTGTTCTCTATGCTGGTAGTAAAAATCAAGTTGCCGCCGCAGTTGGCTGGAATACTTTTGCTCAGTATGGTAATGAAGCAATAGCTGATTCTACCGTCTATGGTGCGGTTACAAATGTCTCCGTGTTGCAACCTAATAATCCTAATAATAAAATGCCATTGGCGCTCACAGTGGGAGTGGGAGGCGGTAACTTCCGCCCAGGAAATGACAGTGTTGGGGTATTTGGAGGATTTGGTTTACAAGTTCATCCTCAAGTTGGTGTTGGTGCATCTTGGAGTGGAGTAGGTCTAAACGCTGGAGTTTCTTTTGTTCCGGTTCCAACTATTCCTCTTACAATTGTACTTCAAGGTTCAGACCTCACGGATAGGACACCTGGCGGTACTGCTTTCATTATCAGCATCGGCTATGGTTTCAATTTCCTGCCTAAATAAATACCTTATCTCTAGAGAATCACCATGAGAAAAATCAAGTCTTTCATTCTTGCTTTTAGTCTGAGTCCTCTGCTGTTGAGTGCTTGGCAGTTACCAAGCCAAGCCCAACTCAGCCAAGATAGTCCAAGTAAAGGAACAGCTGGTTCAGTTAGTGGTAATAACGGAGGTGCTGCTAGTATTAGCGTTTTTTCAACCCCTGTCACTGTTCAAACCGGTGGCGCCACAACATCAGGCAACATTACAGCCACAACTAATGCTAGTGGAACACTTGTAATTACCGTTTCGCCTGCGATTCAAACAGCTGTGAATACGGCTGGACAAAATGCTGTTGTGGCGTTACAAACTGGCGGTTTGACACAACAAGAAGTTGCATCGTTGATTGCATCGGTGGCTCCTACTATTGTGAATAGCACTCAAGCGCAAGTTCCTGGTGGGATCTTGCTTCAAACAGGTACTGGTCTGGGACAAAGTTTTTCCACTCTAGGGGCTGCTATTGCATCTCTAAGTACCTCAATTTCTGCACTGCCTGCCAATGGCTCTATTTCTTTGCAAATTGGTGGTACCACAATAGTTATATCTAATCCATAGAGATCATTATGAGCCAGTTCAAGTCTTTACTAATTTCCCTAAGTCTTAGTCCCCTACTTTTAGGATTGGGGAATTTTCCAAGTCAAGCACAAACCCTTAATAGTTTATCAGGAGAAACCATCACAAAGGTGGTTACACTCAAAAAAACTAATGGGGAAAATCTTAGTTTTAAAATCGCTGGGGCACCCGATAAAGTTAACAATGCAGCCATTGTTTTAGCAACTGTGTTGGGAGTAGGAGTTGATGCTAGTGCTGCCAAGACCGTTATTCCCATCGTTTTAGCCGGGGCTGATCCTGTATTGACAACCGATTTAATTCTCAACCTCGACGGCTTGGTTAGAGATCAGACTGGGGTCAATATAACTAAGCTTAATCAGGCGATTAATGCCTACAATAGCATTGTTGACAAAGCTGATACAAATTCCCTAAAAGCTCTAAATAACACTCCCGAATTTACTGCTATTGGAGGGTTATTGCGAAATATCAGAGAGCGATTAGGTTAAATATTTTGGCGTTGCACAATCAAAGGATGACTCTTGTTGGATGGTATATTGTCTGCCCGAAAAAGCAGGTACGGGCAATATGCCCATCCCACAATAATTTTAAAATCATCCCGCGATCGCTATGAGTTAAGTAAGCTTTGAACCGTATCGCGGCAGTCCCTACCCTCAACTCTTAGTAGGGTAGGTATCAG
>NZ_JABXKN010000124.1:0-75982 GCF_017115065.1 Nostoc sp. JL23
TCACTGGTGGATTAAAATCGGGGCTTAATCGTAAGTGATTTACCGAACATGATATAACAACATAACCAGCCTGTATTTCGCTGGGGCGCAGAAATTTTTGCTCACTTTGATCGACTTGACCATTAATAAGTTTAGCAATACACGCAGAACATTCGCCTTGTTTACATCCAGATGGTAGGCGGATACCAGCATCTTCCGCCATATCGAGAATATATTGATCGTCTGGTACTGGAATGGTGCGATCTAATCCAAGTGTAGGATTGATAAATCGAACTTGATAAACTGCCATCTGCTGTTTCTAATTATTGTTTAACTGCTTTCATCGATAAACTAATCCGTTTGAGTTTCTCGTTGATTTCTAACACCTGCACTTTGACTACTTGTCCAACTTTGACAATTTTGTTGGGATCGTCTACAAATCTATCAGCAAGTTGGGATATATGCACCAAGCCATCTTGATGTACGCCGATATCGACAAACGCACCGAAATTGGCGACGTTCGTCACAATTCCCTCTAGTTCCATTCCCACATTTAAGTCCCTGATTTCCTTAATTCCTTCTCTGAAGGTGGCATACTTAAACTCAGCACGAGGATCTCTACCTGGTTTTTCTAGTTCGCTGAGGATGTCGCGCAGTGTGGGTTCGCCGACGCTATCGTTAACATATTTTTTCAGGTTGGTCTTTTTGAGCTTTTCGGCAATTTGTGTTACCTGATTTAATGGCACATTTAGATCGGATGCGATCGCTTCTACTACAGAATAACTCTCTGGATGCACTGCTGTATTATCTAAAGGGTTGTCACCGCCGCGAATCCGCAGAAAACCCGCTGCTTGTTCAAAAGCTTTTGGCCCCAACTTCGGAACTTTCAACAGTTGTCGGCGATTTTTAAAGGCTCCATTCTGGTTACGATAAGCGACAATATTATTGGCAACTGTTGCCGTAATTCCAGAGACGGATGTTAGAAGTTCTTTGGAAGCGGTGTTTAAGTCTACGCCGACGTAGTTGACGCAGCTTTCTACAGTGTCATCCAATTTCTTTTTCAGCAACTTCTGATCGACATCGTGCTGATATTGTCCCACACCAATAGATTTGGGATCGATTTTCACCAGTTCCGCCAGAGGGTCTTGCAAACGGCGGCCGATACTAATTGCGCCGCGCACGGTAATATCTAAATCGGGAAACTCTTCTAACGCCACTTTACTTGCAGAATATATAGATGCGCCAGACTCATTCACCATCACCTTAACTGGTTTGCGTTCTATATTTTGTAGTACTTGCGTGACAAATTCCTCTGTCTCGCGGGACGCTGTACCGTTACCAATGGCGATTAACTCAATTTTGTACTTTTCAATCAGATTTTTGACAGTTTGTGCAGCTTTGAGTCGCTGTTCAGCCGCTTGGTGGGGAAATACCGCCTGATATTCCAAAAATTGTCCAGTTTGGTCAAGGACAGCAACCTTACACCCAGTTCTAAATCCAGGGTCTATCGCCAGCGTGGGTTTCATCCCTGCTGGTGCAGACAGCAGCAACTCCCGCAGATTAGTTTCAAATGTCTTGATTGATTCTATGTCTGCATAAACTTTTATCTCAGAAATAACCTCTCCCATTAGAGAGACTTTCATCAAACGATTGAATGCATCCTTCAACATTGCTTGATAAAAATCCCGAATTGTCCGTACTTTGGTTTTAATTTCTTTCGACTCTAGATAGTAAAGTACCGTATCTTCATCGAAAGCAATTTCAAAGCTTAATACTTTCTCCGTTTCACCCCGACACAACGCCAGCATATTGTGGGGTGCAATATTTTTTACCCTAATTTGATAGTTACGGTACATCTCAAATTTGGTTGTACCTTCAGGATAATCATCTTTGATGCGGGAGACAAATACCCCTTCTTCTAAAAGATAGTCGCGGATATACGCACGTAACTCAGCTTTTTCAGCTACTTCTTCCGCCAAAATATCAGCAGCACCTTTGAGCGCTTCTTCCGCTGTTTTTACTCCCTGCGTTTCCGAAATATACTTAGCCGCTTCTTCCTCCAAGGATACAATTGCAGCATTTTTGATGTTTAACGACTTGATGAAGTCTGCAAGGGGTTCGAGTCCTTTTTCTCTGGCGATAGTGGCGCGGGTGCGGCGCTTTGGGCGATAGGGTAAGTATAAATCCTCAAGTTCGGTTTTTTGTAAGCAGGATGAGATTTTGGCTTTGAGTTCATCTGTAAGTTTACCTTGTTGGGCGATCGCGCTTAAAATCGCCGATTTTCGTTCTTCTAGTTCTGTTAAATAAGTATATCGATCAGCCAGTTCACGTAGTTGCACTTCATTCATCTCATCGGTGCGCTCTTTGCGGTAACGTGCAATAAAGGGAATTGTTGCACCCTCCGCCAAAAGTTCCAGCGCGTTTTGCACCTGATGGGATTTGAGGTTTATTTCAGTTGCCAGTATTTGAGGAATGTTCAGCATTAGGTGTCTAAAATGAAAATGCTACTTCTAAAGGTAATATGCTAGATCCTTATCCTGGCGCAAGGCCAAAGTTTTAAGCTAATTTACCAGATGATTGCTCACAAGAGCACAATTGGCGAAATAGACAAAACACACCTACGCAAGTTTTATAACCCTTTCAATCCGCGTAGATGAATGAGAATTTTTCTATCACAGCGCAGCTTGGCTGAGTCGAGAGAACGGCAAAAGTAACATCATCCACAGAAATTGTCTGTTCCTAAACACTAGACAAAATCGCGTAGCATTTAGTACCTATTTTTAAAACCTGCTACGCACACCATCTACCACAAAAAAAGACTTGTCAAGCTTTTAGGCGCTTCATCTGTCGCAATAATTATTCCAATTGGCTTAATATATAACGTTGCGTAATCTTGATTTTCTATAATATTTATTTCGCTCGACTGTTGTAGCCAAAACCTTGTTGGATGTAAGATTAACCACACTTCCAAAAAATTTGTCCTAAAAACACTATAACCTTTAGTTCAGAGGTTAGTAAAATGCCTTTGTTTTTCTTGATACCACTATGTACTGCTTTAGCTACGGGCTACTTGTTCAAAAAGAGTAGTGATGAAATTGCATATCTTGCAGGTGTATTCGCAGCGATTAGCTTGATCTTAAGTTTAGTATTAGCACCTTGGCAGATTCAGTTTGGATTATTAATTATTGTCTTCGTCATTACCAACAGACTTTTGCAGGATAATGAGTCCAAACAATAGGAAAACAACCTAGAGAAACCTCTATCCAGCCAAGGAAACTTAGCGTTGTTTTTCTTGATACCACTATATACTGTTTTGGCTACTGCCTACTTATTCAAAAAGAGTACTAATGAAATTGCATACTTTGCAGCTATTAGCTTGATTTTAAATCTAGTATTAGCATCTTGGCAGATTCAGTTTGGATTGTTAATCATGATTACCGACAGACTTTTGTGAGGATAATGAGTCCAAACAATAGAAAAACCTCTACCCAGCTAAGGAAAATTGGCGGACTACTAGCTCTGTCTGAGATATGTGAATTTAGATGGAGATTTTTGTGGATAGATAGAAAACAATTTAAACTCTAGATTGTCATCTAAAATTATGGCTGTAATTTGGTGTAAACTTGTGTGATATTATCAGTGCAAGTACTGTTTTTCAAGCTTCAATTTTCCTTTGGTCAACTCTTAGCTTTGCATTTATCGAGTCTAATACTAACTTTTTACTTTTACAAGTTTAATACCCAGAAATTACTTCATAAATTTACAAAGTTCCCAGACAAAAATTCATAATAGAGGAGGATTTTTATTTTATGAAGTTTTTGTTTAAGTGTATTTGTCAGTAGATAAATTTTTGATAAAGTATAACGATAAATTTGCAACATACCTTTCTCGTGGTATTCTAGTAAGTAATTACATGTAGCAATAAATTTGGAGAAAAAAGCCTATTTATAATTACGAGGAGAAATCAAGCAAACCTAATACTAAATGGTGTAAAAATATCTCAAATTCAATGCAACCAACGTCAACTTTAAGTTGATTAGCCAATGCTAGTTTGCATTAGTTGTTTTGTTAAAAAGGCTCCATTTGGACATTCAGTAAAATTCCCCATAAACCTGTAAAGCGTATTACTGTAGATTGATTTATCTCCTCTCTATGATTTACGCCGCCAGTCAGACTTGTATTACTTATTGCGTTCCCATCCCCAAAAAGAGCACGTATACATACTCAATTTGAGTAAAAACCTTTACTTTTATAAATCGGCTTAATTGCCAGCCGAGATTACAGATATGTCTGTGAACCGGGAGAAATTTTATGATATGTCAGTATATTAATTAACTTTTCTGGAGCAAATAGAGAATATTTATCAATCCAGCTAGGTTTTATAACTTGAGAAGATCAATAGTATCTTTAAAAAATTTCTATAGCAGGATACAACTGATGAAAGTTAATGAATGGGTTAATCAAAAATTCTAGCAATCCATTTTGGTTTAGGTGCATCTGTTGAATATGTGGGTGCAATAAGAGTTCAGCATCAGCGATGTCTACGACTGGCTACACCTACGCACACTACAAACTTTGTGTATGTAGAGAGAATTTGTGACAAAGTTCTCAACCTTCCCTATTTCTGCATCCACTATTAGATTATCGCGATCGCGCTAAAAATAGCGTTAGAGCAAAACTGGGTAGCGCAGAAAATATCTGTAATTCACAGTTGGGCAAACTCTAAATTGATTGTGCCAATTGCCAAGCAATAAACTGGTTTGCTTGAGAGTATAACCCAGTAAAAAATTAAGCGTGCTTTAGTCCGAATCATATTGAACGCTGCCATGATAGAGCAACCTAGAATATTACATAGTATTTAGTTTTTAAATCTAGGGCATGAGCTTCAACGATCATTTTGATATCAGTCACTTCAGCATAGCCTTCCTAATTTTGTTGTCTATTTACTGAAGTAGAGATCGAATTTTAGAGAAGGTATTGCCGAGATATGAAACTTTCAAAATAACTGGCTTTTTACTGCTCGGTTCATACCTACTATCTTGATTAAGGCAAAGTACTATAAAATCTATGTCGCAAATTTCAAATTTTAAAATAATCCCTTGTATTATTTTATTTGTAAGTATTTTACTTAGTATCTGTGGACAATTGCTGATGAAAAACGCCATGCTTTATACAAATGAGGGAGTATTTACTTGGGATTTTTTTCAAAAATTATCATTAGCTATTACTGTCTACTGTTTAGGAATAGTAAATTGGATATTGGCTCTGCGATCTGTAAAATTAAGTATTGCTTATCCACTGACAAGTTTAAATTATGTCGGGATACTTTTCGGTTCATACTACTTTTTTAATGAGGTGATTACATTAACTCGAATAGTAGGAGTCATCACTATCTTCTTGGGTGTTCTTTTAGTAGTTAACCCCATAAAAAAGCTCAAGTTTAGATAATTAATTACTTCAAAGATTAAAAATGAGTATTTTTACTTGGATAAATTTAATGCTTGTTGTTTTGTTTGGAACAACAGCTCAACTTTCACTCAAGTATGGATTTTACATCTCTAACTCTAATAAAGGAGAAGGCGGATCTCTCAAAAATCTCTTATTATCTCGTTATTTTTTAATTTGGTTTATCTGCTATACATTTATGACTATATTGTGGCTTTATGTATTGCGGACAATTCCTTTAAGTCAAGCGTTTCCAGTTTTAGGATTAATGTATGCATTTGTACCAATTGCTTCTCACTATCTTTTAAAAGAAGAAGTTGTTTTTAGCCAGTGGTTAGGAATTTCCGTTATTATAACTGGCGTCATTCTAGTTGGACATTAATCTTTTATCATCAGAAATATTAACAGTTTCGGAACATCATCCTCTAAAACATTTTCACAAAATCTAAATTTAATTTATGAATATAGGCATAGTTGGCGGAGGCATCACTGGACTGGTATTAGCTCAACGTCTTTCACATCAAGGGCATAAAGTGACTGTCTTTGATAGTAACAAGCAGCTTGGTGGACTTACTACTTATCATGATTACGGATTATTTACCTGGGATCGCTTTTATCACGTTATCCTACCTTCTGATACTCATTTAATAAATTTTCTCAGAGATATTGGTCTTGGAGATAAACTACGTTGGCATCGAAGTTTAACAGGCTTTTACGACAATAAAAAGTTTTATTCTATTAGTAATAGTATAGAATTCCTGCGTTTTCCTCTATTTGGACTTATAGGTAAAATCAGATTAGCTTTTACTCTCCTATATGGTTCGCGTCTTAATAACTGGCGGCGCTTAGAGAAGATTTTAGTTGAAGATTGGCTATTGAAACTTGGTGGTAAAAGCACATACGAAAAGCTCTGGAAGCCTTTGCTTTTATCGAAATTAGGAGAAAACTATAAGCGAATCTCAGCAGTTTTTATCTGGGCTTATATCAAACGACTATTTTCAGCGCGCGATTCTTCATTAAATAAAGAACAACTTGGTTATGTCTCCGGCGGTTATAAAACTGTTTTTGACCATATAGAAAAATTAATTTATGCGGCTGGAGGCCATATCCACAAAGGTGTTGCAGTTGAATATATTGCACCTCATCCAGGGGGTGGAATGTGGGTAGAATCTCAGGGTAAAAAAGAGCATTTTGATAAAGTCATCTTTACTGGCCCAGTTAATATCTTGCAACAGGTTGCTGCGAGGGGACTGGTGAAAGTTTCAGACACTACTGAAACAGTAGAATACCTGGGTGTAATCTGCATGGTACTGATTACTCGTAAACCTCTAGTTCCTTATTACGTAGTAAATATTGCCGATAAAAATATTCCTTTTACCGGAGTTATCGGTATGAGTAACTTAGTTTCTTTAAAAGAGACAGCAGGGTATCACATTACATTCCTACCAAAATATATCCTTTCCACTGACCCGTTGTTAAAACAACCAGATGACGAATTACGTCCAATATTTTTCCAAGGTATACGTTTAATGTTCCCCGAACTTAAAGCCGATGACATTGTAGCAGCACATATTAATCGAGCAATTAAAGTACAGCCACTACAAGTTTTAAATTATTCCAGCCTTGTTCCCAAAGTGAGTACTGAAAACGATGATTTTTTCGTCGTCAATACCTCACAGTTGGTCAATGATAGCGTCAACAACAACGCAGTAGTTCGACAAGTCGATGAATTTCTCAAAAAATCAGCATTACTGAATTATTGAAATTTGAGTAATCACACTTTATTTTAAAAATCACACGAGGTCTTTATGAGTCTTTTTGTTCTTTTACCCGCATATAACGAGCAAGAATCAATTCGACCCTTGTTCAAAAAGTTTCAAATATTGCAGCAAATCTTTAATATAGAGATAGAACTGATTCTTGTCGATGATGGCAGTAGCGATAAAACTGCTCAGACTGCAATAGATGAATCTCAATCACTAGGTATATTACTAAAATTAGTCCAACATCCCAAAAATGCTGGTTTAGGTCAAGCAATTAAAACAGGTTTCACGACTTTCTTAGAAATTTCCCAAGAAGGTGATTTTTTAGCGGCGATGGATTGTGATAATACTCAACCACCAGAACTATTAATAAAGATGTATGACACCATGATAGCTGGTAGTTATGATATTGCGATCGCATCTAGATATCGCAAAGGTTCTAAAGTCATAGGCTTATCAAAATTTAGAGAGTTGATGAGTTACGGAGCCAGTTGGCTTTTCAGAATTGCAGCCCGTGTACCAGGTGTAAAAGACTACACCTGTGGTTACAGACTGTATAATCGTACTTTCCTCACCAAACTGGATATGTATTATGGCGACAATTTATTCACTGAAAGTGGATTTGCTTGCATGATAGATTTACTGCTGAAAGCAAAAGCCCTCAAACCAAAAATTGTAGAAATTCCAATGGTTTTGAGATACGATGAAAAGCCGACTGCTAGCAAAATGAAAATTCTTAAAACTATTACTCGAACGCTAAAGCTCTTGTTTAAGAATCTAGCATCAACAGAGCTAAATTCCAATTTAGGTCAGGCTTTCAAAGAGCAAGAAACACTCAGAATTCCACTGAAAATGGCGAATCGTAAATAAGCCTGAGAAGAACAGTCTGGATTAAATTAAGTTAATCAGCAAACAATATTGCATATTTAACATGAGTTAGTCCTCAAGAAGCTTCTATATTCTCGCCATAGGTGAGTTTATCCTGTTCCACTCCTAACTCCTTTCGTTGAGAAGAGTGCTGGGTAAATACATAAGCGCAAGTGTATTTTATTGTACATTTATACTCTTAGCGGAGCTTTCCTCGCTCCGCTTTTGTATTCTGACTTCTGAATTCTTCGTCAAATAGCTCCAAATTTCTAGTCTGTGGGCGGATTTGCCAAAGCGTTGTAAAAGGGGAGGGAAATCCACACGCTTTTCTAGCAACTGTGGCTTTTGCTCATTTGTTAGACTGAACACACCAGGATTTTTCAGTCAAATCTCTGAACTACGCCAGCAGACGAGGCTACTCATGCTTACAAGTACGCTACTTCTTTCGAATCAACTTCCCACTCTCCAATATTCCTCCACACCAGAGCGTTTCGATGAAACCTGGGAAGCCCCACTGGCTACCCTTCTGGGGCTAGGACGCGCCGCTGGTGCTGACTTCATCGAATTATTTTTAGAGCGTCGCAACTATATTAGTTCTCTTGCAGAAGATGACGCTATCACGAGTATTTCACCCAGTCTGTCTACAGGCGCGGGAGTCAGAGTATTTCGCGGTAAAGCTGACTGCTACGTTAGCACCAATGACCTTTCGTTTTCCGGTTTGAAAGCAGCCTTAGAAAAAGGTCTTTCTATCTTGGGATTGCAACTACCCACTGCTAAGGCTTTCATCCCAGAAATCAACCTAGAATTACTCAGAGATTACGCCACCAAAAGAGGTAAAGATGCATGGCTACCTGTGTGTAGCTCCATCCGAGAAATGGGAGAAATCCTTCTTGATGGTACTGCCCACCTGAAGCAAAAAGCTAGCCACGTCCAATCGCGCCGTGCGACTTATTTCCGGGATTGGCAAGAAGTTTTAATCGCCGCTAGTGATGGGACTTTTGCCCGTGATATTCGCCTCACCCAATCAGTCGGATTTAACCTATTGTGTGCTGATGGTGCTAATCGTAGCTCAATTGGCGATCGCGCGGGTAATACTAGCGATGCCAACTTCTTGAGAACTTGGGATTCTCAAGAAGCTGCCGAGAAAATAGCAGAATCGGCTGGAAAAATGCTTTACGCAGATTACGTGGAATCTGGTACTTATCCTATCATTATGGCCAATCACTTTGGCGGCGTAATCTTCCACGAAGCTTGCGGACACTTGCTAGAAACTACTCAAATAGAACGCAATACCACTCCCTTTGCTGACAAAAAAGGCGAAAAAATTGCCCACGAAAGTCTGACAGCCTGGGATGAAGGGCGGTCTGAAAATGCCTTCGGGACAATTGACATGGATGACGAAGGTATGCCTGCTCAAAGAACCCTATTAATTGAAAAAGGCGTTCTGAAAAACTTCTTAGCAGATAGAACAGGTTCTACACGCACCGGACACCCCAGAACTGGAAGTGGACGCCGCCAAAATTATACCTATGCCGCTGCTAGCCGGATGCGTAATACTTATATTGATTCTGGCGAATATAGTATTGATGAATTATTTGCCTCTGTTGATAAAGGTATTTACTGTAAAAAGATGGGTGGTGGTAGCGTTGGTGCTACAGGTCAATTTAACTTTAGTGTTGATGAAGCTTATTTAATTGAAAATGGCAAAATCACCAAACCGCTAAAGGGAGCAATTCTCATCGGTGAAGCCAAGGAAATTATGAATAAAATTTCCATGTGTTCTCAAGATTTGGAAATTGCACCGGGTTTTTGTGGTTCCGTCAGTGGCAGTATTTACACCACAGTCGGACAACCTCATATCAAGGTTGATTCTATTACCGTCGGGGGACGATAAGAATTTTAGATTTTAGATTTTGGATTTTGGATTGTGAATGAGCAGGAGTTTAAGGCTAGAACAAAGCAGCTGGGATTACGGAGCTAAATCAAAAGCTGATTTAATTGCCAAACTCAGTATCGTGGAAGAAGAAGCTGATGAAACGCTTTACTGGTTAGAGCTTGTTATTGAATCTGGATTAATGACAGCAGAAAAACTAAAAAGCCTAATGCAAGAAGCTAACGAAATTCTAGCTATGACTGTTGCATCAATAAAAACACTACGAGAAAAATATAAGTCATAACATCCAAAATCCAAACTCTAATATCAAAAATGGAATCGTTTCCAATCCAAAATCTAAAATCCAAAATCCAAAATTGACTATGCCGAATATAAATGAAATTGCAAATTCTGCCAAGGATAATGCTGATAAGCTTGGTATTAAGAAATTCGACATTTATGGCTCAACAGTAGATGACACTAACGTGCAAGTAGACCAAGGTGAGCCGAAACAAGTCAAAGCTTCAAATCGCTCTGGTGTTACTGTTCGTGTCTGGAATGAAGATAATACAATGGGTGTCACCAGCACCACAGATGTAGACCCCAAGGGACTGGAATTAGCTTTGAAAACTGCCTATGAAGCTAGTTTCTTTGGTGTTAAAGAAAATGTTCCTGATTTTAGTCCAGAGGCTACTACTCCGATTCCCAGTAAACCTCTGCATAAGGCACCTCAAGCACCTGTTGCTGAACTCATAGAAAAATTGTTGTTAGCTGAAAAAGAATTACTAGCAGCTCACCCAGCAATTAAAGGTGTACCTTATAATGGTTTGTCTCAAAGAGATATTGACAGATTTTATCTCAATAGCGACGGTGCAGTGAGAACTGAATCTCACTCTTTGGCATCAGTTTATCTTTACAGCAAAACTGAGGAAGATGGCAAAAAACCTCGCAGTGCAGGCGCTTTTAGAATCAACCAAAGTTTAGATAATCTAGATATTAATGGTTGCATCAAAGAAACCGCCGATAAAACTATCAGTCACTTGAATTATGAAAAAATCAAAACTGGTAAATATCGAGTTGTTTTTTCAGCGGAAGCTTTCTTAAGTCTGTTGGGCGCTTTTTCTAACTTGTTTAATGCCCAAAGTATTTTAGACAATCAAAGTCTATCTACTCCTGATGATTTAGGTAAGCAAATTGCTTCGCCTTTAATTTCAGTTTACGATGATGCACTGCACCCAGCTAACGTTGGTGCAGAAAGCTTTGATGGCGAAGGAACTCCCACTCGTCAAATTTCGCTGATTGAAAATGGCGTTTTAACAGGATTTCTCCATAGTGCTGGCACCGCTAAAAGGTTAAATGCCCAGCCAACGGGTAATGCTAGTATTGGTGCAAAAGTCAGCGTCAGTCCCAATTTTTATCACGTATTTTCAACGGCAACTCCTGAGCAAGAGTTTAGCTTAGAAAATGCTGAAAATGTGATTTTTATCGATGATTTACAAGCTCTCCATGCTGGAGTTAAATCCTTACAAGGTTCCTTTTCTTTGCCGTTTGATGGTTGGCTAGTTAATAAGGGTGTCAGGACGAGTATTGAGTCAGCAACTGTTGCTGGCGATTTCTTAGAACTCTTGAAGTCAATTATTTATGTAGAAAAAGAGCCAGAGTTAACGCCAGGTGGTGTTTGCCCGAAAATTTGGGTTGATGAACTGTCGATTACTGGTGAGTAAAATTTAAAAAGTAGAGAGTTAAGAGTTTAACTCTTAACTCTTAACTTTAAAATCATGACTCATCATTAGTATTCACCACCAATGCTAATGGCAATATTAAATACATCAGCGCCGCTTAAATCAATACCAGCTAAAACAGCGCCGTCTACGTCACTATTATATAAACGGGAATTACTCAAATTCACGTTGGTAAGATTGGCATTATTTAACATCGTATCGCTAACAAATGCTTCTGTAAGATTAGCAGACTTTAAATTAGCTCCAGTTAAATCGGCACCTTCTAAGTTAGCACCTTCTAGATTAGCTCCTTTTAAATTTGCATTTCTCAAGTCAACACCGATTAGATGAGCGCCTTTAAGGTTAACTCCTGCTAGATTGCATCCCGAACATTCTCTAGTTTCTAACAAGCGGCGGACAGGGGCGGAATTTTCTGCTTTGACGGGAATGGGAGCAGCTAAGGATAGCGTGCTGAGTAAGGCTGCTGCCGTCAAAAAAATTCGTTTCATAATTTACCTCGGACACTTCTAGAAGTCATTAAACTCTGAACTTCTACGATACCAGTGTGCCAAGATTACAGAATTCTGTCCTCATGCGATCGGAGGAATAATAAATGCCATGAGATGAGATATTCTTCCGTAACGTAGTCCTATGGGAATAAATTTCAAACTGAGATTATATTACTAAGCTTTGCCGCTACCTAATAGGTACAAGAGTGCCATCCGAACAGCAACACCGCTGGTAACTTGTGATTGAATGAGACTAAACTCTGGGTCATCCATCAATTCAGAACTAATTTCAACACCACGGTTGACTGGGCCTGGATGCAAAACTTTGACGTTAGGTTTACAAAGTTGCAGTTTTGTGCGTGTAATACCAAACAGTTGATGATATTCTCGCAAACTTGGCAGTAAATGAGCCGTCATCCGTTCCTTTTGCAGACGCAATGTCATCACAAAATCGGCATTCTGCAAAGCTGGTTCTAGTTGCCAATGGAGAAATAATTGGGGATTGGGGGAATTACTCCTGCCTTCTACCTCTTCCGAGATAAACTCGGCAAATAATTTAGGTAAGAGGGTTGGTGGTGCTGCCAGATGCACTTCGGCACCACTGGCAATTAAACTCCAAATATTCGATCGCGCCACGCGAGAATGGAGAATATCCCCAACAATGGCAATCTTTTTCCCCTTTAAAAGTTCCAGTCGAGGATGATCTGGGTCAATTAGAGTAGTTATGGTAAATAAATCTAGCAGTGCTTGGGAAGGATGCTCATGTTGACCATCACCAGCATTGAGGACGCTAACTCGTACACCTAGACGATCCATTTCAGCCGCGATCGCATTCGGTACTCCTGCCTCTCGATGGCGGACTACCATAATATCAGTTCCCATCGCCAAATAGGTTTTCGCCGTGTCGAGAATTGTTTCTCCCTTAGTCATAGAAGATGTGGCGGCGGCGAAGTTCAGTGTATCTGCACTTAAACGTTTGGCAGCAAGTTCAAAACTGCTACGGGTGCGGGTAGACGATTCAAAAAATAAATTCGCCACCACTTGTCCCTGTAAAGTTGGCACTTTCTTTGTCCGCCGTGATAGCACCTCTTGAAAACTGGCAGCAGTTTGCAAAACTGTATCGTATTCAGCGGTAGTAAAGTCAGCTAGGGAAAGAATGTGATGGCGATTCCAGGTAGTAGTAGGCATATTTGGGGACTGGGGACTGGGGACTGGGGAAGAAGCAAGGGAGCAGGGAGCAGGGAGCAAGGGAGAAGAGTTTTCCCTTCTGCCCCCCGCACCCTGCCCCTCAGCCTCTTATGCCCAATGCCCAATCCCTTCATGCTGGTAAATGGAAAACGTTTAAAGCTAAAGAAATTAGGCTGAGGAAGGTTAAAAACCCAATTGTATCTAGCATTGTAGTCACTAACGGGCCACTAACCAAGGCGGGGTCAAGTTTCAAGCGTTTCAAAGCCATTGGCAGTAGAGTACCGAGTGTAACAGCCACAATTGTATTAGTTGCCATGACCATGCCGGCAATTAAAGCCACCCATCGCTCTTGAGGTCGTGCCCAAATTAAGGAAAGCAGGATCATCGTTGTGGCTAAAGCGAGAGCTGTACCTAAACCAGCTAGAAGTTCCTTGCGAAGAATTTTCAAGGTATCTTTGGGTGTTACCTCGCCCACTCCCAAGCCGCGAATTGTCACCGTTAATGATTGAATACCGACAGTACCACCAGTGTTAGAAAATATCGGCATGATGACTGCTAGAACTGGCACTGCGGCAATTACAGATTGAAAAGGCGCGATCGCACTGGCTGCACCAATATACAGGGCCATGATCCCCAACAGCCAAGGCAAGCGGTTGCGAATGGTGAGTAAGGGAGAGGATAAAGCAGCTTCATCACCACTCACACCCCCCAGTTTTTGGATATCTTCTGTGGCTTCTTCTTCCAAAATATCCATGACATCATCAATGGTGACAATGCCTACCAATCGGTCTTCCCGATCGACAACGGGGATAGCGATTAAGTCGTAGCGCTGCATGATTCGCGCCACTTCTTCTTGAGGGGTTTCAGTTGTTACCTTAATGACGCGATCGCTAGCAATATCTTTGATGAAAACATCGGGAAAGGTAAACAGCAATTGCCGTAGTGAAACTACTCTCACCAGCGTCCGGTTGTCATCTGTGACGTAGGCGTAGTAAATGGACTCCTTGTCTTCATCCTGACGGCGGATTTTGCTTAAGGCTTCACCTACAGTCAATCCTTGCCGCAACCGGACATACTCGGTTGTCATCACCCGCCCAGCAGTGCCTTCTGGATAGCCGAGAATCGTTGCTGTTGCTTGCCTTTGTTCTGGACTCAGTTCTTGCAATAGCCGTTTGATTACTCCAGCAGGTAGTTCATCAAATAATTCTGCCCGTTCGTCGGGACTCATGGCTTCTACAAGTTGCACTACCTGGACATCATGGAGAGAATTAATTAGTTCTTCCTGCACCTCTGTCGGCAGATATTCAAATACATCAATTGCCTGACCTTTGTTGAGTAAACGGAATGCAATCGCCCGTTGTTTTTCAGGCAATTGTGTAATGTAGTCTCCCACATCCACAGGTTGCAAGCGATTTAAATCCCATTTCAACTGGTTTAAATCGGTAGTATCAGTCAGCAAATCACGAATATCCTGTGTAAGCATGATATATCTCCTAAGTCTCCCCCGCGCTGGGAGACTTCCTCACCACAGCTCAGAGGAGGTTGATACTGCCATCTTGTGGACTATGGTCCATAAAATTTCAACAATTCAATATCGATAGCTAAATCAAAGCATTGCTAGTCATCATCCTAACCTGGAATAGCGCTGTCCGGTAGATACTGAGAAAATTTTATATCTTTAAGTAGCCTTGTATAAATTTTTAGCTTGCCACCTTGATTTTTTTGGGGAATTATTCTGCGATCGTAGTAAGTTTTGCTACTAATATAATCTGTGAGAACTGGCGATCGCGAATAAATAATTATACGGATGGCTAAAAAAAGGGGAGTTGTCCCCAAACAAGGGATTAGAAAACTTCTGCGTATTCACAAATGCTTGAGGTTCAGTAATCTAAATTGAGATCCTCTTGCTTGAGTGTCGTTAACTGATTACTAAATCATAAATAGCTTCTAGTTTGGCAGTTTGCTTGTGAATATCAAAATTTTCGCAAATAAACTCTCGTCCTTTTTTACCCATACTCTTAGCTAAAGCCCGGTCCGACAAGAGAATATCTAATTTTTCGGCGAGAGATCGATCGTCTTTTTCATCAACTAAAAAGCCAGTTTCTCCATCTAAAATCGCATCAGGGATAGCGCTATGCCAGGTAGAAGCTATTGGTAAACCAGAAGCGGCAGCTTCCAATATTGAAAGGGGTAAACCTTCGCTATCACCGTTCTTTGCTGTTTGACTGGGTAGAGAAAATATTTCTGCATTTCTCATGGTTTTTTGAATTACTTCATAAGGTTTTGCCCCCATAAAATTTACTCTACTACTAATACCAAGCTCATCTGCTAGAGCTTTAAATTTTTCAGTCATTGTGCCATTTCCAATTTGGATAAGTGACACATCTGGATGCTTACTCGCAATCCGAGCAAAGGCTTTTAATAGGGTATCAATTCCTTTTTTTTCAGTATGTCTGCCTACACATAAAATATATCTTTCACCTTTTGATTCACTGGCTGGGGCAAATTTTTCTAAATCTATACCACTATTTAGTTTAATAATTTTATCTTCAGGATAACCATATTCAATCATTTTTTTATACAAGAAACTAGAAAAAGCGATAAATTTAGATGCTTTTTGTTTTAATTCTTCTTCATGCAAAAGAAATTGATAGAATGCTGGATTACCTGACAGCCACATAGATCGACGTGAAACTGTAATATCAAAACCGTAAAATGTAACTATGAAAGGAATATTTAATTTTTCTGCCAATCGCATTGCGTAAATACCATCTGGCCCAAAATGTCCGTGAATTAATTTTAGATTTTTTAGTTCAGCCTCTTTGCCAAACATATTTGGTGAAGCAGAAATTATATGAAATAATTGCTTAATTTTCCACTGGTCATTATCACTAATAGCAATATGATCAAAAGGAATTTCTTCTAATAGTTTACAAGTTAGAAATAACGGTTTGTATGTTTGTAAATTATGGGCTTGCTCTCCAATAAAAGTTTCTGATACTCTCGGATAAGCTCGACGATACATCCCAACTGTTTTCATTGTGTTACTCCTATTTAAGATTAATATTTCTCTTTACAAAAAATGAACAAGATATTGGGTAAAAAAGTTTGAAGTTATTTATATATTTACGCCCTTGCTTCTATCGGCTGCTATTTTTTATAAAATTGTAATTACCTGATTCATTCAGAACAGCAATAACAATACCAATTTTTAGTTTTTTCAAGCCAATACTAGCCTAAATCAAGGCTTCAATTATTTATGTTAGTAAGTGAAATAATAATTTTACCTGAAACTATTATTTAGTAAATATCTTAGGGTGTAATAAAGCAAACTAGGATATTTATTATGTAAACAAACCGATTAATCTTTTATGACTTACGCATTGACAGAGAAGCCAAAATAGTAACTATGCTTTTCAAGGCTTCTAGCTAGATTTTTGCGATGCCTACGGTAAATGCTCGCCCACGCAACTAACAAAATATGGTTTGTAAAAGTCTGAATCGAGGTATTTATGCTAATGCACAATATGAGTTATTTGTACAGCGCATAAGCCCTATTTTTTATCAAACTTGATTGGGTTGAGGATAGCCTCCCTTTCTTCACTGCAATTATTTGCCGAATGTTTAACACAAGCACATCAATTTTAAAACATATCTACATTAAAATTATATTTATTTAATAAATATTTCTGCAAAAAAATGATTTAGTTTATACCAGCATAAGCATAACCTCGGACTAGTGATTTAGTTTAGACTAGCATAAGCTCATGCTTCGAAGTTAGGCACTCTTGATTTTTGACATCATCGCTACCACTGAATATTATGTCCGGCTAATTAGTTATAATTCCCGAATCTATGCACAAAGCCCAAAAGACCCTCACCTCTGCGGTCTTAATGATAAGTTTTTAACCGGACACGATATGATTTAGTACACCGAATCAATAGTGGATTCCCAAGATCACTCTTGAGAGTTCCTCTTTCTAACACTCGACTTACTTGGAGGGATTTTTCCATCCACGCAGAGATCGATATTTCTAGAGGAGATTAATGTTTCCGTATATCCTACGGTACAGAATTTCATCTCAATGTCCCATTCCCCATAGCCCAAGTGCAAGAAACCCACTCTTTTAAGGGGTTGAATTCTGCAAGTAGTTCTAAACCAAACCATGAAAACATCTACAAAATTGCTAACTCGTCTGGACTATTACTACCAGCAAATCAAAACAATCATTCTGACTCGTCAAAATCCAATTACGGGTTTACTACCTGCGAGTACAGCGATTACAGCCCACGGCGATTATACAGATGCCTGGGTGCGAGACAATGTTTACAGCATTTTGGCGGTTTGGGGTTTAGGACTTGCATACCGCAAGATTGACGACGACAAAGGACGCACCTATGAACTAGAACACAGTGTCATCAAACTGATGCGTGGGTTGCTATTTGCAATGATGCGACAGGCTCATAAAGTCGAGACATTTAAACATACTCAATCGCTACTAGATGGACTGCACGCCAAATATAATACCGCGACCGGTGATATTGTTGTTGGTGATGATGAATGGGGACATTTGCAACTTGATGCCACATCTATATTTTTGCTGATGTTGGCGCAAATGACGGCAGCAGGATTGCCAATAATTTATTCAATTGATGAAGTTAATTTCGTCCAAAATTTAGTTTACTACATTGGACGAGCTTACCGTACACCAGATTATGGCATTTGGGAACGTGGGAATAAAATTAATCGGGGAAATGCTGAATTAAATGCCAGTTCTGTAGGCATGGCAAAAGCTGCTTTAGAAGCTATCAATGGACTGGATTTGTTTGGTGTGCGTGGTAGTCAAGCATCGGTGATTCATGTGCTACCAGATGAAATCGCCCGCGCCCGGATTACCCTAGAATCCTTATTACCGAGGGAATCTGGTTCTAAAGAAATTGATGCGGCGCTGTTAAGTATTATTAGTTATCCTGCCTTTGCAGTGGAAGATTTGGAGTTACGCGATCGCACTTTAAACGATATTATCAATAAACTCGCAGGTAAATACGGCTGCAAACGCTTTCTGCGTGATGGACACCAAACCGTTTTAGAAGATCATCAGCGTTTGCACTACGAACCGTGGGAACTCAAGCAATTTGAGCATATTGAATGCGAATGGCCGTTATTTTTCACTTATTTAGTTTTAGATGGATTATTTCGTGGCGAACAAGAACAAGTTAAAAAATACCAAGAGCTTTTAGAATCATTACTCATAGAACAAGATGGTTTGCGTTTATTGCCAGAACTTTATTATGTGCCAGCCGAAAACATAGAAACAGAAAGGTTAGCACCTCAAACGCAACCACGTTTGCCCAATGAAAATATTCCTTTGGTGTGGGCGCAGAGTTTATATTTCCTCAGTCAAATGTTGAGTGAAGGGTTACTAGCGGTTGGTGATATCGACCATTTAGGAAGACATTTGTGTGTGGGCAAACAACGCGAGGCATTGGTACAAATTGCTTTATTAGCAGAAGATGAAGATTTACAGACGAAACTAGAAGTTCATGGAATTGAAGCACAAACACCCGCCCAAGTAGAACCGATTCAAGTGAGAAAAGCTGGAGAATTTTCAGCTATTTATACCCAAATTGGACGTAATGATAAACTTGGTTTAACTGGGCGGCCAGTGCGGCGGCTGCGGAGTTTAACAACATCTAGAATATTTCGGATTCGTGGTGAAACAATTGTATTTTTGCCTTCCTTTTCCGACTCTCAACAGTTTTATTTAACCCTTGATTACCATTTTTTACTGGATCAAATTAGAAGCGAACTAGCTTACATTCAAAAATATTGGAGCGATTTAGGTCGTCCTACCTTGACTTTAATGTTGACGCACACCATGTTAGAAAGTGGTTCTGAGGCATTACTAGAACTGATGCAAGAACTCAAAGATGGTATTTGTAATGGTGTACGGGTAAAATTAGGGCGGCTAAATCAGCTAATGTTAACAGCCGGAATCCAAAGAATTGATTTCCTCCCCAATGCAGAATTCGCGCGATCGCCAGTAAAAAATGCTAGCCCACGTTGCTATTATTTAGCGTATCACCCTGAGAAAAACTGGCGCTTAGGGCATACCCAAGAATTTCAAATGGAGTGTGAAACCAACTTTGGGTTATTACTTTCTCATTTGCGTTCATCAGAGAATATCTACGAGCAAATTGAGTTACTGCAAACTTTAACTCGCTTACAGGGAATGCAATTTGATACAGGATATGGCGGGACAGGATATCCTGTCACCGTAGGCGATTTACTCGACGAAGTTTATACCAAAGCTGGAGATTTAGGCATTTGGGCAGTAGTGCGTCGGGCTGCGGGGTTACGCCAAATGGTTGATATCAGCCTGTCAGATGCAGTAACGAGTATTTTGGTGCGAGGTAAACAAATTGCTGTGGGTAAAGCTTACAGCGAAGCGTCCTTAATTACAGTACCCATGTCCCACGATGAAATTGCCGATAAAATTAATCATTTTTGTCGTGAAGATATCCGCGATCGCGTCCTCACTCAAGAAATTTTAATCTATCTTGGTATCTTAATTCGCTCAGAACCCGAACTATTCCAAGGACTACTAACGCTGAGAGTTGGCTATCTCATCCTGTTGATAACCAGCGAACTAGCGCGGGAATTGCACGTTACTCAAGATGAAGCTTACGATTACTTAATGCAACTTTCACCCTTTGAAGTGAAAATGCGCTTGCGTCAGGTACTAACTGGATATACTGGCATGAGTAACCTGTTGCGCCAACAAGAATCACTGCACGTCAAGCAGAAAGAAAGTGATATTGCTTGGGTGGTGCTACCAGGAATCGGCGAAGGGATAGAAGTTCCGCCGGGTGGTTGGCGACGGTTTCGCCAAGCTGAAGGTGCGACGGGACGCGTACCAAAAGAATTTTTTAAGCAAGTTTGGCTATTAATGCAACATTGCAAAGGTCTAGTAATTGGCGATAAATTAGAGCGCCGTAATCGTTTAGATAGCGAGATAATGTTGTCGGAAATGACAGCGGGCGAAAGGAATTTTGCGCTGTTAGTTGAGCATTTGCTGAATAAAATCGAAGCTCCAGAATATCGCCAAGTTAATATTGAAGCATTAATCGAATTAGCTGCGATCGCTGCCAATAATCCTAACCTGCAAATTGAAGAATATATCGTGTTGGATGTGTTAATTGGCCATGCAGTGCGATTGGCATGGTTAGAGAATCATAGTCAACGCAGCGATCGGTATGATGAGGATAAAGCGAGTGCGTGGCGATCGTTTTACAATACCTCTCCTAGAGATTGCGCTAGTTATATTTTGAAGGCTTTCCGCTTCTTGACGGAATTTGTGAAAGATTTTTAAACGCAGAGGGGCGCGAAGGGAAACGCAGAGGAGCGCAGAGGATGAGAGAGAATGATTTGAGTGGGGTGATTATTGGTTGTGCGATGAGGGTGCATACTGCTTTGGGGCCTGGTTTGTTGGAGTCGGCTTATGAGGAGTGTTTGGATTATGAGTTGAAGAAGTCCGGGTTGAGTGTTGGTAAACAAATTCCATTGCCTTTGGTTTACCAAGATGTGCAATTGGAATGCGTTTATCGATTAGATTTGATGGTCGAAAACAAAGTAATTGTAGAGATTAAATTTGTAGAATCCTTCCACCCAATTCACTCCGTCCAACTCCTAACCTATCTCAAACTAGCAAACTGCAAACTAGGTCTTCTCCTCAACTTTAACGTCCTCCACCTCAAAGAAGGCATCAAACGCGTAGCCAACAACCTCTAACCCCTCCTCTCACTCCCTCTTCTCCTCCGCGAACCTCCGCGCTTCCCTCCGCGCCCCTTTGCGTTGAAAAAAAATATCCCCCACCTCAGATTCCAAAAGCAGGGGTTTTATTAAAACTACTTAACAGAAACAGCATCAACATCAATAGTGCTTCCACTAGAGGTAGAACCCTCAGTAGTATTAGGTACTTCAGCACCCACCTCACCCTTACGAGCTTTCCAGCCCTCAATTACTAGCCCAGACACTTCACTAACTAGCAGAGTCAAAAGGAAAACATCATCAATCTGTCCCACAACAGGTATAAAATCTGGCAGAACATCAAATGGGCTGACCAAATAGACCAACGTTCCTAAAATTACCCACCAACGGTATTTGGGGTTACGAAGCACACTGCGATACCAGGCGTAAAGTGATTGGATTGAAAATTTCATATTTTGAACCTCCAGTTATCTTTAATTTTGACAAATCATCCTAAAAACTCACGGTGCGAATAACCGTCCTAGTTAGTCTGGAAGACGCTACTAGTAATTTGTCAACAAAGACAAATAAGTAAATAGCGGGTTCATCCCAAACAGGCAACAGTTGTTTGTTTATAGGGCTGATTAATCGCTTGGCGCTGATATCTGCTGCTCTAGCCGTAAGAGATATGCCTATGTACAGATTTTATTTTGCTAGAGATTTTATAAATTGCTTGGTATAGTCTTAAACTTCTGTGCAGATCCTAAAGAATAATCTTCTAATTTAAAATCAGCAAAAGGCTTCTTTGCTAATCGATTCCGTAGCGCCTCGTCAAGAATGACACCTGATGATTCTCTTTTAACACCAATAATGATCACACTTGTCTGATAGGTAGTTAAATCCTGATTTCCCTGACAATCACTCCGTTGAAATTGACCCAAATTCAATAAGCGATAACTTTTGACACTTGGTGTATTAATAAATAATTTTTTAACCAAAAGTTGTATTTGTTTAGAACGTTCTAAAGCCACACGTTCTTGAACTGATGTATCACCTTTACAAGGAGCTGTGCCGACAGAGATAATCTCATTGGGAGCTTCCATTATCTTCTCTATATCTTCTTGTTCTAAGTTCAACTTTAAAAGGTCAACACTAATAATTTCATCATTGTATTTAATTTGAAAGTTGCTACCTAAAAGCCATTTATATTTTAGTGATAAAACTGCTATATTAAACTCAGCAATCCTTCCTTGACTATCCCTGCCTTCTTGATAAGAGAAGTAATCAATATTACCTTTTTTCTCTGGATATTGTCTGTAATAAGATGTTTCAGAAAAATCTGATTTTCGCGTTGCTAAAGTTACTATGCTAAGTAATCCTAATGCAACTAAAAGAACTGCAAAGAATTCTAACAACGGCACTTTCTCCGGTTGCTTATTTGGAGACAATAAGTTGTTATTAATATCTACAGGTAAATGTTCAAGGTTAGAAGATTCTAGGATATTACTATTTGTCGGAGTCGTTTCTGTTAATTGAGTTTCGATTTCTTCTAGAGAATGCAAAATTTCTTCAGTATTGGCAGGACGTTTTTCTATATCTGAGGCTGTTAGCCAATCAATTAAATTCAATAGTAAAGGTGAAATATGGATAGCATGATTTTGCCAGTGCAACAAATTTTGCTGGACATCATACATCTCCAAAGGATGGTATCCTGTCAGCAAAAATACAAAAGTGCGTCCCAAAGCAAAGAAATCTGACTGTGGTAGTGCTTGACCATTCATTTGTTCTGGGGCGCTGTAGCCAGATGACATCAGTGCTGTCATCTTGTCGTCGTTGCTTAGTTGGTCTTGGTAGGTTTTATTAATTTCATTGGCGGTGCCAAAATCAATCAGTACTAGATTCCCCCAACCCTGCTCAAGGGGGGATCTAATCATGATGTTAGATGGCTTAATATCTCGATGTAGGTATTGTTTGCCATGTACTACATCTAAAATTTCTATCAACTGTCTTAACCAATCTATGGCTTGTTCTTGGGATATGGGGTTATCTTGCTGCTGTAGCCACTGTTCTAAGTTGTAGCCATCAATTTTTTCCATTGCAATGCAATGCAACACTAAACCATTTCGGGTTTGATACTGGAAGTAACTATCTTCTTTGGGAATTCCAGGATGCTTAAATTTTCCCAACACCGTTACTTCTTGCTGAAATAGTTCTACTGCTTTGGCGTCGCCTGATAAATCCTCTTTGAGTATCTTGAGAATTTTGGGAGTATCTTGCTCGTATGCCTCATAAACTTTACTAAAACCTGTTTTCTCACTCAACAGGCACGTCACTCGATAACGCCCTAGCAATTCTAGATGGGAACCACAACTTTGACAAAAGCGGTTTTGATGATTATTTGGGTGATTTGGTTTCGGGCAAACAGGGTTGATACAAAGGCTCATGACAGGAGAGTGGGGAGTGGGGAAGCAGGGGAGCAGGGGAGCAGAGGAGCAGGGGAGCAGAGGAGTAGGGGAGCAGGGGAGAAATTGCAGTAAGTTTTCCCCTCTGCCCCTCCGCCCCTCTGCCTCTTATGCCCAATTCCCAATTCCCAATTCCCCTAGACATCGCTCCTATTAATTCTTCTGTTGCTGTATGACTAATCCCGTCCAAATAATCATGAGATTTTTGATTTGTGTTCTGCCAAGAAAGCTGCCACAGTTTGGTTAAATGTCTCTGGTTGTGTCAAAAACGGCCAATGATTGCCGGGAACTTGGCAGATACGTAAGTTTTGAAGATAAGTTTTGTAGGGTTGAATTTGCCAATTTTGGCGGTTCAGTCCTTGTTTTGGCTGGACGAAGAGGGCAGGGGTGTCAAGGGGAATTGTAAAACCTGGCACTTGCATGACTGCCTCAAAAATTCCGTCGCGGGCGGCTATGGTAAATTTGCTGCCCCAAGTCCCATCGGGTTTTTGTTCTATTCCTGCCTGGAAGACTTGCTGCTGTAAGGAACTCCATCCTTGATATTGCTTTAATTGCCGTGCTTGTTGTTCGGCTTCTTCGTAGCTGGGAAAGGGCCCCATGCTTTTAAGAAAAGGCAAGAAGCGATATAACATTGGGAAAGTTACCCTGAAAAGACTGGGCATTTTCCAGATAAAAATCGGATCGACGAGAATTATACTCCGTAAACGCTTTGGGTTTTGTCTTGCCCAGATAGCAGCTAATTTGCCTGTCCACGAGTGACTTACAATATGGGCAAAAGTCCATCCAAGACTATCCATGAGTGCTTCAAGGTCTGCGATCGCACTCTCAAAGCTATAATCTATCTCTGGTTTACTACTTTGACCATGTCCGCGCATATCTGGCGCAATTATGTGGTAATCCGCCGCCAAGTAATCTCCTAAACTAGACCACACTAGAGCATGATCGCCTAAGCCATGTAACAGCAGTAAAGGTTCTTGACCTTGATTCCATTCTAAATAAGAAAGTTGGGTATCAGGCTTTGATAAAGTTTGACGTACAGGCATCATTGCACATCCAGGCGTAGATAGTTTTGCGTTTATATAGTACTGCGGAAGAAGATGGGGAGTAGAGGGGCAGGGGAGCAGGGGAGGCAGGGAGAGCAGAGGAAGCAGGGGACAACGAGAATAACCATACCCAATGTCCAATGTCCAATGCCCAATGCCCAATCCAATTGTTACCATTTACCACTTTATGACTCTGAGGATTGTACCAATTGACACGAAACAATGAGGCTAATGAATGCCAAGATCAAGAAAAGGATGCCCCAAGGATATTAAAAGTACTATGCCAGAATTACACCAATCAATTGCCCAGCATTATCACGAACGGACTAAATACAACCCTGAGACTCTCGCTTCCAAAAGTCAGCGCTTAGACTGGACTAAACAGCCAGTCCCCTTTAAAGAGTACAAAATTGGCTCTACTTTTGATCTCAAACCCTATATCCAAGAAAAAGCAGAGGCTTACGCTAATAACCCAGATGCTCTATGGTGGCAAAGACTTTCACGGCTACTGTTTCGCAGTTATGGATTGACGGCGAAAATGCCTTCTATGGGTAGTGCAGTGTATTTACGCGCTGCTCCCAGTGCAGGCGGATTATACCCTGCTGAGGTTTATGTGGTTTCTCGTGGTACGTCGTTGTTGCCGCCTGGTCTATATAACTACCAGTGTCGAACTCATTCTCTCATGCATTATTGGGAAAGCGATGTTTGGCAAACCCTCCAAGCAGCTTGTTTCTGGCATCCTTCTTTAGAAAATACTCAACTGGCAATTATTGTGACTGCGGTATTCTACCGTTCTGCGTGGCGGTATGAAGATCGGGCTTATCGGCGGATTTTTCTGGATACGGGACATCTGCTGGGTAATATCGAGTTAGCTGCTGCGATTACTGACTATCGCCCCCATTTAATCGGCGGTTTTGTGGATGAATCAGTTAACGATCTGCTTTATATCGATCCGCAACAAGAAGGTGCGATCGCTGTCTTACCGCTGGCAGACTTGTTAGACGTGAATCAAAATTTGCCATTGGGATGTACTGCTTTACCTTCCGCCACCGAAACCAGTTATCCTCAAATCCCTGATGGCGAACTACTAACATATTTCCATCGACACACGCAGATCCAGTCAGGTGTAACTGGTAATCTTAATCTACCAACTATTAAACAAGAAAAATCTTTGGAGGATAAATACAATTTTCCTTTCTGTCTAAAAATTCCCACCACCACCGCACCTATAAACTGGGGACAAAAACTATCAGAACTGGAAGGCACTATGTATAAGCGACGCTCTACCCGCGCTTACAATGGTGATGATTTAAGCTTCGATGAATTGAAAAGTTTACTCGATTTTACTTACCAACCGCAAAATTACATTGACCAAAGCTTAGATATTTCTCCAGACTACTTCGATCTAAATTTAATCGAAACATTCATTGCTGTTTGCGGAGTCAAAGGACTGGAGGCGGGTTGTTACTATTACGCACCCAAAGCCCAAGAATTACGCCAAATTCGGTTTAAAAACTTTCGGCGAGAGTTACATTTTCTCTGTTTAGGACAAGAATTAGGGCGGGATGCAGCAGCGGTGTTATTTCACACAGCCGATTTGAAAGCTGCGATCGCACAATATGGCGATCGCGTTTACCGTTACTTGCACATGGATGCCGGCCATTTGGGACAACGCCTAAATTTAGCGGCAATGCACCTGAATGTAGGTGTTAGTGGTATCGGTGGATTCTTTGACGATCAAGTAAATGAAGTTTTGGGTATTCCTGCTGATGAAGCTGTTTTATATATCACTACATTGGGACGCCCAAGATAAAAATAGTCCCAGAGGCGCGGAGAATCCAGAGAGTTTCTTTCTGTGTCCTTTACGTCTCTGTGCAAGCTTAGGGGGCTACAACTTGGGCTAGGCGTGCAGATAAAATAAGCCTCATCGCCCTTTCTCCTTGTTGGTAAGACTTACGCTTGTTAGGATTTAGTATCAATAATTCGGCAACTAATAATCCAATAAAAAAACTGTTATGACGGCGAATAGTCCGTCCAGATTCTTTAATTCGACTGATATATTTTTTTGATACCCATACATTTAATTTATGGTTGGGGTCTAAATACCCATCCATGACGTAATTCAGAATTGCGTTAGCGAGTTTGCGAGCGTCATTGCGAATGGGGATTTTGGTAAATCTGGGTAATTTACGTTTTTGTCAGTTTTTCCTGAATGAATGTCCTGTTTTGCTTCTCGACTAGCTGTAGATGTGATTAGAAACGGATTATTAGGGAGAATTCTTTGAGCATCGAAAACGACGGTCGCGGCAGTGGCAGGTAGTGTTATGGCTTTTGTATTAGTTATAGATAGCGTCGGCGCAGCCCAACCTAGTCATCGCTATAGACTGGTGAAGCTCCGATATTGAGCTGGTGTTATGTTGAATGGGGCAAGAGTGATTAAAAAGGGTTAATGTCTCTTACCTGCTCCCAGATATAGCTCACCCACTTTCGGGTCATTCAACAATTCTTCACCAGGACCGGAGATCGCATCACGTCCCGATTCTAATACATATCCACGATTAGCCATCTCTAAAGCTTTACGGGCATTTTGTTCTACTAATACGATCGCAGTACCTGCCTGATTA
Organism: Nostoc sp. JL23; assembly: GCF_017115065.1. Classification (NCBI taxonomy): domain Bacteria; kingdom Bacillati; phylum Cyanobacteriota; class Cyanophyceae; order Nostocales; family Nostocaceae; genus Nostoc; species Nostoc sp. JL23. The sequence goes on from NZ_JABXKN010000124.1 coordinate 27,225, forward strand.
ATTTGTTTAATCTGCTCGAACACTTGTGTCACCAAAATCGGCGACAAAGCAGCAGATGGCTCATCTAAAATCAGCAAACCAGGTTCCAACATCAAAGCTTTGCCCATCGCTAGCATCTGGCGTTCTCCTCCAGAGAGAGTACCAGCACGTTGACGACGGCGATCGCTTAGTCTGGGAAACATAGTAAATATTTTATCTTTAATTGGTTTCAGGGGAACGTTAAGCACAAAAGCACCCATCTCCAAATTCTCTTCAACACTCAGAGAGGGGAAAACATTGGCGATTTGCGGTACGTAGCACATTCCTCGTTGGACAATTTGATTGGACTTTAGCCCCACGATATTTTCACCTTTGAAGGTAATTGTGCCTGTGTGGGGTATCAAAAGCCCAAAAATTGCTTTTGCCAAAGTAGATTTACCTGCACCGTTGGGGCCAATCACTGTCACCAATTCCCCTGGTGCAACCTGAAAATTCACACCTTGCAGGATATCTACATCTTTGATGTATCCAGCGTGAACATTTTGAACTTCTAATAAATAATCATTTGTCATTGGTCACTTGTCATTGGTCATTGGTCAACAGTCAAGTCAAACATAACTATTGACTATTGACTGTTGACTATGGACTATTACGGAGTTTTTTGCAACTCTGGTCGTTCTTCTGCAAGAATCGCACCTTCTACAGGGCAAACTTGGAGACAGATACCACAGTCGATGCAAGTGGCAAAATCAATCCAGTACCAATCAGTCCCCTTGGTGTTTTTGCCTGGGCCATCATGAATACAAGCTACTGGGCAGGCATCTACGCAGTCAGCAACGCCTTCACAGACTTCTGTAACAATTGTATGCGGCATGTTCTCGATTCCCTCTCTTCTGTATCGGCTATTTCTAGACTAGCAGGGGAGGGGGAGAGCAGGGGGGGCAGGGGAGCAGGGGAGAAGTTGCAGTAAGTCTTTCCCCTCTGCCCCTCTGCCTCTTTTCCCATGCCCATTAAAGTAATGGTTCTATTTTTGGTGAGCCATCAGCTTTGATCCAGGCAATTTGGGCAATGCCGCGATCGCTTGCATATTGGCGAATCGCCTCTGCATCTCTTCCCCCCAAGTCAATTTCTACTCGCACCAAATCAGTAGAATCTCTGAGTTTTTGCGCGTAGACAAAGGCGGCGGCGTTAGCACTAGCTGTCTCCGGTGCTACCAACCAGTCACTCGCGGGAGTTTCCTGTGGTAATTGCTGGGTAGACAACAGAACTTGGTATAAATCTTCGATACTTAGTCCAAAACCAATTCCGGGAATGTTTTCTCCTTGAGGATGATATAGCCCCAAAAGCTGGTCATAGCGACCGCCACGCCCTAAAACTCTGGCTTGGGATTCGGTATCGTTGACAACTTCAAAGACGATACCAGTGTAGTAGTCTATGGTTTGGATTAGGCTGAGGTCGAGGATTAACGGAAATTTTTTCTCTGATTCTAGTAATTCTACTAGGGATTTGAGGTTATTCACTGCCTCTCGCTGTTCTTCATCTAAATCCAAACTACTAACTTTTTGCAACACGTCTGCACTTGGTCCACGCAAATCCATGATGATTTGGGCGCGATCGCGCAGTTTGTCACTTAGGGGTAAATTATCTATGGTGATGCGGTCAAGATGAGCGATCGCACTGCGAACTTGATCTTGTAAATTAGCAGGAAAGGCACTCAGGAGCGATCGGGTAATTCCCGCCTCACCTAAAATTAAATGCCATCCCTGCAAACCTAATGCTGCTAAACAATCTGCTACTAACAGCAGTACTTCGGCATTTGCCAGCAATCCGCCAGTACCTAACAACTCCACCCCAGCTTGATAAAACTCTTGCTGGCGATTATGCCTACTTTCCCAAGTGCGGCGAAACACATTGGCGTTGTAATACAACCGTTGTGGATAAGTGACACCAGCCATCCGAGTGACAACAGTACGAGCAATAGATGCTGTTAATTCTGGACGTAGCCCTAATTCATCATCTTCACCATTTTGTTGTAGTTGAATCACCATCTGACGCTGGATTGCTTCCCCCGCCATCAGGGTATCCATCCGTTCTAAAGTCGAGGTGATAATCCTGTGATATCCCCAGCGATGAAACACCTGCTGTAACCGATCTTCAATCCAGCGTTTTTTCTCCACATCCAAGGGCAATAAATCCCTGGCTCCCGCTGCTGGTTGATACACCATTATTTTTTCTTCCCACCAAACAAACCACCGAACAAACCACTACCAGATTTATCTGGTTGCTTATCTCCATTATTGGGGGATGAAGTCACCTTATGATCGCTAGGTTGTTGTCCTAAAGCCTTATCTATTTTAGGTTTCCATTGCAGAGCCGTTTCGTCACTGGGGTCTAATTTTAGAGCGTTGTCAAAGTGGATTTTTGCCATTTTTAGCTGATTTTGCTTTAAATACACCACTGCAATTAAGCTATGACAGCGACTATTTTTCGGTTCTAGCTTCAGGGCATCTTGCAACTCTACTTTGGCTTGGGCAAATTGGTTTTTGTCAATCAAAGATTGAGCGCGACGAATATACTGTTCTAGAATCAAGTCTTCTTTTGATGGAGCTGGTGCTGGTGCTGGTGGTGTATTTTTTGGTGTATTTGGCTGAGGCGTACCTGATTGGGCTTTGGATTGAGCCTGTGGCGGTGCTGCGGATGCTTTACCCGCACTCCGCATTAAATACACTAAATTCAACTCACTAGCTTGGGCAATCACTTGCAGCGCTTGTTCTAAAGAATCATATTGGGTTTGGGCTAGTTTGGCGATCGCAGTTTTATAGAAATGATCGATATTAGCCGCCTCAACTAACTGTTTAGCCAAGTCGGTGGTGAGAGTTACCGAAGTAGACTCTTGTAGCAGGCGCTTGCCAATTTGCGACAAAATTAGAATATATTCAGTGCGAGTGCGATCGGCAGCAAGTTTTTCGTAAGCTGGGTTAACCAACTTTGATAACAGTTCGTTACCAAGATGTTTTTGAGCAGCAGTTTCAGTAAGACTACTGTCTGGGTGCAAACGACGGGCGACTTGGAGATAGCGTTTGCGAATCTCTTTGACATCGGCATCAACTGGAACGCACAGCACTGCGTGATGATCTATGAAATCATATTTAAATAGTCCACGATCTATTTTGAAAGACATATATAGTTTTTGCACCAAGGGAGCAGTTAGATTGCTTTTAGTTTACCCAAAGTCTGGGGTAAAGCCCCCATCTGCTACACCCAAGCTGACAGTGGTGGAACCCGTAAAAGTTCGCTACTGAGGGAGTCGTGAATATAACTATTTGTGGCAAGGATTCTACCTGACTCAATTTTGACAGCAGTGCCATCGTAGGCGGTGATTTTGCCCCCAGCTTCTTGTACCAAAATTATCCCGGCGGCAATATCCCAAGGAGAAAGTCCCCGTTCCCAGTAACCATCGACACGTCCACAGGCAACATACGCCAAATCTAGCGATGCCGAACCGCTACGTCTAACTCCTTGGGTAAGATGGGTGAGGTGACTAAATTCTGCGTAGTTGTTATCAGAGGTTTCACGGCGATCGTATGCAAAGCCTGTTACTAGTAGGCTTTTACTCAGTTCAGATGTCACCGAAACCTTGATGGGCTGACGGTTACGCGTTGCTCCTAAGCCAGCAGCAGCACGGAATAGCTCATTGTGAAATGGGTCATAAATTACACCAACTTGGGGAATGCCATTAATTAACAGCCCGATGGAAACGGCAAAAAATGGGTATTGATGAGCATAGTTGGTTGTGCCATCCAAAGGATCTATTGCCCAGAGGTACTCATTCTGTTGATTACCTAATTTCCCTGATTCTTCAGCGAGGATCGAGTGCTGGGGAAAATAGCAACGCAAAATTTCTAAAATCAACTCCTCTGAGGCTTTATCAGCAGCCGTGACTAAATCACCAGGGCGTCCTTTTTCAATAATTGCGTCTTCTAACTTACCCAAGTAACCTTGCAAAATAGCACCAGCAGCTAGTGCCGCTTCTGTAGCAATATCTAGAAAAATTTGTAGATTTGTCATTTGTCATTTGTCATTGGGCATGGGGCATTTGTCATTGGGCATTGGGCATTGGGCATTGGGCATGGGGCATGGGGTATGGGGCATTGATTATTACTTCTTTTTCACTTACTCACTCCCCCACTCTCCCCCTCAGCACTCAGCACTAATTAAAGATTTTGGCGGCGAAACTCGGCGGGAGTGAGGCGCATGGGCTTTTCTGGGTTCCAGATTCCTTGCCCCATGAGTCTAGCCCATTGTTGGGCACGTTCTAAACGCTGGTCATATTTATGATTAGGCGATCGCCCCACAAACATTGCATTCCCTTGTTTGACTAATTCTTCATTCAACAACACCTTATTTTTCCACACATAAGCAAGAGTTCGCCCAATTTTGTCTTTTGCTTCTAAATCAAACTCCAGTGTTACCGATTGTTCTACACCACCAATTAGATTCTCTAACTGTTCTTTTGCTGCTTCCCCCCAAGGGCGCTGTCGTAAATCTGGTGCATCAACACCCACTAATCGCACTTGGGAAATCAAATTTGGTTGTTCAGCCATGCCTAACACTTCCAAGCTTTGCCCACTAACTACCCGTGCTACTTTTACCTGGGCTTCATTATTTGGCAGCTGGTTTTTGCCTTGGCAACTCACCAAGAGCAATAAACAAGCCAAAATAGCTATTTTTTGCACCCACTCACCAAGACGCACAGGCATCAGAAATTTGGTGATTTTGAATTGTTTATTCCTCATCTAAGGGTAAACCCGCTTTAATTCTCCCCTTAGCAAAATAGCGTCCAAACTGGAGTTCGTAGACTTCATCTTCATCTTGCGTCTCCACTTCCAAGTCAGAACGGGGGTAGCTCACACACAACAAGGCATAACCTTGCTGACGTAAATCTGGCGACAAGCCGATCGCTTCTGGTTGGTAAATTTCTCCTGACAACACTCTCACAGCACAAGCGGTGCAAGCCCCGTTGCGGCAGGAAAACGGTAGTTCCACCCCTTGTTTTTCGCCAGTGTGTAGGATGTAGCGGTCTTCTGGCACTTCTAGGGTGTATGTTTTGCCAGTAGCGCGATCGCGAACTTTAATTGTGTATGTACGGGACATCTGGATTTGTGTTTTGGGATTAGGACTATCAGATTCAATCTAGAATATCTTTCTTTATCTTTGCATTTTCTGGGATTCTATAGTATGATCGTAACTTGTGACACCTGGAGAGGTGGCCGAGCGGTTTAAGGCGCAGACCTGGAAAGTCTGTTTAGGGAAACTTAACGAGGGTTCGAATCCCTCCCTCTCCGTTCTCAAACCTTGTGCTGCGTGGAATGATCAGACTATGGCCTGTGATAAGGGAGCTTTTTTGCAACCGTCCATTAATTCGCGCTTCCACAACGTAGTCAGACGGCATATCTGTATAAATATGAATTGCATTCTCTGGAAAGACAATCTCTTCTGGCAATGCACTTGCGCTGATGCTATGAGTGAACTGGAAGAGGATACCGCTCCAACCCGAATCATCGTTGGAGAGTAGAGATTGACGATTAAAGCTTTTTAAGATTGCCTTTTCTACAGCGCAAGATTCATGGTCTATCGTTGACATGACTCAAGCTTATTTGTATTGACTGATGATAAAAATTAAAAGACAGCTATAAAAAATTCGCCTAAATACACTACACTCAATTTCCATTTTTGGAAACAATAGTTAATTTACCTGATTTTAAGCCTTAAACCGTAGTGTTGTTAGGTAGATTAAGTAATTTTCCCTTGTATTTTTTAAGAGCAACGCAACCGATGGCGTACCACTTGCTACTCGCCTCATGCCTTGTTTCTTCAGAGTTACCATGCTATTTATGTCATCCGGTATATATGCGCCAGCCGCAGTAGCGATTAACTTAAACATTAGGAAAATACGCGAACTGGCTGGGTTTAAGCTAAAGGGAATCAATAAAAGTCCTTTGGCTTACTTTTTGATGGCATTTATATACAGCCTCACTGCCTGTGTTTTTCAGCCTTGGGAGTTTTTAACAAGCTCACTAAGCTGTTATGCTACCACCTTCAGACAAAATCTCTAGTGGAAATCAACCTGTATTAGGAAGTGGGCGATGCACATTGGATTTCTCAACCCTCAAGGCAATTTTGATTCAGGCAATAGTCATATAACGAAACACCCAGATTTTGGGGGTCAGCTAGTCTATGTTAAGCAAGTCGCCATAGCCATAGCTCAAATGGGTCATAAAGTTGATATTCTTACCCGTAAAATCATTGACCCGGAGTGGCCAGAGTTTGCCGAAGTGATTGACACTTATCCAGGGATCGATAATGTCCGCATTATCCGCTTACCATCTGGGCCAAAAGAATTTCTCCCTAAAGAGTTGTTATGGCCTTATCTGGTCGCTGATTGGGTACCCAACATCTTGAAATTTTATCAACAGCAAGGTGGCTTACCCGATGCTATGACTGCTCACTACGCTGATGGAGGACTGTGTGGCGTTCTAATTGAAGAGGAGACAGGCATACCTTTTACCTTTACAGCTCATTCTCTCGGCGCTCAAAAGATAGACAAACTGGAAGTCACCCCAGAAAATCTGCCAGAAATAGATGAGCAATTTAATTTCAGATATCGCATTTTAGCCGAACGCCTGAGCATGAATCGCTCGGCCATTAATATCACTAGTACACGACAAGAACGTTTTGAACAGTATTCTCATCGAGTCTATAGTGGTGCAGTGGATGTAGACCACGACAACCGCTTTGCAGTGATTCCACCGGGAGCAGATTTCTCGATTTTCGGTGCAAAGGCACGTTCCGAAAATGAGGAAGCTACCGAAGAATTCATTCAAGAGCGATTGGCACAGGACATTGCAGAAGCCCGTCGAGATTTGCCCGTAATCCTAGCATCCAGCCGATTAGAGCCGAAAAAAAACATATTAGGGTTAGTGCAAGCCTTCGCAATGAGTCCAACACTTCAGGAACGAGCTAACTTGATGCTAATTACAGGGGGGTTGGACGATCCTTTACGAGAGGAGGCTAGTGACAGCATGGCTGAAGAGGTATTAGCCCCCATTCGGGAAGTGGTTAAAGAAAACGACTTGTGGGGCAAGATTAGTGCCTTTGGTTTGTCAGATCAGTCTCAAGAGTCACTCGCAGCAGCCTATCGGTTTATGGTTAAACGCCGCTCGGTATTTGCGCTGACGGCACTCTACGAACCCTTTGGGCTTGCTCCCTTAGAAGCGGCAGTCGCAGGTTTGCCAGTGGTAGCAACTAAGAACGGTGGCCCCAGCGAGAGCTTGCTACAGGGAAATAAGGAATATGGTGTACTTGTTGACCCAGAAGATCCTGCTGATATTGCACGCGGCTTAGAGCGGTTGCTATGTGATGCTCAGGAGTGGGAGTATTTTGCCCAAGCTGGTCAGCAACGGGTGTTGAAGACTTACACTTGGGAATCTACTGCTGAAAACTACCTGTCTTTGCTTGAGCAGATTTTGTCTTCACCGGAAACCCGCCCTCGTGCTGAACTCCTTCCCATCCATCCCTACTTCCGTAATCCAGAATCGCAGACCGATGTTTTTTTGGAAGAATTGGGCGACCTCTACTTTGGAAGTAATCAAAAGGTACTAAGGAATGCGGATTAAATAAAGTGCAAAACTGGGGTCAAAGCAGAAGTTGCTACAAAAAAAGTGGAAGTTTTTACAGGAAAGGCGAAAGTTCCTACAGACTGCGCGAAACATCTAAACGTCTTGGCGGATATTCTTGCAGGGAAGACGGAAGTTCCTACAGACTGCGCGAAACACCGAAACGTCTTGGCGGAAGTTGCTACAGACTGCGCAAAACACCGAAACGTCTTGGCGGATGTTCTTGCAGGGAAGGCGGAAGTTGCTACAGACTGCGCGAAACACCGAAACGTCTTGGCGGATGTTCTTGCAGGGAAGGCGGAAGTTGCTACAGACTGCGCGAAACACCGAAACGTCAACCCTGGAGCAATATTTTTTGATGAATGCTAAATGTGGGATTCAGGCAGCTATAAGCAGCCAGCACAAAACGTGCTGACTGCTTCAGAAAACTGCTGGTTTTGTTCCATCAATGCCATGTGTCCACCTGGTTTTAGGGTGACTCTTTCAGAGTAAGGTAATTCTGCTTTCATGCGATCGCTCGCCACAGGTTTTGTCGCTATATCTGAATTGCCGCAAACAACCAACACAGGAACGTTAATAGTTGCAAGTGTGTCTGTTTCGTCAAACTTTAACATTGCCAGTGTGCCACGAGCCAGAACACCAGGCGAACCCAATGCTGATAATAGACCTGCAAAACTTAGTTGACCGCGTGTTTCAGTACCTGTAAATCCAGATAGTTCGACGGTGATGTACAGCGAACCATTCAAATACGAGAGCCAAGTCATCAACCAAAAAATCGGCCACAGCACGATAGTCAGGTACAACACAGGTTCGATTAGCGGTTTCTGCAATTTGCGTACCAGATTGCTAAAAATGCAAGTTTTTACCGGATTAGTGTAAGTAGTATCTACAAGAATTAAGCCAGCCACCCGACTCCCCAATTGCTCTGGAAACAGGCGGCAGAATGTTAGGTTAATCATCCCACCCATGCTGTGTCCCACCAAGATAACAGGTTTATCCCCTGCTATGGCAATAACAGCTTCCAAGTCACGGGCATATTTTTCTATAGAGTGATCGTTGTTTTTCGGTTTAGTGGATTTTCCTAACCCTGGTAGATCCCAAACAATTACTCGGAAGCGATCGCTTAGTTGTCGTTTGGCATAATACCATATAGTACTGTTTGGCCCCCAACCGTGTGACAAGATAATTGGTTGACCATCTTCAGGTCCAAAAAACTCTACTTGCAACACGCTCCCATCTGGACGTGGCAAGCGCTGCACGGTTTTGCTACGCATAAACTTGGGTTCCTCGGCTCCAGGACGGCGCAGCAGTGGCAAACTGATAAAATGACCGCCAAAAGACCACAGAAACATTACTAGTCCAGCCACCAAGTAGGGGGTTCCTACAAGTTCTCGTTCGTACCATTCATAGAGAATGTAGATTCCCCCACCAAGTACCCCAAAGGACAGCAGTTGAAACAGCCATACAAGTAGAAAATTATGAGGCATGAATATCATGAGCCTAAACCTTGCAATGCTTTGTTAACTGCTTTTAGCTTCATACCATAGTTAGAATCATCCAACTTTCACTCCCAAGAATGATTTATACAGTGTTATGGGGGTGATAAAAATGCTGATTCATATCAAATGCTTACTACTCAGGCAAAATATTAACTGAATCGTTACTAAAATTTTGTTCAAGATAGCGTGGATTGCTTACTCCTACGTGCAAAAGCAGTGCTGTAACTAATGCACCGATCGCTGCTACCAAAAAGGTAGTTCTATAGTCAATATTCTCCACTATCCATCCACCTAGTAAGGGAGCAAGGATGCTAGCAGGAGCAATAAGGGTATTACCAAGACCAATATAGGCTGGTCGTTGGTGTTGGTTTCCAAACTCTAAGGTCATTACCGCAGCAATATTTTGTAGAGCTATCATACCTATCCCTACTCCTATAAATACCAAGTAAAACCAGTTTGCATTTGGTGCCAAACAAGCGAAAACCGAACTGAACGTACAAGCAACACAACCAATTTGTAAAACCAACTTGCAACCGGTGCGATCGCCTAACCAACCCAAAACCAATCCAGCAATAGTTTGTGTAACCATCAATAGAGTCGTAATTAACCCAATAGATGCTTCTTTCATCCCATATTGATGTACGGCATAGAGTGTATAGAAGGGAAGTGGCATCAGTGCTAACTGTGAGATCATACGTGCGATCACAAAGCAACGGAAATTCTCATCACAGCGAAGAATCACAATCAGACTGTCCCAAAATTCACGTCTACTTTCAAAGGCTGATGGTGTGATGCTTAATGGCTCTCGCGTCCTAGACATAAAAAACCAAGATAGAGCCATTGCAAAACTGGCACACAAAAAACACAGAGCAAAGTTAAATGGTTGAGCAATTTCCTTAAGCAGTAAACCAGCGATCGCAGCACCACAAATACTCATCAGATTACCAGATGCTGCTAAAGTACCGTAAAAAATACCAAGCTTTCTGGAGGGAACAATTTTAGCAACCATACTTTGCCAAGCAGTAGCGCTAAACCCACTGCCTAGTCCTTGCCAAATGAGTATGGCAAATGTCAACAGTAAGATAATTTGGTGATTGAGTTGTAGTTCTAACAAAGCCACCAGTGCTAATCCCAAAAAAGGAAGCTTCTGATGAATTGTGAATAACATTACAGTTGGTTTGTAACACTGTAGACGCGCTACTTTACTAGCTGTTAATAGCTGCGGTAGTTGCCAGCCTAAGCGTGGAATAGCTGGGATCAGACCGATGAGTAATGCAGAATCAGTAAGAGTGCTAACAAATAGAGGAAGAATGATGAAAAATGAAGCAAAACCACTCCCAAAACCAAAAAATCCACTTTCAATAACATTGACAGTAAAATTATGGTGAAGGTTTTTTTGAATTTCAGAATTAAGCATTTTTATAGATATTGCAAGTTTGGTGATTTATTCTCTTTTGGGGAAACTCAGGCTGCATTTTAAACAGGTTTATCTTCTTTTTGTGGGTACTTAGAAATCACCTAAGTACCCACAAAAACCTGAGTTCCATAGATTGTTCCCAAATGCTTTACTTAAATCACCGTTGAAAAATATTTTTGTAAAATATCCCAATTTTTGATGGTGAGCCTTACTGCAACGGATGTCTGAGTCAGTGGCAGGTATAGGTTAACTTTGAAGTGGTGCGTGATTGGCAAGCGGTGTAGATTATGCCCTCACAAAGCTCACATTTATTAATCACAGAGATGACTTGACGCTATCTAGAAGAATATTTTTCCGTCCTGCTGGTATTGTTTACTACTCAGCTGGTAGCTTTGGAGGAGTGCGGGCAAGCCATCCAGTTACGCGCTTTTCTGTCAGAGATGGGAATGCCTACTATTTCAAGCATTTTTGCTATTTCTAAAATTGGAAACTCTCTGGATGAAGCAGGTGCTTCACAGGAAGCTGCTTCATCCAGAGAGTCGGTCAATTTTTGGATGAATTAGAGTGGTACGAAGAAACATTACAACGACAAAAAAAGAAAAAGGAACCCCCTTCTAATCAAGTCAGCTTTACCTGCTTTATATACCAATTAGCTTGGGGATATCGTGTTTCTTTCAATACTGGGAGGTAAACGCAACCTTTAGTCACTCTTTAAGAGAAACTTGTGTGAAGCTGTAAGAGAGTGAAGAATCAAACTCTCTTCTACTAATCAGTTCTGACTTACCCTTTTGTAAATATGCCTTCAATTAGCTACAATCGCACCGACAGCCAGCAGCCACAAAGCATTACCATTGAAGGTTATGTTGTCCGGCCAGGATTACACATTCTCAGTTACGAGCAACTCAAGTTGCTACGAGACCAAACACAGCATCATTCTCAGCTTGAATCTCTAGTTAGCCAAGGTGTCATTAAGTTGACTGGTTAATAGTCGTCAATTCACTTGCAATTCATCTCATCACCTGCTTATTGGGTAGGTGATGAGATGAATTGCTGTATTAGCTAAGTTCTAAGTAGATGAGTTTGAACGTTCTATTTGCTGACGAACGGTATCAATAGAAGCATTAATACCAGCCAGTTTAGACTCTAAATCATCTCGTAGCCAAATCAAGAATTTTAATTTCCGCTCTAAGCTAGCTTTGTGCGAAATGGGTTCGCTTCCATAACATGGATTACCCCAAAAAGGAAACATAGTTTACCTCTGAATTTAGCTCTTGTAACAGTGCAATCTATTGCACCACTATATTCTGACTAATCACAATCAGACTGGTGTATGTAACAACCGACCATTATTGTGCGTGCTTAACGAACTTTTGCTAAAAGTTGTCTCTCGAATTGGTGTAGGTATTTGACCAAATTGCCATCAACTCTTTCCACTTCTCCTCTAAGAACAAGTTGAAGTGACGATACCATGTTCAAAGGTTCTGGCAATTTGGCATCACAATTGTGTATTTTGCAGTTTAAATGAGATATCAACAAAACAGAACAACCACAAATCGCCAGTTGTTGACCCAACGCTGTAAAATAACTCAGCAGCCAATTCACAGCGCTTGGTCATCGCTTCACTACAACTGGCTAGTAATTCACTAGAAAACCCATAGTAAAAGTGCGTAGGCTAGAAAGCTGTCTTAATACGGCTGGTAAAATAAATGTGAAGTACCCGCAAATCAACGTACTTATATCAGTAAATACTTCTAATAATAGATGACTTAGTGGAAGGGAAAGGGATAATGCTGAAAAGGGTAATATTCTAAGACCAATTACTAAGTAGGAAATTATTTTATGAGAACCAGAAAGCTAGGCAAACAAGGGTTAGAAGTTTCAACTATCGGACTTGGTTGCATGGGAATGTCTGAGTTCTATAGCGGTCGTGATGAAATTGAGGCGATCGCGACAATTCATCGAGCGTTAGAACTTGGAGTTAATTTTCTTGATACTGCTGATATGTATGGGCCGTTTACCAACGAGCAACTAGTAGGCAGAGCAATTAAAGATCGCCGAGATCGAGTAGTTTTAGCAACTAAATTTGGCAATGTCCGTACTGAAGATGGTGGTTTTAAAGGGGTTGATGGCAGACCAGAATATGTCCATCAAGCTTGCGATGCCTCACTAAAACGTCTGGGAGTGGAGGTGATTGACCTCTATTATCAACATCGCGTAGATCCAACTGTCCCCATTGAAGATACTGTCGGGGCAATGGCAGAGTTAGTCAAGCTGGGAAAAGTACGTTATTTGGGGCTTTCAGAAGCTGCCCCGGCGACGATTCGACGGGCTGTAGCAGTTCACCCCATTACTGCACTGCAAACCGAATACTCTCTTTGGAGTCGAGAACCAGAGGATGAAATTTTACCTACCGTGCGGGAATTAGGAATTGGGTTTGTTCCCTATAGCCCATTAGGAAGAGGATTTTTATCAGGTGCGATCGCTAGCCCTGACGATCTTGCACCTGATGACTATCGAAGAAATTCTCCTCGTTTTCAAGGTGAGAATTTTTATAAAAACCTACAATTAGTAGAGCAAGTCAAAGCGATCGCCAGCGAAAAAGGAGTAACTTCTAGTCAGCTTGCTTTAGCATGGCTATTCGCTCAAGGAGAAGATATTGTCCCAATCCCTGGTACAAAACGCCGTACTTACTTGGAGGAGAATGTTGCAGCTACCGAAATTATCCTGACTGAACAAGATTTGAATCGACTGGAAACAGTTGCACCAAAAAATGTGGCAGCTGGCGAACGCTATCCTGACATGAGTACTGTTAACCGTTGATCTATCTGAAAAGCTGGAGTATTTTTTCAAATTCCGCTTTAGATGCACAAGCAGACATTACCGCAGCTTAACAAAGTAATCACCCAGAATTCTCTGAGGAAATGTCAAAAGTAGCGTAGGCGCAGCCCGTCGTAGACATCGCTATTTATCGACTACATATCTGGATACTCATTCAATCGTCTGGAAACTGCCAGCACGAGATATATTCAACATCTTTGCTACCGCATTTACTACAGACTGCATCAATCACAGAGTCCACCCATTCATAGCTGTAACTACGACAATGACAGAAAATGTTATTGCGGTTAGCCATTTCAATACCTTGATGCCATTGTTGCAGTTGAGAAGAGTCTGGAAAAGCTTCTGACATTTCATCAAACCTTATTCATGTCATAGTCTACATTATGAGCCTAACAAGCCCCGAAGTGAATAACTCAGTATTAATCGCCCTGACTCTCACCGCGTCTATAGCCCTATCGCCCGTCAGCATTGCTGGTAATGTCCAAGGTTCAACCCATACTATCAAAATGTCTTCATTTAATCTCAATTCTCAAAAATGGCAAAACCGGGTGCTACTAATCTTTGCACCATCTGTTGATAACCATAACTATCAGCAACAGATGCAGGTATTTAACCAGCGCCAAAACGATTTTAAAGATCGGGATTTAGTTCTGGTTAAAGTCTTAGCAACAGATAAAAGCTATGCCAACGGACAGTTAATAGATGAGTCTTCTGCTGCCAATTTGCGAAATCGCTTTGGGGTTGATCGAGAAAATTTTCGCGTCATTTTGATTGGCAAAGATGGTGGTGTTAAGCGCCAAGAAACTATACCAGTCAAAGCAACAGCAATTTTTGAGCAAATTGATGCTATGCCCATGCGTCAGCAAGAAATGCAAGAACGATAAATTGGTACAGCAGTTGGTTTTATTGTTTAACACTAACGCAAGTAGAGGTAATTGCCCTTTACTACAAACGCTACGCCAATCCCTAAGCGCAAACCTCTTACAGCACCAGAATCCTACAAGTTGAATCAACTTAAGTGTGAGCCTACAAGAGTATCTGCTTTCAAACCTGAGCTTAATTCTTCAAGTAGATGAGAACAATCATTAAAAATGCATATACTGCAATTATCAAGCAATGAATTTATTAGCTCCTGGTTTCATATCTACTAGGAGCTTTTTTTATTATCCATCTCAATAAAGGGAGTTCATCATGAGAAGTAATAGCGTTCATCCTCAAGGCTATTGATCATTGCTTCTGTTGGTAGATTGAATGTCAATATTTGGATTGCTATTGTGTATTTGTCACTAAAAAACGTTTATCAAATAAAAACAATGAATATTCTTGCTTGGATTGTTTTAGGTCTAATTGCTGGTGCGATCGCAAAGGCTATCTACCCCGGTCATCAAGGCGGCGGAATTTTAGCAACAATTTTATTAGGAATCGTTGGTGCTTTTATTGGTGGTAGTTTGGGTGTATTCTTCAGCACAGGAAGTTTTGCTCTAGCGGCTCCCTCTTTGAGTATTCCCGGTATTGCAGTAGCAGTTCTGGGTGCAATTGTTGCAGTCTTTTTGTGGAACGCGTTAACTAGCCGCAGTGCTTTGTAATAAATTAAATTGAATTAACTAATTTGGAACTTACGCACTTTTTGTCTTATCTGTCAATGTGTAAGTTCTCTTTATCAACAATTATTGACATAATTTGCCGCTTGTCATGCTGATAGCCTCAACATTATTAACCTGAATAATGTTGAGGCTATGATTTTATTTTGGATGCCCTATCTGTCGCAAACATTTTTTGAATTGGCATTCGAGAAGTCATAAATCTTTGCCTTACAGGCTTATAATATCTGTGCCAACAACAGCAACAGCGTGCTAAATTGCAAATTTGATACCTGTAATCTAACTTAACTTTGTTTGCTGCATAGGCGTAGCCCTTCGTAGACATTGCTTGGCAGGATAATTAAAAACTTGGGTTAGCGATCGCAATCTATTAGTTATACGTGTTTTTTTATATAAAAGTTATATTTAAGACATACAATTAGTGGTTTACACACTACTAGTATTAAGTTCTTAAATACTAGTAGTGTGTAAATAAATTAAGCTTGCCTCTCACCTATTTGCTATTAAATTTAATCAAGGGGTAGTTACGATTCCCAGTGTACAACTTTGACAACTGTCCACAATACTGTTGCATGTCTCAAGCTCATGGTAATATTATTTTACTGTCAGGGAGATATTATTTATACATCAATTTGTAACCATGCTGAAAGAGTTAGTTAGGTGCGCTACCTCCAAAAAACAAAAAATTATTCAACCTACCCAGGAAATCAACAAAAGCCCTAACGTGCAAAGCATAGAGCTTTTTAAACTCTGCTTATATAAGGTACTAAAGAGCTAACTAAAGCTCTTTTTTAGGAATCATCATAGCCAGCGAGAAAGGCATAAAACCCTCTTAGGATGGCAAAAAATTAGACAAGAGTAAATAGAAAAGTTTTGACACAATGTCAATAGTTTTTTGTATATGTAAAAATATCAAAAAGCCTAATTTGTCTTGTCAATAAGACATTAGCATTGTGTGTTTTATTTAGATATTGATTCTCTTTGTGCTTGTTACCTACATATAAAAGTCCTATTTGATTAGTGAAAACTTAAGCTACCTCGATCAAATCAGGCAAACACTTAAATTTAATAAATAATTTAGGACTGCTAGATAATCTCAATCTAGTAAAAATTCGATTATTCACAAAGTCAGTAAGAGTAACAGGAAAAACATGAATATCATAGTTCGTTTGTTTGGAGCGATCGCTCTCCAAGTATCTACGTTGGCTGCGATGTCTAGTATGGCAATGTCTGATGACAAGCCCTTTCGCGTCAATACCCAACAGACTCCTACTGTTTATCCACGAAAAACGACACAGCCCTTTCGCGTCAATACCCAGCAGGCTCCTGCTGTTTATCCACGGAAAACAACACAGAGGATTTGCTCTTTAGATCCCATTGAAGATTTATTACCTCCACCACAAACTAAAGCAAGTAATTCTTTGCTTTCTTACCTTGCTGAACAGGGTTTTACACAAAATAAAGAGGGTTCCTGGGTCTGTTATGCGAACGATCCTAAAAAAGAAGGGCGTTACTTTACTTTATTTAAGGTCAAACAAGTTAATAACAGGCTCATAGCAAGTTCTTTCCTAGATGAAGGCAGTCTGATTCAAGGGCAGGAAAATCGTAGTTTGGACTTCTTTATGATGCTGATTGAGCATCATACGAATACTAGTAAAGAGAACCGTCAAGGTATACGTAGATATCTACAAGCCTTCGTTTCCTTGGTCAAGGAAGGGAAGATCAAACCTACACGTCGTGGGTATCTTTTTGACCAACCAAACCGAGCTATGGTCTTATATCACACACTCTCATCAGGAAACCTTAAAGGTACGGGAATCACGATCAACATTTATTTACCTAAGAGTTGAATTGGGGAAGTAGGGGAGCAGAGGAGCAGGGGAGAAGTAGCAGTAAGTCTTTCCCCTCTGCCTCTTGTGTCCAATCCCCAATTCAATTGCTGTCGTTTAGTGGAGGTGCATCTTGTCTAGATCAATTGTTCAAAGAATTGCGATGCCGAAGGTAGTTCGCTTTGCAGCGATCGCATTTTCATCTGTTGCAGTAGTACTCACTACGTGTCAGTCTGCTTTTGCACAGCTAAATGTTGGACGCTATGGCATCCAACAAGGACTGGAGTCTGAGTATCTCCAGTACCAAATTAATAACCAGAATTTGAGCAAGATGCGAGTCATTCCTGCATGTGATGTGGGATTTGGTCTGACCTGCAATAAGACTGGATCAGTAATCCAACGATTAGTGGAGTTAAACAATGGGACTAGTTATCAAAACCTTCTGATCCGAGCAGCTGGTGGGGAGAAAAACTTCCAGAATTTCGCTAGTTTCTACGGCAATAATCCCAATCTCTCTGC
The DNA here is from genome assembly GCF_017115065.1 of Nostoc sp. JL23. Classification (NCBI taxonomy): domain Bacteria; kingdom Bacillati; phylum Cyanobacteriota; class Cyanophyceae; order Nostocales; family Nostocaceae; genus Nostoc; species Nostoc sp. JL23. The sequence goes on from NZ_JABXKN010000124.1 coordinate 44,586, forward strand.
GGTGCCTTACGCCTCATTTTGGAGAAACACATCTCCCACAATCATGGATGGATCTCAATACCTTCTAGGACAACCTTTTGGTCGCAATCCAGTAGAAGGACTCGGACTTGTAACCAAGCAGTTCTACTGGGCACCATACTCAGGAGTCAATGACTCTGTTAGCCTCCGTAGTGGGTTACTAGACCTGAAATTGTCATACGGACGATTGCTGTTTGAAGAGGCTTCAAAAATTTCCAATATTCAAGAGCAGATTCAGTCTCTAGGTCTGTCGCCAGAGATGACTAATTTTTATTTAGATAAAATCTCTACAGGCTTGGATGCGTTGAGTTCTGGAGATCAGCACCAACTCCAACAGAAGATTTTTGAAGTGCTATCCTTTCCATACTCCGAAGATGGTGGGGAACTCGGACGTCCCAACAATGCGATTCCAGCGGAATTTAATCAGCTCTTAGGAGAAGATATCGCAGGAGAGACTTTGCTAAGTGACAATCCACTGGCCTTGGATGGAGAAACAATAGCTTTTGATGCTTTCCCTGGCTCTACGGGAGATGTCTTGGTACCAGACAGTCCTAATTCCTTTCCACTTTGGCCAATAATCGGCGTTGGGGGTCTTGGTTTAATTCTGCTTCTACTACTGAGTGGCGATAGTTCTTCAGGTCAACCATCGACACCTGTTTCTTCAGTTCAACCACCTATACCTATTTCTCCAGAAAATGCACCTTTGTCTCTGACCAATAAAGGCGAATGCGATCTGACTCCTAGTGGTAATGGTTCCAATCACACACAGATCATTGAGGTTCCGTGTAATGTTACTCCTCAAACCCCCACGGAAGTGAAGAAGGTAGTGGAGCCATCAACGATCAAAGCGCTTGTATTGCTAATTGTTCTACTATGGATAGTCCGTAACAAACACCGAACTTTAAAAATCCTTAATTCGTAATTATGTTACATAAGTAACGGGATTTAGCGAAAAGTTAGAGCGCTAGTTTCCAGCAATGTCTACGACAGGCTACGCCTACGAGCATCAGGTTTAGATAGAAATAATTAACCACTTAGGGTAGCACGGCTAGCTGTGCTACCCTACCCGTGTAAATCATTCAAATGAGAATGACGAATACGTTTCTATTATGGGAATGTCTGGTTCGGGGAAGTATACGCCGATGAATATCATCGGTTGCTTTTCATCTGTCTGTAGATAGCTGCAATATTGTGGGCATCATCAATACCACGATGGTGTGTGCCTTTTAATTCTATCCCCAACTCATTGAGAGCCTGTGCCATACCAAATTTTTTAGACACGCCAAGATATTCCGAAAACTCCTCTTTAATATTTATATGTTCTGAAGTAAAAGGATAAGAAAAATTATGAAACGCATAATCTTGAATAAATTGCTTTTTGTCGTAATTACCCCAAGAACAAAAAATATGATTGGGAAATAAATTAATCCAGTCTTTGAAGCGAGAAATTACCTCTAAAAATTTTGGTGCTTTGTCAACATCTTGCTGCCGAATACTAGTCAATTCTGTGCAAAAATCTGTAAGTTGCGGATGTCTCACAGATTGGATGAATTGCTGAAACTCTGAATCAATTTCCCACGTTGTTCGATTGAGCATCACTGCACCGATTTCGATTATTTCCATTTGGTGACGGGGAATAGTTTTATTGTTGCAGCATGTAGCTTCCAAATCGACTATCAGATAATAGTGGGATATTTTAGTATTCATATTATGTAATATAGTAATTATAATTAATTTTAGTGGTTATTTATACATGTTTAGAATAATTACACAATTCCCTTTGTAAGCTTTTTGTATTTATTTTACTACAAAATGTGATACTTACAGCCTTTTTGATTTATTTGAACTACAGCTAGCTGTAATATCACAATTTCACAACATAGAGAAAGGAAATTTAGATTGATGAAAAAGGTTTAACCCAACGGAATTGAATAGCAAGATCAAGAGCGATCGCAGCCAGCGCAAACCAGAACAAACTTTCTGCCGCCAACACAAAAAAAGGCCAAATTGTGATATTAGAATTATACCCAAGTTCTATCTGAGTTAATCCGCGCACCAAGCCAAAGGCTAACACGCCACCAGCTTTGAGTTGAGGATTTTTATCAGAGCGGATGATATAGCGGTAGGTGACACCAAATAGGAAACCAGTAAAAGTTGCAACTGCACCACTCCACCACAAGTGCCAGTTAATATCACTGTGCAGGCTTGCAAGTGTTTGAAAATACTTTGCTAGTACTAGAGTATTCAACAGACTAGCGATCGCGAAGCTAAAACACACAGATAAACCCCCAATTATTCCAGCCTTGAGGGATTCTATGCGTTCTGCCATTAATTGAGAATCTAAAGTTGGTTTCACTCTATATCTAAATTAGGGATTGGGTATTGGGAAAATTCTTCCCCAGTCTCCAATATGATCAATGCTAGAGCTGTTTTGTAATTAATCAAATGTTGTTCTCATGTAGGAATTTTGATGATAAACTCGGTTCCTATGCCAGGTTGAGAATTCACTTCTAAAATACCATTGTGTTTCTCTACAACTATTTGATATGCAATAGATAAGCCAAGTCCAGTGCCTTTACCAACAGTTTTTGTAGTAAACAACGGCTCAAACAATCGTTTTTTAAGCTGTTCAGGAATACCAATCCCATTGTCAGCAATCTGAATTATAACTAATTTTTCAGAATCTATTTCTGTGGTAATTTTAATCTGAGGAATTAGATTGCTCTTTTTGCCTTCCATGATAGCTTCATCAAGGGCATCAATTGCATTTGCCAGAATGTTCATAAATACTTGATTCATCTGCCCTAGATAGCAATTTACCTCTGGTAATATTCCATAAATTTTAATAACTTCAATGCCGGGAAGATCGCCATTAGCCTTGAGGCGGTGTTGTAAAATCACCAGTGTACTATCTAGTCCTTGATGCAAATCAGCAGGTATTTTGGCATCACTATCTGAGCGAGAGAAGTTGCGGAGTGAATTAGAAAGGTTTTGAATTCGTTCACTTCCTATCTGGAGTGAGTTCAAGATTTTTCCCATATCTTCGAGGACAAATTTCAGATCCAAGTTCTCAATAGTATTAGTAATTTTGCCTGTTGGGTTGGGATACTCTTGTTCATATAGTAGAAGCAACTCAGTGACTGCTGTAATATATTCTTGCAAGGGTGGAATGTTGCTGGAAATAAAGTTGATGGGGTTATTGATTTCATGGCCAATACCAGCGATTAGCTCTCCGAGTGTTGATAGTTTCTCTTGCTGCACTAATTGGACTTGAGCTTTTTGCAAATCCTTGGTGCGATCGTTAACTTGTTGTTCCAAAGATTCAGTCAATTGTTTGAGTTGTAAATGTACACGCACTCTCGCAATGACTTCCTCTTGTGCAAAGGGTTTAGGGATATAGTCTACTGCGCCAAGGGAAAATCCCTTCGTTTTGCTCTCTGTATCTGCTAAGGCAGTAGTGAAAATAATCGGAATGTTTTGGGTAACAGGATTGGCTTTGAGGCGGCGACAAGTTTCAAATCCGTCAATACCGGGCATTTGTATATCCAGCAAAATCAACTCCGGTTGATTACGTTCGGCTTGGGCGATCGCACTTTCTCCATCGATAGCAACACGAAAACGAAAACCCTCACTATTGAGCGCTTCACACAGCACAGATAAATTTGTCGGATTATCATCCACAATCAATATAAATCCATTATTTTGAGTTTTTTTCATGATGAATTTTAAATTTAAATTTCTTAACTCAAATTAATTTATGTGTTGTTGAATAAAAGTTTCCAAACGTTTAAGTTGGAAATTACTAGCAAGTTGGACGACCTGGTTGACAAAAATGCTTAAATGCTCATCAGATGCTGAAAGTTCTTCGACCATTTCCAAAACTTTTTGAATATCACCGTCTTGCGTTAGTTCGAGTAAATCTTGTAAAATCTCTTTGCCAGGAGAAATCATCTCATTTGGTCGATCGAAAGCATCTGTATTGTTTTTTTTGATTTCATCTACCTTCACGTCAAAAATCCATTCCAGTTGCAAAAATTGTCGTAGCATTTCCAGCAGCGTTTCAGCTTCTATAGGCTTTGGTAGAAATGCATTTGCACCTACATCAATACTCTTGTATTGGTCGGCTGCAAACACACTGGCTGAGGAAGCGATAACAGCAATCTCTTTAAATTGCTCAGATTGACGCAAACGTTCTATCAACTCAAATCCATTCAATATAGGCATTACGAGGTCAGTGATAATCAAGTCTGGTTTTTGGGCTAGGACTTTTTCCCATCCTTCCTCACCTTGGCTAGCTTCTACAACAGTAAACCCAACTGGCTCTAGTAAATTTACAATTACCGATCGATTTTCCCATTTGTCATCCGCAATCAAAATGGTGCGCCTTTGTCCTTGATAAGCAATAATAGTTCCTTGTTCAACTACTCTAGAAACTTTTGCCCAGTCTTTAGATTCTGGAAATTCTGCCTCGAACCAGAAAGTGCTTCCTTTGCCAAATTCACTTTCCACTTGAATTTGACCACCCATCAACAAAACAATGTTTTGGCTGATTGCTAATCCCAAGCCTGTACCTTCAGATTGTCGTTTTTGATTTCCTACTTGTTCAAAGGGTTGGAAAATTTTCTGGGCTTGTGCAGCGATTATCCCCGCACCAGTATCTATTACCTCAAAGCGAATTTTGTAGTTAGTCTGTTCATTGGTATTTAATTGTTGAGTAATGACCTTAACTTTGAAGGTGACACTGCCTTCATTAGTAAATTTAATCGCATTACTAAGCAAGTTAATCAGTACTTGCCGCAAGCGTTTTTCATCAGCATGAATGCCCGTTGGTAAATCAGGATCGAGTTGGACGTGAAATGCAATCACCTTTTGTTCTGCCCGGATGCGGGAAATTTCAGTCACGCTATCTATAAAGGCAGGTAAGTAGAAATCAACAGGATACAATTCTAGTTTTCGGGCTTCTATTTTGGAAAGATCCAGAACATCATTAATTAGGGTTAAAAGATGAGAACCACATTGATAAATAATGCTGACTCCTTTACGTCCTTTTTCACTCAAAGATTCTGTGCGTTGGAGAATTTGTGTATAGCCCAGAATACCGTTAAGAGGTGTGCGTAGTTCGTGACTCATATTGGCCAGAAATTCACTCTTGGCTTGGCTAGAGTTTTGAGCGACTTCTTCTGCAAAGCGTAATTCTTTTTCGATGCGCTTACGCTCGACAATTTCAGTGGAAAGCGTTTCATTGATAGCTTCCAACTGGGCTGGACTGGGTAGTGTCAGAGCTTGAGGCATGAGAGAAAATAACGCAAATGCCGTATATATGGAAATAATGGCAGTTAGAGCTTTTAAACTACCTGCAATCCAATAGTCTGGATGCCAAAGTGTCCAAATATCCATCAAGTGTCCAGTACCGCAAGCAATGATAAAAGCACTAAATAACAAAAAGACTCCATTAAAAGGAACGTCTTTACGCTTGGAAATAAAGTAAATCAGTAGGAAGGGAATAGAATAATAGGCTAGAGCGATCGTGGCATCAGAAATAATGTGCAGCCAAACTAATCCAGTTTGCCAGAGATAACAATGTCCGTGGGGAACAAAACCGTTGGAGTGGAAAGGATAGTCGAAAAATGTTGGCATGATATTAGGGGGTTGCAGAATTGAAAATATATATGCATAGCCCTAGTATTCCCAAAGCATCAAGTCAGAAACCGCGATCGCTACTTTTTTACATTCGTCTTTATCATTGCTTAAAGTATTAGCGTACCAATAAAATCTCGTATCTTTTTTGCGCTCGCACGCAAAACTTAACAATGTCACTGATAAAAAAATCTCAGCCGGCCCAATCCCTGTATGATAAATATTAGAAACCTTTTGTAATTATTTGAAAAGTGGGACTATGGAGATTTTGACACTAGGTTGGGTATCACTGTTAGTTGTGTTCACTTGGTCAATTGCAATGGTAGTGTGGGGACGTAACGGACTGTAGAGGCATTGTGGAAAGTCCATTCTTGAGTATTTTGGCTTTATTTGCTGTAGTGCTGCTCGTAGTAGTCACTGGTGGTATTGGTTATTTGACCCTGGCAGATTGGCGCGATCGCCGTCGCCGAGATGAAGAGAAACGCACCACCCGCAGCGGCACTCCCAAGCGGCGATAATTTTCTCATAATTGAAAATCTTGATTGTAGGGACGCGATATTATCGTGTCCCTACACTATTTTGTATGATATCCCAGGAAATAACTGTTACCTTTGCGATCGCAACGGGAATCATGAGATAGAAGACTTTCAATATTTAAAGTCCCACTGGGAATGGAAAACTTCTCTACTAATCAACCCATAGAACCAAATTCAGAACGGCAAGAATCTCATTCAGATGTGACATACTCCTTGCGTCAGAATGAGCAACAAAAAGCCTTATCTGGAGTTATTGCCCGTATTCGGGAGTCTCTAGACATAGAAACTATCTTCAAAATTACAGTCACTGAAGTTCGCCAACTTCTAAAAAGCGATCGAGTTGGCGTGTTTCGTTTTTATCCTAATTTGGCATGGGAAGGGGAATTTATCTATGAAGATGTAGCAACAGAATGGGATTCGGCATTAGCAGCCAAACTGCGCGATCACTGCTTTAGTGAGAAATTCGCAGGAATATATCACCAAGGCCGGATTAAAGCAATAGCTGATATTTATCAAGTTAATGCCAGTGATTGCTATATTCAGATTCTAGAAAAATTCCAAGTACGTGCCAGTATAACTGCCCCCTTGATCAAAGGTAAAGATTTATGGGGATTGTTGTGTATTCATCAGTGTGGTAGTCCTCGACAATGGGAAGCATCAGAAATTGAGTTTGTGCAATTAATCGCCGAACATCTAGGGGTTGCTTTACAGCAAGCAGACTACCTAGAACAAGTAAAACTACAATCAGCAGAACTAGCACAAGCAAAAGCCAGAGAAAAAGCAGCCCAATGGCAGAAAATCATAGCCATCACCATTGAGAAAATTCGTCAGTCCCTAGATTTGGAAAATATTTTCCACACAACCACCGCAGAACTTAGGCAGCTACTAAATGCTGACCGCGTGGCTATTTATCGCTTTAATCCCGATTGGAGTGGTGAATTCGTATTTGAATCAGTGGCAGAGGGTTGGGTTTCCCTCATCGATCAACAGTCGCAACGGCCGGAATTGAAAGAGAACGTCAGCAAATGTAGCGCCAAAGATTTAGCTAATCCCCCAGTCGCTGATACATATTTACAAGATACAGAAGGTGGTAGCTTCACTCAATGTGAAGTGTACCGGATTTGTAATGATATTTACAATTCAGGGTTTAGTGACTGCTACATTAAAATTTTAGAGATATATCAAGCAAGAGCTTATGCGATCGTTGCCATTTACCACGGTCAGAAGCTCTGGGGCATGCTAGCAGCATACCAAAATGCTGGAACCCGTGATTGGCAGAAAGATGAGGTTTACTTGCTTACCCAAGTTGGCACTCAACTAGGTGTGGCTTTGCAGCAAGTGGAATTTATCCAACAAATGCAGATTCAAGCAGCACATATCAGCAAAGCTGCCCAAAGGCAAAGGGCATTAGCAAACACGGTAGAAAAAATTCGTCAGTCTCTTGATATTGAAGTCATATTTAAAACCACTACTCAAGAAGTTCGTCGGTTATTAGAAGTGGAACGAGTCGCAATTTATCGCTTCTATCCTGATTGGAGTGGGGAATTTGTGGCTGATTCCATCGTTGATGGTTGGACACCAATGGTTAAGCCACAGCCTGTGACAGAAAGCGTTCTAGTGCAAGGAAAACAAGCGGGTAAATATGCACGTAATGAAGTTTTTGTACCAATTTCTCAGGGCGAAAAGCTGTGGGGATTACTAGTAGCTTATCAAAACTCCCAGCCCCGTTATTGGCAAGATGAAGAAATCAACTTGCTAGCACAAGTTGGCGTTCAATTGGGGGTAGCATTACAGCAAGCTGAATCCTTGACACAGATGCAGGTGCAAGCCCAAAAACTGGCTAATGCCGCGGAACGAGAACGGAAAGCAGCCGAAAGGCAGAAGGCTTTAGCTGCAACAGTGGAGAAAATCCGCCACTCTCTTGATATTGACACCATTTTTGCGACCAGTACAGAAGAAGTCCGACGGCTATTGGAAGTTGACCGAGTGACAATCTATCGATTCGGGACTGATTGGAGTGGCGAATTTGTTGCTGAGTCTTTAGCCGAAGGTTGGACACCAGTAAAAGAAATTGTACCTGCGATGTCTACGACGGGCTATGCCTACCCAAGTAATTACTTGCAAGAAACCCAAGGCGAGGATTTTGCTAATGGTAAAACTCTGGTGATTAAGGATGTTTACAGCACTGATGATTCTATTCCTTATATTGCCCTGATTGAACTAATGGAAGCTAGGGCATATATGATTGTGCCGATTTTTCAGGGTGAGAAACTTTGGGGATTGCTAGCAGCTTATCAAAATATCAAACCCCGTGATTGGCAAGAAGATGAGGTAGATTTGCTGATGCAAATTGGTACTCAGTTAGGCGTAGGACTTCAGCAAGCAGAATTACTAGAACAAACTCAACGTCAAAAAGAAGAAATTACCCAGACTCTTAAAGAATTACAGCATACTCAGAGCCAGTTAATTCAAAGTGAGAAAATGGCAGGTTTGGGGCAGTTAGTTGCTGGTGTAGCACATGAAATTAATAACCCAATTAGTTTCATTTATGGGAATATCACTTATGTTACCGAACATACCGAAAATTTATTTAAATTACTGCACCTTTATCAGAAACAGTATCCTGAGACAACAGAGGAAATTAAAAAGCAAGTAGCAGCACTAGATTTAGATTTTATTAATGATGACTTGCCCAAAATTCTGGCTTCAATGAAGATGGGGGCAGATCGGATCTCTCAATTAGTGTTGTCGTTACGAAGTTTTTCTCGACTTGACGAAGCAGGAATGAAGCAAGTTGACCTTCATGAAGGTATCGACAGTACTTTGCTAATTTTACAACATCGACTGCAAGCACAAACTAATTCTTTTGCTATTGAGGTAGTTAAACAATATGGTGAATTGCCTCCAGTAGTCTGTTATGCAGCCCAGATGAATCAGGTATTTATGAATATTCTCAACAACGCGATCGATGCACTGGAAAACTCAGCAACTAGTAGAAAAAAAATTGACAATCCTAAAATTTGGATACGTACAGAAGCCATACAAGGGAATACTATTCTGATTTGGATTGCTGACAATGGTTGTGGGATTCCAGAGATTGTGCGATCGCGCATTTTTGAACCTTTCTTTACCACCAAACAACCTGGACAAGGTACTGGTTTAGGGTTATCTATTAGTTACCAAATTATTGTAGAAAAACACGGTGGTACTATCAAGTGTGTTTCTGAACCTGCTAATGGCTGTGAGTTCTGGATACAAATTCCGATGAAAAGGACAATTAGTTAGAAAAAAATAAGCGATGCATTCTCTACGAGAGGCTACGCCAACACTTACGCACTGTGGAGATTTAACAGTCGATACCCACGCTCTTTTTAACGAACCACAGAGGCGCAGAGAACCCAGAGGAACAGAAGAGGACGATGCCTGTAGTGGGCTTTCCCTAAGTATTTCAATAAAAAGTTAGCGATCGGATCGCTCTTTTTAACGAACCACAGAGGCGCAGAGAACACAGAGTCACAAGAGAGCGATCGCATGACGGCGGTTAAATATCTACTATGCTATAAATTATACTAATCCTAGTATAGGAGATGATATTTAGGAGACAAGTATTGTTGTATCCCTAATGTATACAGCAATCTTTTACTCTGCCTAGAGGTTGAGAACACTGTAGCAGATACAAACAATATTATATTTACATAACAAAATGCTAGATATTTTAACAGTAAAAAAACTGACAACAGACATAAAAACATTTTCTAATTTTTTTAACTCTGGAAAAGTTTATGATCTGAATGACCTTCAATCATTACCTAATTCACCTGGTATTTATGTTGTAGCACTAAACAATAAAAAAGAATTGGAGGAATTTAGTCAAATTCTCTATATAGGAGTAGCAACCCAGCAAACTGTTGCAGAGCGTTGGCGAAACCATCATAAAATAAGGGCTTTCAAATTTATTCAACAGTTAATTCAAAAGTTAGGTGGAAATAATTTTGTAGTAATTTACACTAGTTCTTTTAAGAACTTATCAGACGATGCGCTTGGAGCGCTAGAAAAAAAACTAATTTGGGATTTAAGACCTCCCTTCAATGAAGTTATAAACTATCCTACAAAATACTATTGGCTACAATGGTCACAAACTATTGATAGATGGGCACATACAATGAAAATTGTTTCCCAAAATGATGACTATGTTAAATTTTCGATACCCGGAGACGTACTTCTTGATTTGAGAGAATTAATATCTTCATCTGATCAAAAGAAATTAATTGATTATGCGGATTCTATGGAAAAATTATATGGACATAAGGATTAACATAATTCTTCTCGTAAAATTAGTTGAAAATAATAATTTATAAAAAAAGGCAAGTTAACCTTTAATTAGTTTAAACATAAACTAAAACAAATAAATTTTCTATAAATACTCCTAATGACATAAGTATTTTTTGATTAACTAAAAAAATTGCCCTGGGAATATCACACCCCCAAGGCAAACCAACTCTCTACATTCTTTCTTTACTTCGCGCCCTTAGCGCCTTTGCGGTTCGTTTCTCTTAAAGCTGCTTCACTTCCGAAACCAACTTCGCCACCATATCCTTCGCGCTACCAAAAAGCATCGTAGTTTTATCCTTGTAGAACAACTCATTATCTACACCGGCAAAACCCGTACTCATCCCGCGCTTAATCACAATCGTCTGCTTCGCCCGATCCACTTCCAAAATCGGCATACCATAAATCGGGCTATTTGTATCACTCCGCGCCGCCGGATTTACAACATCATTTGCCCCAATTACTAAAGCGACATCCGCTTGATCGAACTGGGGATTAATATCATCCATATCATACAACTGTGTATAAGGCACATTTGCCTCCGCCAGCAACACATTCATGTGCCCCGGCATTCTCCCAGCAACGGGGTGAATGGCATACTTGACATCAACGCCCATTTTTTCCAACTGATCCGACAATTCCCGGACGCTATGTTGCGCTTGGGCAACCGCCATACCATAACCGGGCACAATTACCACAGAACGGGCATAACCCAACATCATCGCCCCTTCTTCAGGATCGATACTGCGGACGCTTTGATCGGTTGCACCACCACTAGCAGCACCACCACCCGAACTAGAACCTGTACCAAAAGCGCTGAACAGCACACTAAATAAGGAGCGGTTCATTGCCTTACACATAATCTCGGTAAGGATTAAGCCCGATGCTCCTACCAAAGCACCAGCGATGATTAACATATTGTTCATCACCACGAATCCAGCCGCCGCCGCCGCCACACCTGACAAGGAGTTCAACAGCGAGATTACTACTGGCATATCGCCGCCACCAATGGGGATGACGAACATCACACCCAACACTAAAGAAACAGCTACCACTCCCAAGAATATGGGTAAGCTATCTGGTGTGATGATTAAATAGGCACTGCCTACTATATAAGCACCCAGAAGCAAAAGGTTAAATGGTTGCTGGAATGGAAATGTAATCGGGGAACCGCTAATTAAACCTTGCAATTTGGCAAAGGCTAAAAAACTACCTGTGAAGGTAACACCACCGATTAACACATCCAACAGCATGGAAATGTTCACATCTAGCGGTATCGCCTGAGAACTATCTAATAACCGCCAAAATTCGGCAACAGCTACTAATGCCGAAGCCGCACCGCCCAAACCGTTGAGTAAACCCACCATTTGGGGCATTTCGGTCATTTGGACTTTGTAGGCAACGATCGCACCAATCAGCGATCCAATCGCCAAGCCCAACAATATCATCTCGTAGTTCAACACATGCTGATCGAGCATTGTTGCCACAATTGCCAGCAGCATCCCCACAGCCGCTACAATATTACCGTTTCTCGCTGTAGCAGGTGATCCCAGCTTTTTCAAGCCCAGAATGAATAACGATGCAGCGACTAAGTACGTCAGCTGAATGCCAGTTGGTAAAAAGTCGCTCACGCCTTAATCTCCTTCTTCTTGAACATTTGCAACATTCTGTCTGTGACTAAAAAACCACCCACAACGTTGATTGTTGCCAATACCACAGCAATCAAACCGAGAATTACTGACACACTCGTGTCTCTTGCACCAGCAGCAACTATTGCTCCCAGTACCGCAATCCCAGAAATCGCGTTTGAGCCTGACATTAACGGTGTGTGTAGAGTCGGTGGGATTTTGTTGATGACTTCAAAGCCGATAAAAGATGCCAACACAAATACAAACAAAGCAGCAAGTAATGCCTCTGTCATGAAATCAAAACTCCTTGTATAAATGGGAATGGGGCATTGAGCATGGGGCATTGGTTATTCTCTTTGTCCCCTTATCCCCTTCATTTTCCATTCCCTAATTAACCGCCGGTTGTTGAGTATTCAAAGCTTGTAGTGCATCCCGCACTCGTTGATTGCGAATTTCACCAGCGTGGGTAACGCAAGCTGCATCAACGATGTCGTCGCTAAAGTCCACCTGCAAAGCTTTGTCTTTAATTAGCAATTGCATCAACGAAGTAACGTTCTTGGCATACAATTGGCTGGCGTGAATTGGCATCGATGATGGGAGATTGATGGGGCCGATAATTGTCACACCGTTCCAGACAATATCTTTACCGGGTTCTGTACAGGCGCAATTACCACCCTGTTCAGCAGCCAAATCCACAATCACTGAACCTGGTTTCATTTGTGCCACCATTTCTTCTGTGACGAGCCGTGGTGCTTGTCTTCCAGGAACTTGGGCGGTAGTAATCACCACATCAGAATTCTTAATGTGTTCGGCGACAACTTCTTGAGTGCGTTGTTTGCTAGCCTCAGAGATTTCCTTGGCGTAACCACCAGCAGCGACGGTTTCTTCGTCTAATTTGACTTCAACGAATTTTGCCCCTAAGCTTTGCACTTCTTCTTTAACGGCGGGACGGATATCAAAGGCTTCTACCACTGCTCCCAAACGTCTGGCGGTAGCGATCGCTTGCAATCCGGCTACACCAGCACCCATAATAAATACTTTCGCTGGAGCGATCGTACCTGCGGCTGTGGTTAACATTGGGAAGTATTTCGGTAATGCAGCTGCCGCAATTAATACTGCTTTGTAACCTGCTAATGAAGCTTGCGAAGACAAAGCATCCATACTTTGCGCCCTGGTAGTACGGGGGATCATTTCCATACTCAAGGCTGTGACTTTCCGATTTGCTAGTTGCTGGGCTACAACAGGATTTCCCAAAGGATTGAGAAAACTGACTAATACAGCCCCTTCCTTTAACAAATCAACTTCTGAACGTCCATCTTCTCGTTCCTGTGGTGGACTGACTTTCAACAGAATATCTGTTTCGCCCCATAATTTGGCAGTATCGCCAATTATTGTGGCTCCTGCTGCTTCATAGTCAGTATCGCTGAAAAAAGATCGCTCTCCTGCACCTGTTTCTACCCAAACTTCCAAACCTTGTTTTACCAATCGGGCAACTGTGTCAGGAATTAATGCCACACGACGTTCACAAACTTCAATTTCTTTAGCAACTGCTATTCTCATGAAATCTCCTGAAGATAAATACTTAATCTCTGCCAAGTAAGCGATTGTCCAGATGATGCGTGTCCCGCACTCATAGTACTTAGGCAGGAACATCAGCCATGAATTTTACTTGTATATTGAACCTTGAATCTTTCCTCTCCCACTCTTAGCTCTCCAGGCAAAGCCTCACTTTGCCGCTCGCAGATGTCATATTTCCAGATAGTTGCAAACAGGGTTACGTATTGCACATCCTAAATTGATTCCCAAATTTTGCATCTTTATCTTTAGCTTGTTTTCGGGATTGAAAAATTTTGGTATTCCTTTCTTATAGAGTAATATTGACCGAATTTTGAAAGCTTGATAATTTCCCAATCAAATTTTAATGATTACGACTTCGATTCCAATTCAACTTATTTTAATCAATTTAGCCCAACTTAACTGGCGATCGCTGATGACGCGGCTCAATTTTTATAACAAAATTCTCAAATTTAGATACACTTATACATATTTAGAAATACAATCCAACCCCAACTGTGTTTCTATTTAGTTCAAATTTGACCAACTTAGTAATCAAATCAGGGCTACATAAGGGTAATGAAGTAAATTTAATCTATGTTTATTTTAATACTAAGTAAAATTGCTGTTGCCTAAACTTCAGGCAGGATGGCACTTTTTTTGGAAATTAAACGTCCATTGTCAGGAAGCCAGTAGTAAAGTTTAGTAAAGAATACTAACACACAGTTATTTTTAGATAACAGATTTATATTTTGTTTAGAGGAAGCCTAATTATGCGACGTTTACTTTCTGCTTTAGCCGTGACTAGCTTTTTGGTTACTGGATTACCAGCCTTGACTTGGGCGCAAAGTTTACCCGGATTTACGCTGTTTAGCGGCGTCAAAGCCGAAAACCAGCTGCCCTTTAGGTTAGATTTTGGTGGACAAGCTAATGGTTGGGATCGATACATATTAAGGATTCCAGCCAAAAGAATGAAATTGGCAGTTGGTCAATTTGCCATTAACTACCCTGATTATTACAAAGGAACTTTTGACCAGAAAAAAATTGAAGTCCGAGTCAAAGGCAAAGCAGTTCCGCTTTCTGAGGTGAAGTGGGACAAAGAAGGTAAACTGATTAATATTTTTCCTCAAGAGCCAGTACCAGCAGGTAGCGCAGTCGAGGTAGTGTTATCTAACGTGAAAAACCCATCCTTCGGCGGAGTTTACTATTTTAACTGTCAAGTACTCTCCCCTGGCGATGTGCCACTACTGCGCTACATGGGAACATGGATTTTGAGCATTAATTAAGAATCGGGAGTAGGGAGTGGGGATACAACCAATCGGCGATTCCCAATTCCCTAACAAAGTGATACAATTAGAGATTGTGAGTTTTTATAAAAATCACCTAAGAGGAGAACAGTATGAAAAGAACACTGGGCGGCACTAGCCGTAAGAGAAAAAGAACCTCTGGTTTTCGCGCCAGGATGCGGACACCAGACGGCAGAAACGTGATTAGCGCTAGAAGAAGAAAGGGACGTCACCGTCTGAGCGTTTAGGACAGATCAAGCGATAAAGAGCATCAGTGGCTTTGCCCAAAGCAAATCGGCTAAAATCCCGAAAGGATTTCCAGGCAGTTTTCCGAGAAGGAATTCGGCGTCACGGCTCTTATTTAACATTGAGAGCCTTAAAGCCCTTATGTTCAACGAAACCTTCTTTGGACACTGCCACCCAGACTACACAAGTAACTGACTCAAAACTTTTCGCCAGCACGCGTATCGGCATTTCGATTAGCACAAAAGTCAGTAAAAGGGCAGCGGTTCGCAACCGAATCAAACGGCAAATTACTGCTGCTTTACATAACTTGCTACCAAAATTATCACCAGGATGGCGGCTAGTATTCATTGTCAAACCTACAGCAGCAGAATCTAAGTGCGTAAGCCCACAATTTCTGCAAGAATTAGAGCAGTTGTTGGCACAAGCTGAGGTGTTCGATGGGAATTCGTGAAGATGTTTATTATGAAGGTGGGCCCCATGTTGGGGATTTAATTGTCAACCTGCTAATTGGGCTAACCATTGTCGGGATACCATTAACAGTTGGGGCAATTGTCAGGGCATTGTGGCTGCGTTTCCGCATCACCGATCGCCGAATTACTGTGATCGGAGGTTGGCAGGGACGCGATCGCACTGACGTAATTTACTCAGAAATTGTCAAAATCGTCAAAGTTCCCCGTGGCATCGGCTTTTGGGGAGATATGGCGATCACCCTAAAAAACGGCAGTCGTCTGGAATTGCGTGCAATTCCCAATTTTCGGGAAGTCTATGACTACATAAACGAAAGAATTGCTGCGAAAAATCCCGAATATAGCGCCACTGCCAACAAGTGATAATCGTAGGGAGTAGGGAGTAAAGGGAGAAGAACCAATGCCCAATGCCCCATCCCCAATGCCCAATTTAAATGTGCGGCTATCCGTAGCGAAAGATAGTCGCCGGCAAATCATGATTTAGATAAATTAGATTCAGTTTACAGTACCTCAGGTTGAATTCAGAATAATGGATTTTGGTATCGGCTTTCTCTCGAACAACGTGATGCTGCCAATCATAGATTTCTTCTATGGTATAGTGCCTAGCTACGGATTAGCGATCGTTGCTTTGACCTTGATAGTCCGCTTCGCGCTCTATCCCCTGAGTGCTGGCTCAATTCGCAACATGCGGAAAATGCGAATTGTACAACCTCTGATGCAGAAGCGGATGGCAGAAATCAAAGAGCGCTATAAGGATGATCCGCAAAAGCAGCAGGAGGAAATGGTTAATGTCCAAAAAGAATTTGGCAACCCTTTGGCAGGCTGTTTTCCATTACTAGTGCAAATGCCAGTTTTGCTAGCGCTGTTTGCCACTTTGCGGGGTTCACCTTTTGCAAGTGCGAACTACAGCGTTAACCTGCAAATTCTTCCCGCAGAACAAATCGAACAAATTCAACCACAAGCCTTTGCCACTGCTCCCCAAAATATTTATGTTGCAGATGGAGAACACGTTAAAGTAGCTGCCATTCTTCCTAGCGGAAGTAAATTAGCGGTGGGAGAACAAACCAAAATACAGTATCAGACTGTTGAAGGTAAACCATTTCAGGTACTCTTAGCAGAACACCCAGAAAATAAGCTGATTCCTGATTGGAAAATTACCAAGGGTGAAGATAGGATAAAAATTGATGCCGAGGGAAATGTAGAAGCCTTGCAACCGGGAGATGTCACCATTCAAGGAACAATTCCTGGATTAGCAGCAGAAAAAGGCTTTCTATTTATTGATGCTTTAGGCAGGGTTGGCGCACAAGATCCAGATGGCACAATCCACTGGGATATCGTTGCCATGATCGTCTTCTTTGGGATCAGCCTTTATGTTAGCCAAATGCTTTCCGGGCAAAATTCCAGCGGTGGCAATCCGCAGCAGGATACAGTTAACAAAATCACCCCTGTCATCTTTTCTGGGATGTTCTTGTTTTTCCCCCTACCAGCTGGGGTGCTGATGTACATGGTGATTGGTAATATTTTCCAAACCGCCCAAACTTATCTTCTCTCCCGCGAACCTCTACCAGAAGAACTGCAAAAAATCGTAGAAACCCAGGAGAAAGAAGCAGCAGTCACAGAACAAAAAGCATTACCGTTTGAACCAAAAAGTCCTAAGAAAAAGGCAACAGGGGGATCATGAGCGACATTCCGATGCAGCGAGGTCAGCAGTGGTTAAAAACCCTGCTGGAACTCACTGGAATACCTGCTGAGATTCAGGGTCATTTAGAAACTGCCCAATCTCAAGACGGCGATTCTCCAGAACCAGATAACTACTGGTTGACTATTGACCAAACCAATTTGACATCAGAACAAATCCAGCTATTAATCGGTGCTGATGGTTCTGTGTTAGACGCGATTCAGTATCTAGCAAATTCGGTTCTAAACCTTAGCCAACCCACAGAAGAACAAGCCTCTTACACCATTGAGTTAAATGGCTACCGGGTCAAAAGAGAAGCTGAAATTCGCGCATTAGCAGAAGCAGCAGCCGATGAAGTGCGCTTTTCTGGTAGAGAAGTGGAAATCAAATCTCTTAGTTCTGCTGAACGGCGTCAAGTTCATACCTTCTTAAAGGAATTTGGAGATTTAGAAACCTTCAGTCGCGGTAAAGAGCCACATCGTCATCTGGTTGTCTGTCCAGCTTCGTTGGAAGGAGTTAGGAGTTAGGAGTTAGGAGTTATGAGTTTGGAGTTAATTGAAAACTCATAACCATAATATAATTTCAAAATTTCTCTTGTTTTTAAGGGATAAAATAAAAATTCAATATCAGTATAGTTACTGGTAATCAAGATAAATTTTAGTGAGGATGTCTCACAAATCCTATGGACGCAATTTATATTCCGCAGCTAACTCAAGCCCCGGAGCGGACAGAGGAAGTTCAGGTTAATGAATTTCTGCCTGGTCTGGAAACTTTGACACCAGTTCGCGGCTACGTGCGCGTGCAGCATCATGGTAATTACTTACAAGTATCTAGTCAGGCAGAAACAATTATTACTTGTACGTGCAACCGCTGCTTGCAGCAATACAATCGACGTTTAGGGCTTGATACCAAAGAAATCATCTGGTTAGACGAAACGGCAAATCAGGCAAATGACTTGCCCTTAGAAAGGGAAGTGGTTATGGAAGATTTGCTGGAAAGTTTACCGCCCGATGGCCATTTTTATCCAAACGAATGGCTGTATGAGCAGATGTGCTTGGCAGTACCACAACGGCAACTGTGCAATCGCAATTGTCCAGGTATTCCTGCAATTACTGTTGAGAGTTCTGATAGTCCTGAAACTCCAGTTGATAACCGTTGGGCTTCTCTGGAAGCACTGAAAAAACAACTTCCGGGATAGTAACGTAGCTAGTACTTTACTCAGTTAATTTATGAGATTTATATAGAACCCGATTTCTTGAAGAAGTCGGGTTTCTAGTTTACAGCTATTTTCAGGTAAATAGACCACGTGGTAGGGGTGCAAGGACTTGCGCCCCTACCACAGATGTGGTTCAAATACATGATTTTTGCTGTAAAAGAGCGATCGCCTTTAAAAAATATCTCACATAGAGCGATCGCACTGGCAACCGCTATGAACTGGTAGATGTTGGTTTTTTAGTTGTTAGAGGCGATACAAACCTGAACAATGAGAGAAGAACAAATAACCATAGCTAAATATGAACTTCCGTGAAGAGTTTAAACTGCTCCTACGCGCCCGCTACCCTTTGATTTATATTCCTACATACGAGGAGGAGCGGGTGGAAGCAGCTATCCGGGAAGAAGCAACCAACCAGGGTAATCGCCCAGTGTATACATGGGATTTTGTCGATGGCTATCAGGGAAACCCCAATGATGTTGGGTTTGGGCGACGTAACCCGTTGCAAGCTTTGGAATTCATCGAAAAATTACCAGCTTCCGCACCTGCGGTATTGATTTTACGAGATTATCATCGCTTTTTAGATGATGTAGCGATCGCCCGCAAACTCCGCAACTTGTCCAGACTTCTCAAATCGCAACCAAAAAATATTGTCCTACTGTCGCCACGCATCGCCATCCCTGACGACTTAACGGAAGTGCTGACAGTTGTCGAGTTTCCCTTACCCGCCGCGCCAGAAATTAAAACTGAGGTGGAACGCTTACTACAAAGCACTGGTAACTCCCTTTCTGGCAAAGTTTTAGATGACTTGGTGCGCTCTTGTCAAGGGCTTTCGATGGAACGAATTCGCCGGGTTTTGGCAAAAGCGATCGCAACCCACGGAGAATTACAACCAGAAGATGTGGATCTCGTTTTGGAAGAAAAGCGCCAAACTATCCGCCAAACCCAAATCCTGGACTTCTATCCCGCCACTGAGCAAATTTCTGATATTGGCGGACTGGATAACTTGAAAGACTGGTTGATTCGTCGGGGAGGCTCATTTACTGATAAGGCGCGACAGTACGGATTACCGCACCCTCGTGGTTTAATGTTGGTGGGTATTCAGGGAACTGGGAAATCGTTAACGGCAAAAGCGATCGCTCATCACTGGCATTTACCCCTGCTACGTCTGGATGTGGGAAGGTTATTTGGTGGTTTGGTGGGTGAATCAGAATCTCGAACTCGGCAAATGATCCAAGTAGCCGAAGCTCTCGCTCCCTGTATTTTGTGGATTGATGAAATAGATAAAGCCTTTGCCGGACTTGGTAGTAAAGGTGATGCCGGAACAGCTAGCCGTGTGTTTGGTACTTTTATTAACTGGCTAGCCGAAAAAAGCTCACCCGTGTTTGTCGTAGCCACCGCCAACGACATTCAAGCCTTACCGCCGGAAATGCTCCGCAAGGGGCGATTTGATGAAATCTTCTTTGTCGGTTTGCCCACCCAAGAAGAGAGAAAAGCAATTTATGATGTTCATTTATCCCGACTGCGCCCCCATAACTTGAAAAGTTATGACATCGATAGGCTAGCTTATGAGACCCCCGATTTTTCTGGGGCAGAGATTGAGCAAACTTTAATTGAAGCGATGCATATTGGATTTAGCCAAAACCGCGACTTTGCTACCGACGACATTTTAGAAGCAGCTAGTCAGATCATCCCCTTAGCACGAACTGCCGTAGAGCAAATTCAGCAACTCCAAGAATGGGCTGCTGCTGGGAGAGCGCGTTTAGCATCTAAACACAGTCCTTTGAGCGAACGCCTCCGGCGCACTACGTGAACCCCAAAAAAATGTAGAGGCGTAGCACTCCTACGTCGCTACAAAGGTTTTAGATAACGCATATTTAATTTCACCAGATGTCTATTCAGCATAGCTACAATAATCAGTTAGTCAAAAGTCAATAGTTAATGATGAATTATTATGGACTATTGATTCTTATACTGATGGGTTACTTACTTCTCTACTCGTAATACCAATTTGAAAAATGATTGCGACAGATGGAAAACTGAAACACTTATCCAATGGATGTTTCACAATCCAAAATCTAAAATCTAAAATCCAAAATGGTATAACCCTTGAGAGCCAGTTAAACAGCACTCTCCTCAATGGGGAAAATACGCACGACTGGCTCACCTTCATCCTTGACTCTTGATAATCAGGTTTTAATTATGTTTTCTGGCTTAACAAAGTTTATACTGGGGTTTTTCTTAGCGATCGCTGTGCTAATAGGTGGCGGTGCTGCAATTGCACTCTATTTTATGAATCGTACTGGCATAGCCCCTGCCAAACCCATTTATTCCAATGATAGTCCTTCGGTGAAAGCCCAAGCTCCTAAAAAAACTGAGCCTGGAGGAGGTAAGCCCGCTCTTACACCTGGGACATCTACTCAATCGTCTCCAAGCTCAACCTCTACTCCCACAGAAGCACCAAAGGCTACCCCATCATCCAAACCATTACCAGCAGGAGCTTACCGAGGGCGTGTTAATTGGGCCGAAGGCTTGAGTTTGCGATCGCAACCAAATCAAGAAGCTGAAAAAATTGGTGGAGTTGGTTTTAATCAAAAAATTATTATTTTGTCAGAAAGTGAGGATAAAGCTTGGCAAAAGATACGTTTGGAAGGTAGCGAACAAGAAGGTTGGGTGAAAGCAGGTAATACTGAAAAAGTTGATGAACAATAGGTATAGGGTATGGGGGATGGGGCATTGGGCAAAAGAGTGCTGTTAGTAGTAGCGGGGCGTTGAGCCAGTGCTGAGTTTTGTTTAGCCCCTTGTCTCCCCACTCCCCAGGACACTTACTTGTAAAGAATCATACGAAAAGTAATTATTACACATAGTAAGTAGTATACTTTTTTATAGTCGTTAACTTGAAAAAAGCAAGTGAAAACAGGGGTAGCTAGCCATTTAATCAAGCTTGCCTCAGTCTACGAGGCATCCGAAAGCATCAAGGTTGTTCCTATCGTAGTTAATTTTAAATTTTTAAATTGGAAAAAGTTATCGACTGGTGCTGCAATGCGTTTTTTGTCTGTGGCTCTGATTACGGGGCTTATGAGTATTGCTGGGGAAGCTTTAGCGCTTCAGAAAATAGGAAGTAATGGGTCTGAAGTTAGCAGTAGCCAGAGATGTTTAAAAAAGTTAGGCTATTTTAACGGCCCGGTGACAGGTCAGTTTGCTAGCTTGACTCAAAATGCTGTGATCAAATTCCAGCAAGCTAATAGAATATCGGCTGATGGAGTTGTGGGTATTAGTACTCAACGAGCCTTGCAAAGAGCGTGTCAAAGTAGAAGTTCTAATAGAAATATCGGTGGCGCATCGCGAGCGCCAGTTGGTCAATATCCTACTCTTTCTCAAGGCAAAACTGGTGCAGCCGTCACAAGATTACAACAACGTCTACGGCAGTTAGGCTACTTTAATACTAATCCCACTGGGAATTTTGGACGAATTACTAAAGATGCTGTAATTGCATTCCAGCGAAGTTATCGCATAACTGCTAACGGAATTGTGAATCGCCAAACTTGGAACGCACTAATGGGTTCCTCTCCGACTCCAGGAAGATCGGGTCTTTCCACTCAACAAGTGAGAGAACTACAAGTGCGTTTGCGGCAGCTAGGTTATTTCAATGCTGATGCCACTGGGAATGTTGGCCCAATGACTAGAGAAGCTGTAATGGCGTTCCAGCGAAGTAATGGACTACCTGTTGATGGCATTGCTAATGGCCAAGTTTTGGACTCAGTGCGTAGAGTCTCTACAGGTGGTATTCAACAACCAGGTAGAAATTATCTAACTGTAGGCGATCGCGGAGAAAATGTCACATTAGTTCAAGAGCGTTTGGCGCAGTTGGGTTTCTCTAATACTAATCCTGATGGAGTTTTCAACGATTACACCAGACAATCTGTGATTGCATTCCAGCAACATTCTCGAATTAATTCTACTGGAAATGTAGATTGGGAAACTTGGGAAGCATTGGGGTTAAATGCTTCAACTGGGGGCAATTATACTCAAAATAATGATTATGTATTAGCTGACACTAATCGCTATGCCTTACCTCCTGCCAATGACTATGTAGTACCTGTTACCAATGGCAATACATTAGTTGCTAATAATCCTTACAGAGTAATAATTCCAATTTCTAGTAATGATACTCTGAGTAAAGTGCAACAATATATACCCAACGCTGTCACAGAGCAATCCAATCTAGGGGATTATGTGAATGCTGGAGCATTTAGCGATCGCGCCCAAGCAGAAACGCTAACGAAAAAGCTCCGCTCATTAGGTCTTGATGCACGGGTAAAATACAATTGAAGAAGAATACAGAATTCAGAATTCAGAACAAGAAGCTGTCTATATCATGCTAGAGGTACTTAAAATGAGATAGATTTTGGGAACACTATATCTAACGCTTCTTTAGAATAGTGTACTGAATTATGAATATACAGGCAGATATATTAGAACGCTTAAGTCAGTTTAGCCAACTACCACAAGAAAAGGTAGAACAACTTAGACATTGGCTTTCTCAAACGCTCAGTTATGAGCCAAAAGTTGGCATTCTCGGCAAGACAGGTGTAGGAAAGTCAAGCCTCTGTAACGCCCTTTTTGGAAAAGATGTTGCACCTGTCAGTGATATTGAGAGTTGTACACGAGAGCTTCAAGAAATCTCTGTAAGAGTGGGTTCAGGGAATATCAAACTAGTTGATTTGCCTGGTATCGGTGAAAGTCGAGAAAGGGATCGAGAATACAAAGACTTGTACTCTAAACATTTACCAGAATTTGATTTAGTTCTATGGGTTCTCAAAGCAGACGATAAAGCTTTTAGCTCTGATGAGGAATTTTATCACAACATTGTTAAGCCTCACTTGGAACAAGGTAAGCCTTTTATCATTGTGCTGAATCAGGTTGATAAAGTTGAACCCTTTAGAGAATGGGACATAGCCAATCATGTTCCTGGGCATCAGCAGCAAAAAAACATTGATGCTAAAAGTAAGAGCGTTGCTGAAAAGTTCGGTATTGATAGTACAGCCGTTATTCCTGTATGTGCTAATGAAAACTATAACTTAATAACGCTTGTGGAAACAATTACCTATGCACTTCCAAAGGATAAAAAGGTAACTTTTGTGAATGCTCTGAAAGAGGAAAATCGTTCAGAGGAGGCTAAGAATGAAGCAAAACGGGGTTTTTTTGAGGCACTCGGAGAACAAATTGGAGGTACTATACTAGGAGAATTAGGAAAAGAGATTGGAAAAACTTTAGGTCAAGAAACCGATAAAACTAGTGTTGGTAAAGTAGTCAATTACATTGCCGATAACATTGTTAAAAGATTTTTTAGTTGGTGGTAATCCTGACTCCTTAATTCTGTTTTGTTAAATTGACAAACTCAACTGTGAACCTTCTTGAGTTTTATTAACCTCAATCCTGGCTTGGAAGGCTTCTTTGAGGTGGGGCATGTGGGTAACGGTGAGGATGCAGGCAAAATCGGAGGAGATCGCATTAATCGCCGCAATCAAGCGATCGCATCCTTCAGCATCCTGTGTACCAAAACCTTCATCCACAATCAACAATTGCAACGCCGCCCCCGCCCGTTGCGCTAATAATTTCGCCAAAGCTAAACGAATGGCAAAGTTAATTCTAAAGGCTTCTCCGCCAGAGTAAGTTTCATAAGCTCGTGTTCCTCTAGAATCAGCGATTAAAATATCTAAGGTGTCTATCAGCTTGGCGTTTTTCTTGGTTGATTTAGCACTGCGCCCAGCTTTTTGAGTAATAAATTGTACATGAAACTGATTCCCACTCAATCGCGAAAGTAGTTGATTTGTCTCAGCTTCCAGTTGCGGTAACACATTCTCAATCATCAGTGCTTGGATACCATTTTTACCAAAAGCCTGCGCTAATTCCTGATAAACCCGATATTCCTGCTTGCAAGCTTGTAATTGCTGTTGCTGTTGGTCATACTGAATTTGTAGCGTTTCCAGTTGATGCGCCAGTTGTTCTAAACGCCCCAACTTTGTAATTTGCTCATCAAGTTGCCGTCTGCGGATTGCTAACTGCTGCTCTAAAGCTTGAATTTGGGCAGATGGGTTAGCTGTTGCTTGTAGTTGCTGAATAATGCTTTCAATTTGTCCGCCGAGTTTTTGCCGCTCGGTTAATCTGGCGCTTTTGGATTCCCCTAACTCTTGCAATCTCGTCTGGAGTTGCGGATATTGCTGCTGGGCTGATAGCAGTTGTTGATACCGCAAATGCCAAGATTGAGCTTTCTTTGCAGCTATACGCAAATTGTTGTGTTGCTCAGAACTGTAGCCAATTTCGACAATGTGACGCTCAAGAGCCGCGATTTGTTTAGCACATTCAGAATCAATCTGATCTTGCTGGATTCTGGCTTGTAATTGGGCAATTTGGGATTGTAATTCTGGTTTTCGGGCTAATAGTTGCGCTTGTCGCTTAGTAGCATCTTTAATCTGCCCTTGTTTAATTTCTGCCCATCGCCACCGCTCAACTTCGCTCCGCGCCAGGGCGTGGTCTTGTTCATTATAATTAACTTGTTGCAGATATTGGTCTAGTTGTCGGAGTTCGGCTTGTTTATCGGGAGCGTAATCACCAGCTTGGAGCGATCGCTCTAAATGCTGTTTTTCAGCAGCAATTTGTTGTAACTGTTGTTGCACATCAGTTGTAGCTTCTAACTGGGCTGCCAACTGTCCCCGTTGTTCGCGTAAACCATCGTAGCCTGCCAATTGTTGGGAAATTTCGCGATATTCCTGCCTAAGCACCTGAATTTCTCGGTCAGACACAGCCATTTGTTCCCGCACTACCCAAAACTGCCCTTGAGTATCCTCTAACTCACTTTGGGTTTTTTCCACCACCCGACTCCAGTGATGTTCGTCTAAAGGACGCTCACATAATGGACAAAGTGCTTCAGGATTTTGAAGCATTTGCAATTTCTGCTCTAATTCTCCCAGCAGTTTTTCATAATCCCGTTGATGAGCTTGCAGACGTTCAATAAAATGCCGCCTTTCTTGCCCTTTTTCTTGAACTCGTTGCAGATAAACCCGCTTTTTCTCCAGTTCCTCAATCTGGATTGCTACATCCATTACCGCTTGTTTTAGTTGTGGTTGGCGGCCATGCTGGCGTTGCAATTGGTTCTCAGTACTTTGGAGTTGTTCGAGTCGCGCTACTAAACCAGCATGAGTGCGATCGAGTTGGCTTTGTAAAGTTGCTCTTTGTTGCAACAAGGGAGTCACTTGCATTTGCAGTTGATCTAAACGAGCAACATGGTGACGGGCTGCGGTTAGTTGTGACAAAGCGGCTTCAACTTCACCTGATTTAGTCAGAGTTTGTTGAATGTCTCGCTCTTGTTGCTGTAAAGCTTCTAGCTGCGCTTGGGCTTGTTGCAGTTGCCGTTCGATTTCGTGAATTTGTTTGGTAAGTTGTTGTTGCTTTTGTTGGCGATTCTGTTGGGCGCGGGTGTATTCTTCAAATTTGACAGCAAAGGCTTCTTCTTGAGATTGTAGACTTTGATATTGGGCGTATCCAGCTTTAATCTCAGCTTCTTGGTGTAATATTTTTTCTAAATCTGATAGCTGAGAGCCAATAGCTGATTGTTCTTGTTGGAGGCGATCGCAATCTTGGGTAAGATTTTGGTATTGCTGCTTTATAAAATTAAGTTGTTGTTCCCAATTTTGGCGCTGGTGCTGGACAACTTGCAAACTTTGCAATTGAATATTATCAAAAGCTTGCAACTGTTGCAGTTGGTTGAGTTCGGCTTCTAACTCTACTCTTTGCGCTTGGGTGATTTCGCGTTGTTGCAGCTGAATTTTTATCGACTCCAAAGAACGCTCTAACTCTACTGCCCTTGCTTTAAATTGGCGAGAAGATTCTTTAGCCCGTTCTTCTAAATCATCATACTGATTGAGTTTCAACAACTCCGCTAAAATTTCTTTGCGTTCTGTGGGACGCTTGAGCATGAATTCATCTGCACGACCTTGACGTAAGTAGGCAGAATTAATAAATGTATCGTAATCGAGCTTGATGTGTTCTAAAATCAAATCTTGGGTTGCTCTTACTCCTTTGCCAGTGAGTGAGCGAAACCCAGATGGTATTTCTATTTGAAATTCGAGGACGCTAGTACCTCCCCGAATTCGGGTACGAATCACCCGATATTTTTGCTGATTACTTTGGAAAGTAAAATCAACCCGAACTTCTTTCGCACCAGAATAGATGACATCATCTTCAACAGTGGCACGGCTTTCACCCCAAATTGCCCAAGTGATTGCTTCTAAAAGAGAAGATTTACCCGCACCATTGGAACCACAAATACAAGCCGTATGCAAACCACCAAAATCTAAAGTTGCATCACGGTAACTGAGGAAGTTTTTGAGGATAAGTTGTACTGGGATCATTCACGCTATAGCGCCACATCTACTTTTAATAATTAACAGTACAGATGCACTGTTTGTTAGTTTAGCTATCTGGATATCAGGTTTCTAGTCTTGAAGACATCAAATTTACAAAAATTTACAATATGATGAGTGAATTTTTCTTGTTGCATGAAAAAGTTTTACTGTCTTCGGAGAAAAATGAAACTCTCCAGGAGGCTTTTGTTATTTCTTGCTGTTGTCTGAGAAGAAAACATTCTTTTTTGATTTGTGACAATTGAAAGTTACAGATCCCTGACTTTTCAAATAAGTCGGGGATCTTGTCTCTTAGGAATTATTTAGGATTGTTATTGGCTAGTTGCGTAGGCGTAGCCCGTCTTAGACATCGCTATCATTTGACCTTGACCGAGGTATCAACAGTTCAATATATGTACCTATAGCGAATTTTGTTAAATCTAGAAATTGAGGGCGACTCTTCTCATCCATAACTGCAAGTGTGAGAGAACCAATCACCGTAATCAGCATAGCAGTAGCTAACACTTGATCCCTAAAAGGAAATTTCTTGGATAACATTGAAGTACCCTAAATCGTTTGAATTACTACATTCCTAGCTTTACAGGCGAGTGGTTGTTGTAAGCTTAAATACAGGCTTGTGATATGAATGACTTGTGTATGCGATGGGGATGAGTTATCAATTTGGCAGTTAGAATCAGCAAAAGTGTAGTGGTTAGGTTATGTCCGGGCGATCGCTTTTCTCTTCTCCAGAAGGTATCCAAAAAGCAAAAAGAGCTTTAATTCGTTATTCGTTAACTCAAAAGGCATTAGCCAAAGAGTTAGAAGTAACTCGCCAACCGATTGGAAAGTTCCTTACAGGTAAGCCAGTTGACCGCAATCTCTTTGTCCAGATTTGCGACAGGCTAGATTTAGAGTGGGAAGAAGTAGTAGTTAATGAACCAACCAGCGAACCAGAGGTAAGTCAAGATAACAGCATTGATATTGATGCGATCGTGCAAGAGGTACGCGAAAAGATAAAACCCCTCATTCAAGACTGCGGCACAATGCGGGTGCTGGATACGCCTCAACCCATCGGCTTGAATGACATTTACACTAGCGTCAATATATTAGAGAAAATCACTGGACAGCGGCGGTTAAGAATTGATGAATTATTAGAACAGTCTAGCAGCCAGGATTTTGACCTCTTTGGACTTAACAGAATTACTGAAAAACGAGTGCCAGGACTGCAAGTGGTTGAGAAACATTCCAAGCTGATGATTTTGGGTAAACCAGGAGCAGGTAAAACAACGTTTTTGAAGTATTTAGCAATTCAGTGTATTGGAGGTGAGTTTCAGGCTGAACGTGTACCGATTTTTGTTACCCTCAAAAACTTTGCGGAAGCTGCAAACAAACCTGGATTATTGCAACACATCACTGAAGAGACGAGAAATCTTATCTCTTCTATCCAAGATGTACTAAGCTATGGCAAGGCATTAGTTTTACTCGATGGATTGGATGAGGTTAGAGAAGAGGATAGTAACCGCATCTTAAAAGAAATTCGTGAGTTTTCTGACCGTTTCCCAAACAATCAGTTTGTCATGACCTGCCGAATTGCAGCACGCGAGTACATCTTTGATAAGTTCACAGAGGTGGAAGTTGCTGATTTTGACGATGACCAAATTTCCAACTTTACCAATAAGTGGTTTAAGGATAAAGCTGTAAAACCAGAGACTTTTATCAAACGTCTCGAAGAGAATAGCCGAATCAAACAGCTTGCAGCAAGTCCTCTGCTGTTGACGTTGCTTTGCTTAGTATTTGAAGAGTCAGGAGATTTCCCTGCAAATCGTTCTGAGTTATATAAAGAAGGACTGGATACGTTATTGAAAAAATGGGATGCCAAGCGGGGAATTCAACGCGATCAGATTTACAAAAAGCTATCAGTCCAACGCAAAGAAGATTTACTTAGCAAAATAGCTCTGACCACCTTTGAGCGCGGTGACTATTTTTTCAAGGCGAAAATAGCAGAACAATACATTACAGAATACATCAGCTATTTACCCGATGCTAATACTGATGAGCAAGCATTGCAATTTGACAGCGAGCAAGTTTTGCGTTCAATTGAGCATCATCATGGGCTAGTTGTCGCAAGAGCAGAAAGGATTTACTCATTTTCTCACCTCACATTTCATGAGTATTTCACAGCAAGAGAATTTGTGGTTGTAAGACAGTCATCAGAGGAAGCACTGCAAAATCTTGTTAGCCATATTACTGAGAAACGCTGGCGGGAAGTCTTTTTGCTAGCGGTTGAAATGTCTTCAAGTGCAGATCGGTTATTGCTGTTGATTAAAGATAAAATTGATTTTATGGTGGCTGGCGATCAGAGGTTGCAGGAGTTTCTTTTGTGGGTAAAAGAAAAATCTCTTCCCGTTAAGGTTTCTTGCAAACCAGCAGCAGTTAGGGCCTTTTACCTCTCCCTGTTCCAATCTCTCTTCCGATCCCTCGCTCTCTCTCTTTCCCTCTCCTGCTCTCTCGATCTCGACCTATCCCGCTCCCTCGATCTCGACCTCGACCTCTCCCTTTCTCTCTCTCTCAACCTTTCTTTCTCTCTCTTCCTCTCCCGATCCCTCTCCCTCGATCTCGACGTCTCTCTCTCTCTCGACCTTGACCTATCCCGCTCCCTCGACCTCTCTCTTGACCCAGAACTCAAGAATTTGTTGCAAAAACTTCGAGAGCAACTACCAAGCAGACAAGACAGGCAAGTATCTCAGAAATGGTGGTTAGTTAATGGGAAGACTTGGTGTGAAGAATTAAGAGAAGTAATGATTAAATATCGTAATATCGGTCATGATTGGCAATTCAGTAACGAGCAAAAAGAATTGCTTCAGAAGTATTATGATGCCAATAAATTACTGGTAGATTGCCTAAATAGCGATTGTTATGTCAGTCGTGAAGTACGACAGCAAATAGAAGATACTTTGCTCTTACCGATCGCAGAGATTAAACAGCGTCAGCAGCAATTTTAAATACCCATATAGCAGATAGTAAATCATTCGTTAAAAAAACAAAAATATTTTCCAATTCCTAGCAAGTCAATCTAGAATGGAAGTAAGAGTTCGCAGTCAGCCTATTCGCCTCTATTCAATGGCTTAGATATGTGGATATGAGTAATAAAATAGCATTTTGGAACAAAATGATACTCATTTACGTCGTATAAATGTCTCGCCTCTATTTTAGTTACGCACATTAGTAGGATACAAATTCTGAACAGCGATGTCTACGACGTGCTACGCACACGCGATCGCACACTCTTCCCATCATAATAAGTACTTGTATACGCCCATAGACAGGTTCCAAAACAGTCAGAAACAAACTCAGTGAATCCTCGTCATTAAATACATCACATACACAAAGGATAACCCTCTTATGACTCGTCTACATCAATGGAAATATGGAACCGCTGCATTTATGGCAATGGCCGTTACTACAAGCGTCATTAGCCCTCTATTGAGCTTGGCTCCTGCTAATGCTCAATACAGAATTGATCAAAACAGAACTGGGCAATACGGAAACGCTACCATTCCTTCTGGAGTTGCTCTTCCTGTCACCTACGAAAAAGAGACAATTACTATTGCTCCTGGAGAAAGTAAATCTCTAACCTTGAGAATAGCCAACGACATTATCGACAGCAATAGAAACGTCTTGATTCCTGCTGGTACTAAAGTACATGGACGGCTAGAATCTGTTGACTTAGATAGTTATTCAAGAGATACAAGAGATGATGATAATCAAGGAAAAGGTGTAAAGTTTGTCGCTCAAGAATTAGAATTTTCTAATGGTCAACGTCAGTCGATTAATGCAACTTCTCGGACATACACCACAACTCAAAGAGTTTCACAGAAGCCCAACACCAATCAGGTTTTAACTGACGCAGCTATTGGTGGGGGTGCTGGTCTTTTAGGTTCATTAATTACTGGTAATCGCAGAATTGACGATTTAAAACCTGTTATTGGTGCGGCTGCGGGTGCGGGTGCTAGCGTGCTGTTGCGGAAAAAAGAAGGAAATGCGTTTGTCCTCAGACCTGCACAGGATTTAAGGCTTACACTGGATTCTAACTTGAATTTAGTACCAAGATCGCGCTACTAGATTTAACTTCATTCAAGTTGTGAATTTAATCATCCCTAATATGCGATCGCCACTTTCACTAGAGTGTGCGATCGCCTTTATTTTTAACCCTAAAAACTTCTATTGATCAGCAACTATTGCACCTTTATATCGTCTTAATCAATAGACTCATCCACAAATGGCAAATGCTCACGGGGACTGGGTTTGAGAAACTTGGGTACAATAGGCGATCACTAAAAGGAGCTACGAAAAAATAAGTATTTGAGAGCATTCAGAGGCAAAAAATTAAAATTAGGGTG
>NZ_JABXKN010000083.1:0-14100 GCF_017115065.1 Nostoc sp. JL23
TCACTGGTGGATTAAAATCGGGGCTTAATCGTAAGTGATTTACCGAACATGATATCATTAAGAAAAAGCACAAAGATGTCTTAACCGAGCCGATCAATGTTGGGTTTCGCGTTGCTCAACTCAACCTACAAATTTTTTTGCAACAATTTAGCCTTGCTACGCCACTATAAAAGTGTTCTTAAGCAGCCTTAATTCTTTGCAAACCAGTGTAAATATTGAACCGTTCTCCGCGCAGAAATCCAATTAAGGTAATCCCGAATTCCTTGGCGACAGATACCGCCAAACTACTGGGAGCGGAAACAGAACAGACAATAGGAACTCCAGCAGTTGTAGACTTTTGCAAAATCTCAAAACTAGAGCGCCCACTAACCAGGACAATACAATTATTTAAAGGCAACTCATTACTGAGCAAAGCTGTACCAATCAATTTATCCAAAGCATTATGTCGCCCAACATCCTCCCACAGATTTAATAGTTGTCCTTGAATATCGAAGATAGCCGCAGCGTGCAAACCCCCTGTAGCGGTGAAAATACCTTGAGCAGCCCGGAGTTTATCTGGTAGGCTGTAGATAATCTCAGGTGTTACCGTTGGTCCAGAAGAAATCACTGGACATCCCCGCAGACGTAAAGCCTCAAGGCTAGCTTTACCACACACCCCACAGGCGCTACTAGTGTAGAAATGACGCTCCAAAAGCTGTAAGTCTGGAATTAAACCATCCCGCAGTTCCACATTTACAATATTATGGTGCTGTTCACCATCCACCAATTCATCAACGCAGTAGCTGATACGTCGAATATCTTCTCTGCTATTAACGACTCCTTCACTGTAGAGGAAACCGGCAGCTAGTTCAAAATCTGCCCCTGGTGTCCGCATTGTTACAGCTACCGTCTTCTGGAAAGGAACAAGACGAATTTCTAAAGGTTCTTCAGTGGTGAGTTGGTCTAAACGCGATCGCATTTTACCATTTTCCACAACCCAGACAGTGGCTTTGGTCTTGCTTTTAGTTGCCATTTTCATATTTTTGAGAGTTGGTGAATTTAAATTTTGACCCTAATCTGGGAACAAAGTTCGGTTTCTGTTTAGTAAGTAAAATGAACCTAAAACTTTTGGCTTTCAGCAAAATTTTATTGGCAATAGTCTTTGTGATTTCCCTTGGTTTTACAGGATATTTAGTAGCTAGTAACATTAGTCAGAGAGTAATTGAAAAATCTCTTGCTAAACAAGTGATTTCTACCTCCACCGTAGGAAAAAGTTCTCAATTACAAAAACTTTTAAATGAGATAATTGTAGAACAGAAAATCCCTGGTGCAGTCATGTATATTACTACACCTAAAGGTTCTTGGTTAGGAGCATCTGGTGTCAATAACTTGTCAACTAAAACTCGGATGAAACCCACAGATGGCTTTTCTATTGCCAGTATGAGTAAAACTTTTATGGCGGTAGTTGTCCTGAAATTAGTGGAGCAAGGGAAGATAGAATTAGATGGGGCGATCGCAACCTACTTACCAAGAGATATTAGTCCTCATATTGTCAACAGCGAAAAAATTACAGTTCGTCAACTGCTCAACCATACTAGTGGTGTTGCTGAATACTTAGATACAAAAGAATTTATTCAAGCTACAGCGAAAAGAAGCCGCTCACAGCCTTGGACAGCTAGAGAAGCTATTCAGTATATGTATCAAGAAGAACCGCAGGCAAATCCTGGAGAAAAATTTATTTATACTGATTGCAACTACATTCTTTTGGAACTGATTGTTGAAAACATCACTAGGGGAACTCTCGCACAAGCAATCCGCAGCCAGATTTTAAAACCATTGGGATTAAAACATACCTTCACAGAATTGCGCGAACCGACAATTGGCGAAGTTGCTACAGGTTATGGCGATCGCAATAAGGATGGTAAGCTAGATAGCTACGCCCAAGTCAATGATGGCAATGGTTTGGGAGATGGGGGATTGGTTTCAACAGCAGAGGATTTAGCCAAGTTCGCCAAAGCGTTATTTGTCAAAAAAACTTTACTTTCGTCGAAGATGATGAAAGAAATGCTGAAATTTAAAGATAATGGCGCAGGCTATAGCTATGGCTTGGGTGTAGAACGGTTTTCATCTCCTTTAGCAAAAGCAATTGGGCATAGTGGTATGGCTTATGGCTTCGCAACATTGCTTGCATATTTACCCAATGAAAATACCACTATAGTAGTGCTGCTAAACAGTCAAAATGTTGATCTTAAATCAGTAGCTAGGACAGGTCTAGAGGTTGTTGAGAATAAATAATAGTGATTTGTAATTATGCTTGTAGGGTTGACATTATCATGTTCACACTACTGGGCTGATAAAATTTATGTGTCAATGTTCATTTATCAATAATTGGTGTTTTTAAGAAAGTAGTAATTAACCACTCAAAAAAGGATTGATAACGTTATATGTTAAATAATTCCTAACCTCCTTTGGTTGAGCTTCCATAATTTTTAGAGCAAGTCTACATACTTTAAATCGTATCTGGGTCAACACCCAATTCTCGCAGTTTTGCTGCTAGGCGTTCAGCACGTTGTTTTTCTTGTTCAGCACGTTGTCTTTCTTGTTCGGCGTGTTCCGCTTCCCACTGGGCAATTTCTTCAGGTGTAGGAATTACTTGTCCTTCGGCATTGAAATAGCGTAATTGATTTTCATGAACGCCCAAGTACAAACTTAGCTGCTGACTCCACAACAATCCTTGTGGGTTGGGTTCTATAGGTTGATATGTACCTCCCACCAAAATAAACCCAGCAAATTCTAGATTCTTGGGGTCAAACCAGAAATATTCAGGAGTGCGAAAGATATCTTGATAAATTTGTTTTTTTAAGCCCTTGTCAATCGCTGCGGTTGATTTTGAAAGCAGTTCTATAATCAAATTTGGATATTTGCCGTCTTCTTCCCAAACAACCCAACTATCACGGGGTTTGCGTTCAGTATTTAAAACGACAAAGAAATCTGGCCCCCGAAAGTCTTCGGATTTACGCTGGCGTGGACTGTAATGAATGCTAATATTCCCCGCCGCAAAGTAGTCATTAAAGCGATTGATGTCTCGCCACCACCAATCAATACATTTTATCAATAGCAGCATTTGCTGCAAATGTAGGTATGTTTCCAATGGTGGTTCGTTACTTTCTAAATCCCCAGGTGGAAATATAACATCTTCTGGGGTTTCAAAATCTTTGGCGACAGACATGGCTGCAAGTTTTGGAGTGATGTTAAGTTGAGCGTAGCAGTCGGAAAGCCTTAATATTAGGTTTGCTTTTCTAAGCGTACTATATGCATTATAATCAGGAACCCTTTCAAGCGATCGCTTAGAGTCACAGACGTTACTTAGCTTGCATATACATCGAAATAGGCATTTTTGTAACTAGCAATTTCAGTTATCTATATCTGTCTTATGTAGCGATCCCTACCCTAAGTAGGGTTATCCATTTCTATTTGTTCGTTAAGTTATATGAAGGTACTGAAAGCAAATTTTCTCATTTCCGTAACTAACGAAATCAGAATACCCTTAACTTAGTTGGAGTTTTTTATGACTTACACAATTGATGAAGCAACAAAACCGGCTTTAGAAAGTTTTCAACGCTTTGATGTAGATACTCAGCTAGCCCTACTTTGGTTCGGTTATTTGGATCTTAAAGAGCAGCTAAAGCCTGCACCTCCTCAAAGCGTAGAAGTTCCTGCTAAAGCACTCTTTGACAAATTCCTGGACTTGTCTAAAGAAGAGCAACTGCAAGCACAACGCGACATTATTAATGGTGCAGCTAACGATATCAGCCAAACCTATAATAGTCTAAGTCCCAATGCCAAATTAGACGTTTGGTTTCTGCTGGCACAAGGAATGGAGGATGGAAGCATAATTCAAGTGCCCTCTGACTATCAACTTCCTGGTGAAACGGATGAATTTATCGCATTGATCAAAAATCTGGAGTTTGAGCAACGGATTAATTTCATGTTGAGTGTAGTGGAAGCGATAGGTTAGGTAAGTCTAAGAACTCTCAATGGGTATCTAAAATTAGGGATAACTGAAAGTAGCAAATTAAGCTAGATCTGGCTGTTTTTGCTCTACTTTAATAGTGGTTAACTTAGAACTACCGCAGAGATGCTTATCTTTGCGGTAGTTTTGATGCAAATTTTATCAAGTTTGCTTGATTATACCAATTCAATTAATGATTGCAACACATCTTTGGGTAAAGACGCGATGAATCGCGTCTCTACAAATGGTCTATTTGTCGCATTTTTTTTCCAAGCGCACGATCGCATTATAATCAGGGACACCTTCGAGCGATCGCTTACTTTTATCTAGTAGCACATTCCCTTCTGGCCAATGTACTTGCAAGTTACCTGACTGAATTGGCGCAATGTAGACTTGACATAACAACTCACCTAAATCATTCTTAAGAATGACGCGATCGCTATCTTTTAAACCCAACTGTGCCGCATCAGCAGCATTCATTAGCACCGCCTCTCGCATCGCCCCAGTAATGGCATCTTTGCGTTCCTGCACCATACTATTAAATTGTTTGCCTCGGCGGGTTGCTAATAAAAAATAGCCTTCTGGTAATTCTCTTTGGCGTGGCAATAATACGCCAAAGTGTGCCTTCCCATCGGCTGTCGGGAAATTCCAACCAAAGCACAAATGTGAGCCGCCATATTGAAATTGATCGCCAGCTTGCTGTAAGTGTTGAATACCAGCATATTGGGGGACAACTTGAGCAATTTCTTGACGGATAGCAGCTGTGTCCGCAAAAGCCAGCTTATCTGCCAAATCTGGTTTTACCCGTCTTGCCAATTCTAAAAACACTTCCCACTCTGGGCGCGCTTCTCCAATGCGCGGCCCTGGAATTTCTGGATTGAAAATTACTCGGCGTTCGGTGTTAGTTTCTGTGACTCCCCCTGGTATTTCGTAGCGAGTCGTCGCAGGTAACAGCACCACAGTATCAGCAGGTTCTACCAACATTTGGCTGGAGAGAACAATATCTATATGTACCCGCAGTGGTATTTTCTTCAACGCTGCTTCCACATAATCTGGTTCTGGCAGCACTTCTAAAAAATTTCCCCCCACAGAAACCAACACTTCTATTTCCCCCTGATGTGCGGCGTTAATCATTTCTGGAGCAATTAAACCTTTGCTTGCTGGCACATCAAAGCCCCAATGCTGACTCAATTGGGCAGCATTTTCTGGAGTGATAGGTTTACCACCAGGAAATACTGTCGCGTAACATCCCATTTCTGCACCACCCTGCACCCCAGAGTGCCCGCGAATTGGCATTAAACCACAACCTTCCCGACCGACAAAACCTTTGGTGAGAGCTAAGTTAATGATACTTCGCACATTATCTTCACCGCATTCATGCTGAGTAATGCCCATACTCCAAACAAACACGGCTTTATTCGCTTCTTTGACCATTTTGGCAAAGGCGTACATTGACTCACGCGATGTTCCAGAAAGCCGCTCCAATTCTTCCCAAGATTGGCTTTCTAAAGATGTTTTGAGTTCGGCAAAGCCAACTGTATGTAAATTTATAAATGATTGGTCTACCCAGTTGTTAGCAATTATATGTTTAATAGTGCCATTTAAAAATGCTATATCCCCGCCCATGTTAATTAAGAAGAAGTCTTCGGCAAACTTTGTACCGAAAACGGCACTTTCTACAATTGAGGGAACCCAATAGCGCTCCATTCCTGGTTCGCGGTAAGTATTAATGACTACAATCTTTGTGCCAGCTTTCTTAGCGTAATGGAGATACTTAACGGTAACAGGCTGATTGTTGGCAACATTGGAGCCAATGAAGACTAATAAATCAGTACCAATCCAGTCTTTATAAGAACAAGTGGTAGCCCCAGCACCGATAGCAGCTTTCAATCCCGCCGTACTGGGAGAATGACAAATGCGGGCAGCGTTATCAATATTATTGCTTCCCATTGCCCGCACAGCTTTTTGGGTAGCATAATAAGTTTCGTTGACAGTACCGCGACTGGTGACATAGAAACTGAGACGATCTGGTGTAGTACTGCGGATGCGATCGCTAATTACCCCTAAAGCTTCATCCCAGGTCACACGGCGAAAGCCTTTTTCCCCGCGTTGACGAATCATCGGGTACGGGAGCCTTCCCAAGTCGCGTAATTGGGCACTTTTTTGCTTTTGCAACTGCGAGACATCTGCCAATAGCAGAGGGTCAAAAGCTGGCATCGTATTCATCCGCAACAGCCGCAACCGGACATTGCAGAGATGGATACCATCTAAAGTCCAATCCTTCATCCCAGTTGTTCCGAGAGCGCAACCATCACAGACACCTTTATCGAGAATATTCCACGCGTAAGGTAATTTGCCACGAGACAGCCAGATTGCCCGAAATACTTCCCAATAGTTGTTAGGGTACTGTTCACCAATGCCAAAAGGTTTCCAACTTGCCCAATTTGAAGGAGTCCAGTGCTTTTTGGGTTTAGGTAACATGATTTAGTATGTATTAGTTACTGGATTCTTCAAGGCTAGCGTTTTAAGTAGCATTTAAGCAGCAGGCGCTTATTGTTACGTTACTTAAGATTTTTTGCT
Source organism: Nostoc sp. JL23 (assembly GCF_017115065.1). Lineage (NCBI taxonomy): Bacteria > Bacillati > Cyanobacteriota > Cyanophyceae > Nostocales > Nostocaceae > Nostoc > Nostoc sp. JL23. The sequence goes on from NZ_JABXKN010000083.1 coordinate 6,572, forward strand.
ACCACCTCTCGCACGCGATAGATAGGCCGCCCTTGGGATTCGTGGTATGTACGCATGAGCAATTCTGCCAAAAGACCGAAGCAAAACAACTGCACTCCAGTTAGTAACAATAGAACTGCCAAAATCAGCAAAGGGCGATTGCCAATCATCTCACCTAAAGCCAATTTGACAAAAGTCAAGTAAATTCCGATCGCAGTGCCCGAAAACATGGAAATCAAGCCCAACAGCCCAAAAACGTGCATTGGACGGGTGAGGAATTTTTTCATAAACAGAATGGTTAACAAATCCATCAATACCCGGAATGTCCGCCAAATTCCATATTTACTACGACCAAAGCGACGGGCATGATGACGTACAGGTATTTCAGTAATTCTAGCGCCTTCGATGTACGCCAAAGCAGGTAAAAATCGGTGTAATTCTCCGTAGAGGTTCATATCTGCCAAAAGTTCTGCACGATAGGCTTTCAGCGAACAGCCATAGTCATGAATATTTACACTAGTGGTGCGGCGAATTAGCCAATTGGCAATTTTGGAAGGAAGTAACCGATTGACAGCCCCATCTTGGCGTTTTTGCCGCCAACCACTCACCAAATCGTAACCCTCATCCAGCTTTGCTAATAACATCGGGATATCAGCCGGATCGTTTTGGAGATCGGCATCTAAAGTAACGATCGCTTTACCGACTGCATAATAAAATCCAGCAGCCATCGCCGCAGTTTGTCCGTAGTTGCGACGCAAAATCACCGCCTTTAAATCAGTGCGGATTTGTGCCTGTTCTTTGAGAAAAGCCCCAGAACCATCTGTAGAACCATCATCTACACAAATGATTTCATAATTTACCTGACTAGAAGATAAAGTAGAGGCGATCGCTTCTAGTAAAAGCGGCAAACTTTCCACCTCGTCATGTATCGGCACCACCACCGAAACATCTGGGACAATTGCTGAAATCGCCCCATCTTCCTCACTACTCCTTTCGGAAATCAACCCACTCCTCATAAGTCTCAGCGCCCTCAGCGTCTCTGTGGTTCGTAACTCTTAAAAACTCTACCAGCACCTCGCAGCTGCTGATAGTACGACTGACTAACCGCATCTCCCTGTTCCGAGAGAATATCAATTCCGATCCCATTCCGTCCCTGTTCTTTCCCAGAACTATGGATATAATAACCATCCGCCAAATAAAGCCCTACATGGGTGGCTTTTTGGCTAGTGCCAAAAAAGACCAGATCCCCGGCTGCTAATTCTGCAATTGTAATTGGTTGAGTGAATCCTTCCTGTTGATAGGCATCTCTAGGTAGCCAAATACCCACGGAAGCAAACGCCGCCTGCATTAAGCCAGAACAGTCATAATTTGGCCCAACCGTACCACCCCAAAGGTAATAATTTGATTGTTGCATCGCTTTTTGGGTAAAGGCGATAATCTCTGCTAGGAGTTTTTTAATCTCCGATTCAGAAAATGTTGCAGCCTGATAAGGTACAGTAGCAGATTGTAATGAATCAAAATCTGAAAGAGATACCCATCCTGGATAGTCATCTTCACATAAATACACCTCAACCGCCGAATTTTGATGATTTGATGTTACCCACAAATGTCTCCCAGATGCAGCTTGAGTTGCTAAACGCGTACATTCAGGAGAATCATATAAATTCAGGTCAGCTAAACACTGATACTCCCCTGATTGTGGATTTTGGATTTTGGATTTTAGATTAAAGGACATTATTAGAGAATGATTTTTTTTAATAAAGACGAACAACTCGAAAATCTTGGTAATGGCATTTTAGATGCAACTTGGGCAGCATTTCCGACCTTAGCACGTAACCAAATTGCCTTGACTTGGGTTGTTTACGATCCACCAGTGCGAGTAAATACTGGTGGGGCGCTGACTCCCAACGCTTTTTGGGATCACCCAGTTCGTGGTTTCACTTATCGGGGTGTTGAGCGGATTTATCCTGCCAGTGTAGTCAAGCTATTTTACCTGGTGGCGGTAAATGAATGGCTAGAAAAAGGCATGAGTCAAACCTCCAAGGAGTTGGAGCGAGCTTTGCGGGATATGATTGTTGATTCTGGTAACGATGCTACCAGCTTGGTTGTGGATATTTTGAGTGGCACCACATCAGGGCCAGAATTACCAGTTGGCCCCTTTGAAACCTGGAAATATCAGCGTAATATTGTTAACCGCTATTACCAATCTTTGGGTTGGGAAGAAATGGAGACGATTAACGTCTGTCAAAAAACTTGGAGTGATGGCCCTTATGGACGAGAACGGGCATTTGTGGGAGAGTTACTGGAAAATCGCAATATGTTGACCACAAATGCGATCGCTAGGTTACTGCATAGTATTGTAGGTGGAGTGGCGGTTTCAAGTGCGCGATCGCAAGCCATGATGGCTTTACTCAAACGTCCTCTCAACGATTTGCCCACTGACAGAGACGAAGATCAGGTAACAGGTTTTTTAGGCGGTGGACTCCCTGAAAATGCTCAAATTTGGTCAAAGGCAGGTTGGACAAGTCAAGTTCACCATGATGCCGCGTATATTGAATTACCAGAACAGCGTCCTTACCTCTTAGTGGTATTTACTGAAGGGAAAGCCCAAGCTAGGAGTCGGGATATTTTGCCCTTTGTTTCTGGGCGAGTTGCCGATGCGATCGCTAGTCTATAATCCAATACGGTTCAGTTAAGGCTAAAACTTTTTATCAAAGTCAAATTTTTTAACGAACCGCAGAGGCACAGAGGGAACAGAGAGAAGAAAAAAATGCTTAACCCAAGCGTATTGGTCTTATAATCTCAGGAATGACGCAGAAGAGATCCCCCCTTTGTTTACTTGTGTTATCCATATTTTTGTAACAGTCAAAGTATTGCGCTCACCCGATATCCCGCCTTGGAATTTATTCCGAGGCGGGAATAAGAACCAAGTGCAAGACTTAACAAATGATACTAATGTAATGACAAACCTTTTTAAGGGGGAGTGCGCTACGCGAACGAAATTTCAGGTTTTCAATGCGTAACCTAGATTTCTCTTATAAGACTATTTCAACTTAAATTCGTCAAACTTCAAGACTTCCGAATCAGGCTTACGAGTATCAAAACGATAACTACTTATCGTACCCGTCCCTGTATCAAAGATACTGAAAACTGTAATATCATTACTCGCAATATAAGGCATCGGCTTTCCATCTTCACCAAGCATTGGGGCAATTGTTGGCACTATCGGTTCTAACCCATTGGGATCGCCAAGCTGAACATAATCCTCTTGATATCCAATTGGTACTTCTCGCTTTCTTTCACCCCAAGCAGCACCGTAAGTATTACCCACATTAGATGTTTCTAGAAAGTGCATTCCACTGGGACTAACAAAGCGGTTCCACAAATGGGAATGCCCATAGAATACTAATTGCACATTAGCTGCTTCTAATAAAGGCACAACATCGCGGATAATATAATCTGCGTCTTTGGGATACTCGTAACGCACTGCTTTGATATTGCCGCTATCCCGTTCAATTATCTGTACTGGTTCTGTATAAGCAGGAACTATATTATCACCCAAAGTATGGGGTGGGTGATGGAACATCACAACTTTGTATTTTGCTTGTTGAAACTCAGGGCTGTTAAGTTCCGACTCTAGCCAATTGTACTGCTTACTGCCTTTAGCAATTGGCTCATAAATCACCTGTCCATAACCCCAATTTTCAGGATTATTTAAATCCTTTTCAGCTTCCTGATATCTACCCCTACGCTTTCCATTTAAGTTGGGAGTCCGCCACATATTCGTAGCGTAGAGTACCACCAAACGCGTATCACCAAAACTAACTGCATAATATCTTTTTCCACCCTCTTTACTTTTTGGTAAAGAGAAAATCTCTTCGTAGGTATTAGTATTAAAAGAATTATCGATTAAAGATTTATCTGGGTAGATTTTTTGAGCAACTACACGGGGGATTGTATCATCAAATTCATCATTTAAACTTCCCGTCCTGGCAAAGCGCCCCATCACCTCATGATTACCAATGCAAGTAAACATGGGTGCGTGTTGAATTATTTGTCCACCAGTGTAGGTTGTCTTAACGTCGTTGTGCGTTATTTCATATTTAGCACGACCTTGTAAACCGGGAAACAACGCACCACCAACATTATCATCAAACCATTCTGACGCGCGATCGCTAACATTGACTAAATCACCAGCAAACCACACTCCATCAACTCGCCCCACTGTTTCTACCACCTTTTGCAGATTTGCCGCTGTCATCGGCTTTAATTGATGATCTGAGGTAAGTAGAATTTTTAGTGGTGTATCTGATTTGGGAGTAGCTGCAAGGCTGAAAACATCACTGTCAACACTTTTGCCGTCTTCTTGCACACTCGTGACACGATAGTTAACCCGCACACCAGGAGTTAACCCAGTTACCTCAGCCTCATGTCGCCAAATGTCCCGTTGGACGGGCTTTTGATAAACTTGTCCGTCTTCGGTTTGGTTTGCAACTCTTGATTGTTGGTCTTCACGTGTGCGACTGAGTTTGGTAGTACTTGCCTTAGCAGTTTGTTTGAGATTTTCGCCGTAGGTTACTGTGTGATTAACACCAGCAAATTCAGTAAACCAAACTACTCGTACTGAAGTTGCAGTTGGCAATTGCAAAAATGGGTCGGTGAGCAGTTGGGGTGCTGATGTCATAATTGTTTGCCCAAATGAACGCACACTTACCAGAGTAAAGCATATAACAAGCACAAGCATCGCTACTGAGGAAATTTTTCGGCTGCGTAAGCGTCTGAGCATGAGCAAGATACCAAATTTTAGGGTATTCACCGACTGAAGGCATTTTATTATAAGAAATATGCCGAAAACCCTTGAAAAATAGCAATTTATACCAATTCAAAAAATGTTTACGACAGATAAGCCCACCCGCGCTGACGCGCACCCTCTCTTGCTAAGGCTACGGTATACACACAAGTCTGAAGTAGCTGATTAACCAGGGTTTTACCCCACCCTAACCCTCCCCTTGCAAAGGGGAGGGAACTAGATTTTCTTGTTTCCCCCCTTGGCAAGGGGGGATTAAGGGGGGTAATTTGACTTGTGTGATACCATAGCTGATGCTTTGGGGAGGGGTATTATCACGGATATGAAATAACTTACGGCCTTTTTATAGTCTTCCCGGTTGACTTATGACTCTTGACTCCTGCCCAAACAGTAAGTGGCTGCCCAACTTGCTTATACAGTAAGCTCTCCAGAATTACACCATTATTATTAGCGGTGAGAGTTTTATTTGGCTGACGCAGAGACTCATAAAAGCCGTTATACCAGCCTTCTTGAGACTGAAGGTTGCCTTGAACAAAATCAAATAACTGACGGGTATAAGCAGTGTTATAAAGTACATGCCAGCCGATCGCAGCTTTGGCACTGAGGAATCGCAAATTGTTGTGCTGTTCTCTGGTATCTGCGATGGTTGCCCAAGGTTCTCCGTTGACAAATAGGCTGCTGTAAACAAAGTATGGCGGGCGATCTAAGTTATCTTCGGTGACGGCAGTTAATTGTTTTGTGGCTTCATAACGCGCGGCTTGAGCAGCTAAAATCCGATCGGCATAAGCTTTAGGCAAAGCTTGAAACCCAGTTTCAATGCCATCTAAGATATAGGGTTCGCTAAGAACGTAGTTATTGGCTCCAGAATTTTGATAGTCCCGTTTGTCGTAAGGAATTCCCTGTCCGTAAAGATCGACAAAGGCAGTATGGGACTGATAATCTAAGGCTTGCTTAACATCCAAGCCCCAAAGCTTCAAACCATAAGCAGCATAATTTTCATAGCCCAAGCGACCTTCTTGATTGTACTGTTCTTTGCCTTTGATAACGGCAGTACCGTACATTTGGCCATTTGTGGTCAGACGCTTGACTTGCCAGTGTTTCCAAACTGCTGCTGTTTGCGATCGCATTTCTGGATACTTTGCCTCGACAATCTTTAACCAGATTGCCATTCTTCCCAAATCAATGGCTGACCAGCCAATTTCTTCCCGTTTTTCTAGTTGACCATAATTAACAGGTACGAGAGTTTTCGCATTGTAAACTTTGTTGGGTAGTTCTCCTTTATACAAAGGCATTGATGCCAGTGTATTCAACATTTTGCTCATTTTGGCTTCAAATTCAGCCACAGGCACGATATTGAGTTCTCTAGCACTGACTAAGGCTGCGATCGCTGCTGTCTGATCCCACATACTTACAGCAGCAAAGCCATCAACGGAATTAACTAAGCCAGTTTCATCGTTCCAGTTGCGCTGGAAGTATGACCAAGCAATACGTGCCGTTGTTGTTTCTTCTGGAGTCAGTTTTCCAACTCCAGGAGCAGTATAGGGAATTATAGCTACTGTTAGTTGGTTCTTAGGAATGGGTTGACCTGGCAAAACTACGGATTGAGCATCAAGGCTGGCAACTATTTCAGCTTCTTTTGCACTAGAGACAGGGGATTGGAGTTTCTCTGGTTGTAAAGCAATTGGGGATGTTGATATTTCAGCTTTTTTTATAATAGAAGTATTGGAAAATTGTTTAGACCAACCATTTAAAATTGCGATCGCGATCGCAGCGGTAACGACTCCTCCTACAGTAGCTAGTATGGACAAGCTCTTAGGTGGTGGTTGAAAGTCAGAACTCATGCTGATATAAAGCCTTATGTTGTTAGTCAGTGTTACTTGCGTATTTTCACTAAATACATTCTTCCCAACTTTGAAATCTAACTAACACCCAGAAGTCCACTTGACTACTACAATAAAATAGTCACGCACCCGATCTCTGGAGTTCTAGCAGTGGGCTTATTTGATGATTTGAGTCGGTTTTTAGAAAACCGTTTAGAAGAATTCTTGCGTAATAATCCACATTTGGAGCTAGAAGCGCTGCTAGAACAGCTGCGTGAGCAAGAAGAAGATACATTAAAGCTAATCGCAGATTTAAGATTACAAGAGAAGCGATCGGAAGAAGAAATTCTCTCCACCGCTCAAGAAATTCAGCGTTGGCATATCCGTATTCAAAAAGCCAAGAACGCCAATAGAGAGGATTTGGCAGCGGCGGCGGGTGAGCGAGAAGCAGCCCTATTGCGCGAAGGAAATCAGCGCTGGGGACACATGCAAGGGCTGAAAGAACGCATTAACCAATCTCAGGAACTACTGCAAAAAATTCAGCAACGGCGACAGGAGGTACAAGCTAAAGCCGCCGAAGCACAAACAGCCCGTGCTAAAGCGCAAACCCAGCAGCGTTCGGAAAGTATTGGCTGGTCGAATCAAACTAGCAATTTTTCTAGTGGGTTTGATGACTTAGAAGAGAAGTTCCGTAGCTGGGAAACTCAGGATGAGTTAGAGCAAATGAAGCGGAATATGCAGAAGTAGCGCGTATTGGCTAAAATACGCCGAAATAGCAAATGAGTACGCCGAAATAGCAAATGCGTTCGCCGAAATAGCAAATGAGTACGCCGAAATAGCAAATGAGTACGCCGAAATAGCAAATGAGTACGCCGAAATAGCAAATGAGTACGCCGAAATAGCAAATGCGTTCGCCGAAATAG
>NZ_JABXKN010000098.1:0-74747 GCF_017115065.1 Nostoc sp. JL23
CGAGCTTCATCTCCTCCAAACCGAATTTGCCTGACCGACTTTTGCAAGAGGTCTAGTGTCGAGATACGACTATAATTGTTGCTCTTCAAACGATAGAAGCTAGTGTTTCTCTAGATATCAGTTATTCTCCAAATTCAGCAGGGACTCTCACAGCTACTGATAATCTCATCGGTGTGAGAAATCCGGGTCTTGCGATCGCCGATTCCCTCATTGGTAGCACCGCTCCCAAAACTCCTCAGATATTGGAAGTTACTGGTAAAGGAGAGGTCAGTGTTGCAACCACTTTAACTGAGGTGCAATTGGGGATTAAAGTAGAGGGAAAAACTGCAACCGAAGTTCAAGAACAAGTTGCTCAACGTTCAACAGCGGTAGTTGATGTACTGCAAAAGCTTGGAGCGCAAGAACTTCAAACTACATCTATTCAACTAAATCCTGTCTATAGCTATAAAGATGATACTCAAACCCTCACCAGCTTTGAAGGCCTCAACACACTTCAGTTTGATGAAATTTCTAGATCGCAAAGATGCGATAAATCGCCGTCTCTTGCCTAATGGGTGTAGCGCCCTATCAATATGTGCTGGGACAACGAATGGAAAATGGTTGTGCAGACCAAAGCCGTTTTACAAGGCATTTTAAAAAAACCATTTGTAGAGACGCGATGAATCGCGTCTTTACCCAAGGATGTGTTGCAATCATTAATTGAATTAGTATCAGATATGTGAATATAGCGGCCGCCTTGTTAATACATCGACTTGCATTGCGAATGCCGCCTTGTTAATGCATCGACTTGCATTGCGAATGCCGCCTTGTTAATGCATCGACTTGCAAAAATTAATATCTCCTCCCCAAAGTTCATTACCTAAAAGCTGGCGTGTTTTCTAATCGCGGCATAGTGTCTTGCTGTTGTATTCATCTCAATGATCAACTCTGTCCCTTGACCTAATTGAGAATTACACTTAAGTTTACCTTGATGTTTTTCAACTATAATTTGCCGACTAATTGATAGCCCTAGTCCTTGACTTTTGCCTACTGGCTTAGTTGTAAAAAACGGTTCAAATATATGTCTTTGGATATGGGGAAGTATACCTTTGCCATTGTCAAAAATACGAATGATAACTTTGTGTTTTTTCCCTAGTAGTTTGTCATTTACCCAAGGTTCATGATTATTGACCAATGATAAATGACTGCTAACAACTTCTGTATGAATCAGGATTTTTGGAGTAAAAGAATCATCATGCTTCATCCTCTCTTCTAAGGCATCAATAGCATTAGTTAAGATGTTCATGAATACCTGATTTAGTTCACCAGGATAACACTCAATTAAAGGTAATTCACCAAAGGTTTTAATTACTTTAATCTCTGCTCTATCAGGTTTTTCTTTGAGACGATGCTGCAAAATCCTGAGAACACTATCAAATCCTTCATGCAAGTCAACCTTTTTCATTTGACCTTCGTCAGAGGTGGAAAAATTCTGCAAGGCAAAAACAATTTCTTGAACGCGCTCAGAACCGGCTCGCATTGACCACAGTAATTTTAAAAAGTCTGTCTTCACAAAACCAAGGTCAAGGTGTTGCAAATGTAAGGCAATAACTGGGGTAGGCGTGGGATAGTAATATTGGTAAAGTTCAATAATTCTGATTAAATCTTCAGCATATTTACTAGCAGGATGGAGATTGCCGTAGATAAAGCTAACGGGGTTGTTAATTTCGTTAGCCATATCCGCCACCAGTTGACCGAGATTAGCCATTTTCTGGTTCTGCAATAACTGGTTTTGGGTATATTTGAGTTCATCAAGGGTAATTTCTAGTTGCTCTGATTTTTCCCTAACTTGGTCCTCGGTAAACTGGCGTTGAGCAATTTCTGTTTGGAGTTGTTCAAATAGTTGGTATTGTTGAGTAGCGTAGGCGCAGCCCGTCGTAGACATCGCCTTTTCTTGAGTAATATCCTTGTGCGTTCCCACCATCCGCACTGGCTTACCGAATTTATCCCGTTGAAATACTTTGCCACAAGTCAAAATCCACTTCCACTCCCCGGATTTAGTCAACATTCGCAATTCGACTTCAAACACAGGTATGCATCCTTGGAGATAATCGTGCAATACCTGGCGAATTCTTGGTAAATCCTGTGGATGTACAAGTTGTTCAAAGGATTTATAATCGTTGTCGATTTCGTCTACTTTATATCCCAGGATGCTCTTCCACTGGGGATCGTAATAGGTTTTGTCAGTTACCAGATTCCAATCCCACAACCCCAAGCCACTAGTGATTAATGCCATTTGTAAGACGGCTTGTGAGCATTGGCAAGTATCTAAATTTTCTGGAGATAAGTCTTTGGCTTCTGGGAAATTCTGAGAATCTTGTACTGAAAGTGGAGTTTCTGATTCATGGGTAGCGGGTTCTTGGATATGCATAGCTGCTGGTACGATGAGGAAGATATTCTGTAGCTCTCTCTCTACGCTGTCTTAGCACCCTGACGATTCAGTTATGGACAAATCCGCCTAGTTGGTTTATTAGGCTGTAACGTACAGCAGAATTCAGAAGTAAAACAGACTTTATACCTGGATAACAGATTTAGCTTGTGTACCTCATCAACTTGAAATCTGCTGTACGTTACGGATATATCAGCCCACATCATAAATTGGGATGGAATTTATAAAAAGGTAAACGTACGAGTGTAACCTCTGTTGCGATCGCCATAGCAATCTTTTAGAAAAAATCGCTACGTTGTGTGCATCTACATTCTAAGATATGTCTTAAAAAAGTAGTTCAAGTCACATAGAATTACCTAAAAACCCCAAAAAATTTGTAAAAAAAATTCTATGATTAAATCATGTCAAATAATTTAAGGATGCAAAAAATTGTCAAGGCTTTTTTGTAGCTTTTTTAGTCAGGACTGGCTGCTATGCATACAAGGCAGTCTACATTGACTTCCAAAGCTGAATGGTGTGAAGAAAATATCATACTGAATTAGAGTCAATGAGTAATGACTATAGATGAACTAGTATTGCTACTAAAAGCCAGTCAAGCAACCGGTTTAACGACGCTCCAAGAGTTGATATTGCGTTCTTCGTGGGAAGGAAAAACCTACACCAATATAGCCGATGAGGTACACTACGGCGAGGAACGTGTCAAGAAAATTGCTGCTCATTTATGGCAAGTACTGAGTAATTTTTGCAAAGAACCAATACATAAATCCAACTTTCGCCAGACTCTAGAAAATCACCATCTTAGCGAAGCGTATCAGCAGTTAATTAAGGAATTCAACCGAGCCGCCACGGCGATATCCTTAGAATTTCCTAGTGGGCCAGTATCGCTTAATTCCAGATTTTACATCCCTCGCCCACCAATTGAAGAACTCGCTTACGCAGAAATAGCTGAACCTGGGAGTGTAATTTGCATCAAAGCACCCAAAAAGATGGGGAAAAGCTCTCTGGTTTTGCGCTTGCTTGCACACGCTAACAAGCAAGGCTTTCGCACCGTAACTTTGGACTTTCAGCAAGCAGACAAAGCAGTATTTGCCAGTTTGGATAAATTTTTGCGCTGGTTCTGTGCCAATGTTAGTCGGGAGTTACAGCTAGAACCAAAACTTAATGATTATTGGGATGAAGATATGGGTAGCAAAGTCAGCTGCTCTATCTATTTCCAAAAATATTTATTGTCTGCGCTCTCAAGTCCCCTGGTTTTAATATTAAATGAGGTGGATTGGGTATTTGAGTATCAGGAAATTGCTGGAGAATTGCTACCATTAGTGCGATCGTGGCATGAACAAGCTAAAAGGGTAGAAATTTGGCAAAAATTACGTCTGGTTTTGGTTTATTCAACAGAAATTCTTGTTCCCATAAAACTGACTCAATCGCCATTTAATATTGGTTTGACAATTAATTTACCTCCCTTTACGAAAGAGCAGGTGGAAGATTTAGCACAACGTCACGGGTTGGATTGGACAGATGATAAAGATGCCGATAGTTTGATGGCAATGGTGGGAGGAAACCCTTATTTAGTGCGATTGGCATTGTATCAGCTTGTAGGTAAAGGTGGATTCAAAGGGGATTTAGGGCAGTTATTACAACAAGCATCTACAGATGCCGGAATCTATAACGAGTATTTAAGGCAGTATGTGTTAGCACTACGAGATGAGCCAGAATTGGTAGATGCTTTTTATGAAGTGATTAATACTACAAATTATGTGAAATTAGAGCCAAGATTGGCATATAAATTACAGAGTCTAGGGCTAATTAATTTAGAAGGCGATCGCAGTACTCCTGCGTGTGAATTATATCGGTTATATTTCCGACAATATCTCAAAAAAAGTGAGCATTTCAACAATACTCATGTTGAACGGTTGAGGCAAGAAAATCAACAGTTTCTCTTCCTCTCTAGCTTAGATGAACTAACTCAATTAGGAAATCGCCGCTACTTTCAAACCTACCTGCAAATTGAGTGGCAAAATTCCACTCGTGAAAACACTCCAGTATCAATAATTTTGTGCGATATCGATTATTTTAAAATTTATAATAAAACTTATGGTAGCTCGGCAGGAGATGAGTGTTTAAGACAAATCGCTAATACTATCTGTAACTGCATCAAGCACTCACTAAGTAATAGCACTTTCTTATCCAGTAGGAATATGAATCATTCAACTGGTAGTGCTTTTGTAAGTTCCCAAAAAGGAGATTTTCGAGACGAAAGCAACAGAGTGTTAGTAGCTCGTTATGGTGGTGAAGAATTCGCCATTCTTGCTCAAATAGATGTGACTGCTGCAATGGACATTGCTGAATATATTCGAGAGCAAGTAAAAGCTTTGGGTATTAAATGTGAGTATCCTAACATTGGTGGTTTACCTGCTGCTGTTTTAACTGTGAGTCTAGGGATAGCTAGCGTGATTCCGGTAATAGGAATTGAACCTGCTACTTTAGTTAATGCAGCTGAAGAAGCACTCTATCAAGCCAAAAGAAAAGGACGCGATCGCGTTGTAGTTTAATATAAAAATTTTCATCAAATAACGAAATTAAAATTGATTAATGAGGTAATTGTCTCTAACATATTTCGCAAATGAAAGTATAAAAGCAGCAATTGACAAGACTTTTTATTGCCGATGAAACTTCCATCACCAGCTTGGGAATAATAAAATCATGCTTGAGAAAGATTTGCAATGAATCTCAGTAGATTACGTGTGTTTACCATCGGCAATTAAAGGAAAAATTTGTTAATGAAAGTGAGTTCATCAGGGATTAAGTTAGGTTTTGCAGTTGTTAGCAGCAGTTGTCTCGCAGCAGTAGCGATCGCTATCAGTGGAGCAAGTGCAATTGCTGCTCAATTCATCACAATTCAAAGCACTGGCACACTATCAGGAACTATCGAACTTCCCAGAAATAATCCCAATTTCAATAATAGTACTACTCGTATTGATACGGATGAAACTGGAACTTATTACCGGAACTTAGGTACTAATAATAATCCTAATTATGTTCCTGTATACCAGTCAGACTATTTAAAGGTAGAAACACGCTCTGATGGAAGTCTGCATTACTTTGTTGACTTTAAAGGTATTCCCATTGTCTCCTTTAATAGTGTTCTGACATCGCCGGTGCTTTCTGGTGGTCAGTTGACTGCCTTCCTCTACCAGGGACAATTGCCAGGAACCACATTTCAAGGAGTAGTTCAAGATGAATTTAATCTCACAAAAGCTTTCTACACTGGTACTGTCACCGACCCAGGCACCGGAAAGAAGTATCAAGGTACTTTTGAAGTGAGTGGATATGGGGAACGATATAGTAATCCCAATGGGAATTTAACTCCCACAGTCTTTGATTTCCAGTCCGATATCCCAGGTTTGCCAAGCGTAACATCCTTGACCATAACTAACGCTAGCTTGGCAAATCTAAGAATCAAAGTACCTATAAATGAAACTTCTATTCCAGAACCCGCTAGCCTTCTCGGAACTCTGATGGTTGCTAGTTTTGGTATCGTTCTGAAAAGAAGAAAAGACAGCGGACTTAGGAAGACATTTTAAAACTGAAAGGTTGTTGTAAGAAAGCTCACAAGGCTAAAGCTGAATTGTAAAAATCAGTGCCTTGTGAGCAAATAATCTTAGAAAATAAGGACTAAAGCCCTTACTACGAACTTATTTATCTATCAATTTAAAATAAGCCGGACTTTTGCACATCCGGCTGAGTTGAATCAATCATCTATACGCAGTAGCTTGCGGTAAAACGGTTGTGAAAAATCGGTTACGCGATAACGTTTATAGTTGTCCATCAGTTCAATTAAAAAATTAATAAACTCGAAACTAGCCATCATCAGTTCATAACTCAGGTCAGCATTGCCATCAAACTGAATTCGGCAACGGGTTAAGTCTGAGGGTAAAGTAGCAACATTCCAGGAAGCGACAAAGGGGACATGTTCGCTGGCTTCGATCTTTCGATGTCCCTCCAAAACCCCTTTTTGATAAAGACTGATGGCATAGGGTAAGAAATTGCGCCTAGCGCCCTGAACATAAGGTAAGTAAACACTGGCTTGTTGTTGAGTTGCAGGCTGGAGTTGCTCAATAGACATAGTTAAATATTCCTCAAGTTAGTTAGCAACTGGGGATATTAGTGGATGTTAGTAGTATTCCCAAAAGATGTGTCTAAAGCACATAGTGGTCAGTGAAGAAGGGAATAGGGTATAGGTTACAGGGTACAGATTATTCCCTATCACCTATCACCTTTCCCTAATCCCAATACCAATGCCCCATGCTTAATAAATGAAGTTACTACTAAGAAATATTAAAATTTCGGTTACAATAATGCTGCATTAACTGTTATCGAATCTGGGAACGTTAACACTAAAAATGTCTACTGTAAAGTGGTGGATGCCGTTATTGCAGTTTTTCCCAACAAAAAGCTGCTGCTACCTTGCTATTACTTTACCCAAACCGGAGTTCTCATGGGAGAAAGTCCGACTCTACAAGCTTCCTGCCCAACTGGCTATCAAAGGAATCAAGCTTCTGTCTAAGAGTAGTAAACGCGGTTAATATGAGGTAATTACGCACAGTGACGGTGACAACAAAGGTAGTCCCAGCGGCTTTTGGCTTAGGGATAGCGGGTATTGCAGTTTGCCCATTCCGATTAATATCGGGAAAAGTAGCTTAGGGATATTTGTCCGTAAAATTACTAACTGTAGACAAATAGTGGTTTTTGAATCAAGCAACCTAACCTATGCCAGCGAATTCCTGGCCCGAAGAAGATTCTTATCAAGAGCTTGATCCGCTCAACTCCTTGTTGTCTGACCTATCAGTAGATGAGGAGTCAGTGTTAGAGACAGATTCTATGTCTCTACCATCCCGGTTTCAAGGTCGTAGAGGCAAAGCAGCTCTAGTCTTGACTATCGTCTGGAGTGGCACGATCGCTCTACATTTAGTTTCTTGGGCTTCCATTTTTATTCTAGGACTGACCACCATTCTAGGATTTCATGCTTTGGTGGTAGTGTTTACTAAATCCCGTCGCTATCCAAAAGAAATACAGGGAGATTTACCTTCTGTTTCTGTGCTAGTAGCTGCGAAAAATGAGGAAGCGGTAATTGCTAAATTAGTCAAAAATCTTTGTAATCTGGAATATCCAGGTGGGCAGTACGAAATTTGGATAATTGACGATCACAGCAGTGATAGCACGCCACATTTATTAACGGAACTCGAACAGAAACACGACCAACTGAAAGTACTAAGGCGTTCAGCAGAAGCTACTGGTGGCAAATCGGGGGCGTTGAATCAGGTGTTGCCGCTGACAAAGGGCGACATTATAGCAGTATTTGATGCTGATGCCCAAGTCACACCAGACTTGCTGCAACAGGTAATACCTTTATTTCAAAGAGAAAACGTGGGGGCGGTGCAGGTGCGAAAAGCGATCGCCAACGCTAAAGACAACTTTTGGACTAAGGGTCAAATGGCAGAAATGGCACTTGATACCTGGTTCCAGCAACAGCGGACTGCCCTTGGTGGCATTGGCGAACTGCGGGGCAATGGTCAATTTGTCCGGCGTTCAGCCTTGGAAAGCTGTGGTGGCTGGAATGAAGAAACCATTACCGATGATTTGGATTTGACAATCCGTTTACATTTGGATAAATGGGATATTGAGTGTGTTTTCCATCCAGCGGTGCAAGAAGAAGGAGTGACAAGTGCAGTTTCACTCTGGCATCAGCGCAACCGTTGGGCAGAAGGCGGTTATCAGCGCTATTTGGATTATTGGGATTTAATTCTCAAAAACCGCATGGGAACGCGTAAAAGCTGGGATTTGCTGATTTTTATGCTGATTATGTATATCTTGCCAACAGCAGCAGTCCCAGATTTATTAATGGCGATCGCTCGTCATCGTCCACCAATGTTAAGTCCGATCACTGGTTTGTCTATTTCTATGTCGATGGTAGGGATGTTTACAGGTCTGAAGCGGGTACGTCAAGATCAAAAATTCCCACTTTCTACATATTTTATAATGCTGGTGCAAACCCTGCGCGGCAGTTTATATATGTTGCACTGGTTAGTCGTCATGAGCAGTACTACTGCTCGAATGTCGGTAAGACCAAAGCGCCTGAAATGGGTGAAAACTTTGCATACTGGGCATGGGGAATAGCCCCTTTGGGGAATTCAAAATTTAAAATTCAAAATTCAAAATGCAAAATTACCAAAAATAATTTTGCATTTTTTATTCATCATCAACTTCTGCTTCCTCTACCCATTCTGGTGTAGTTATGGAATCAGAGAATTCTGGGAAATCATCTGCAAAACGGATAATTTGTCCGTTGAAAAATTCTGCTACACGTTGAGCTGCGATCGCTACTTCATCAACTTCCCAATCAGGTGCGGGTGTTTGTTTTGGGGGTGGAGGCACAGTTTGCATCCCGTTTCCATTTATCCCATTTCCATTTACACCATTTCCATTTGCCCCATTTCCATTTACGCCATTTCCATTTGCCCTATTTCCATTTACACCATTGCCATTTCTTGCTGCCAACTCGCTTTTTTCTGTTGCTGGTGATGGATTAGTTGGCTGTGGTGCTGGCGCTGGAGACGAAATTTGCTGGTTGTAACTGGGAGTTGGTGGTTGCTGAACGCGAGTAGAGTCTTTTGGCGGAGGATTTTTTTTAGCTGAGGTAGAGTTTGAAGAAATTCCTTTTTCTATATTTATCTGGATTTCACGCTGGAAAGTCTGCTGGAAAGCTGCCGTAATCATCGGTAGATAAGATTTACCCTTGTCATACCATGCCTGTTTAATCGCAATTCGAGCCACAACACCGTCAAAATCTATGAGTTGGCTCATTTGACGCAGCATTTCTTGCCTTGATTTTGGCTGGAGGTTGGCAAGCACTTGTTGCCAAATCTGAGTTAAGTCATATTCTGCTTCGCCAACAACTTCTGAAGTTACTGGTTCAATGTTCGCAGCTGGAACAGGAACAGCAACAGGTTCTGGAGTTGGTGCTGAAACTGATTTAGCAACAGAATTGTGATTTGTTTGCTGTTCAACTGGGGGAGATGAAGTGACGAGCTGAGTTTGGGCAGCCGTTTGATGATTGGCAGATGCAGAATTATGATTTGTTTGCGGTTCAGCTAAAGGTACAGAAGAGACTGGGTGATTTTGGGCAACTGCTGGAGGATAACTTGGAGATACAGCAGGTGTATTAACTCGCGGTGCGACACTTGGGGCTTGTGGCTGAATATTTGTCGCACTAGGTAACAATCCTAGTAATGTTACTTCCAACCACAAACGCGGCTGGGTGGTATTTTTAATTTGTACTTCTGATGTTCGCAGGTGTTGCTGTCCCGCCAAAATCGTGCTGATATCGAAGTATTGAGCAAACTCAACCAGCGCTGTCCAAGTTTGCTGAGTACAAGCAACCAAATCGTGGCGGTTGGGTGCTGTTTTCGCTATGAGTAAATCGCGGTAAAAAGCAGCGAGATTTTGCAGAATAGTTAGGGGTTCTCGACCACGATCTAGAATGTAGTGAGTACAGTCTAGAACTGCTTCCGGTTTATCTTGAGCGATCGCATTTAAAAGCGCTAACAAATCCTGTTCGCTTACCGTTCCCACCAAATCCCAAACTCGCTCTGGTGTGACTTCACCCGCTAACAAGCCCAATTGATCGAGTAGACTTTCGGCATCCCGTAATCCCCCCTGAGAAAGTTGGGCTACCAGGGTGACAGCATCATGTGAAATATGAATGTTTTCTATAGATGCGATCGCACTTAAATGCTTCACCATCGCCTCTAACTGAATGCGTCTAAAATCAAACCTTTGACAGCGCGAAATAATTGTTGGTAACACCCGTTGCGGATCTGTTGTCGCCAACACAAAAACTACGTGTCTCGGTGGTTCCTCTAGGGTCTTTAGTAGCGCATTGAATGCCTGGGTACTGAGCATGTGGCATTCATCGATTACATAAACCTTGTAGCGACACTGCACAGGAGCAAACTGGGCTTTTTCAATCAACTCGCGGATATTATCGACACCAGTATTACTGGCAGCGTCTATTTCAATTACATCTAAGGCGTAGCCCTTGGTGATTCCCTGACAAACCTCACATACACCGCAGGGTTCAGCAGTGGGCTGATCACCTTTTAGACAATTGAGGGATTTAGCCAGAATCCGGGCACTAGAAGTTTTCCCCGTACCTCTTGGCCCAGTGAATAAATAGGCGGGGGCGATTTTAGATGTGCCGATCGCGTTCGTGAGGGTGGTCGCGATCGCCTCTTGACCCACCAGTTCAGCAAAACTTTTGGGGCGATATTTGTGGTGCAGGGGTTCGTAAGACATGGAAAAATAGACTTCAATGCCTTTCAATGTTGATTAGTAGCACCGAGTCGAGTTTAGGATTCAATTATTTTAAACTCTCGTACCTGCTTTGTTGATCGATGTTGCCATAGCCCTTGCACTCAACTAATGCCGTGAATTTTGGCACTCAGGAAAGCAAGTAACCAGAGCTTATCCTCTACTATGATTTCAACATCAATGTATCGGAATTATAGCATATCATTTAGTACATTTGTTCTTATAAAGGAGTGGGGAGGCAGAGGGAGAAGAATTAATAAGTTCCCAATGACTAATGCCCAATGCCCAATGACGAATGACCAATGACTATACGTTTTATTGACTGAACTAACGCCATAGTCCAGTGCGATCGCTACAATTTTATAGATAAAGTAAAACTCGATGGTGCAGCAGATGCTCAAGCGGCTATTTCAATGGCTCAAAAAGCTTTTTCAGAGCTTGTTTGGTGGAAAACAGAATACCTCAAAATCTAGGGGAAATGTCCAAAAAGAACCAGCACCACCCTTGAGCGATACGGATCTGGAATTTCTCTTCAACGAACTGTTGCAAGGAGTACATCAAGCACGAGGAGAAGCATGGGCACAGAAGTGGCTGCATAATATCGAACATCGCATCACAACTCAAGAGTGGGTTGAGTGGTTGGGGCGCTTTGGCGACAGATTGCTAGCATCTCCTACACCCAATAATGAAATGGCTGCGCGGTTAGTGCAATTGGGTGAGTTGAACATCGGAGAAATTGGAGATGTTGCCTATAATATCGGGATGCAGTTGTTGACACGCAATGAAGGCGAACCAGTTTGGGAATACGAAGGGCCAGATGCTTTTAGCACTCCTTTGCCATCTGAGGTAGTTGCCCCAGTATCAGAGTCAGCAGATGCACCAGAGAACCTTCCAGAGGGAGAATACCAAACTGTCACCCTAGAACAGTTGTTTGTGATGTTGCAGGAGGATGAAAATTTACGTCAGCAAATTGCTCAACAGCTTGCCGTTGAAACAGACGATCCACAAGTGCTTGTCCAGGCATTAATTAGTCAGTTATATCCTGCTGGTCAATCGACTACAGAGCAAACTGAAAATTAACTGCTTGCCAGAGTCAAATTCAAGAGTTAAATCTGGGAATTGTAACGTTGTAATGCTATGCTCTTGAAGATTTGTATATTTTTTGCTAACCTGCTACGGAAGCGCTGTCCGAATCTAATGGATTTTTACGTAATTGATGATTTTTTTAACACAACGATGGCTACAATCTAGAAAAACAAAATCCAAGAGTGTGGCAGATGCTCAGGCGGATATCGCAGTCGCTTAAAAGGTTTTTAAAGCGCCTCATTGCAAGTAAACAGAATAGTTCTCTCAAGGGTGCGAGAGGACGCAATCTGGTGGGGGTACTACCAGAACTAACCAATGCGGATCTGGAACAATTGTTTATCCAATTGTTAGAAGGCGTGCATCAAGCACGAGGACGACAGTGGGCATTGAGGTATCTGCAACGGATCGAAAATCGCGTTCCGGCTGAACGTTGGATAGACTGGTTGGTGATGTTTGGTGAAAGCTTGCTAGCTTCACGTACACCAAATCCTCTTTTAGCAACACAGATGGTGCAATTGGGGGAACTTGGTGTTGGCAGAATTGGAGAAGTTGCTTATGACATTGGCATTCGGCTAATGCAAAACTTACCTACAGAAATAGAAGATTATCAGGACAATAAGGCACAAGATGATGTTGAAATCACTCCTGGGCAAGAACTGATCCGCGATTTGGGCGAACAGTTATGGGAGCATGATGAGCCAGATGTAATAGAAATCACTCCTGGACAAGAACTGATCCGCAATTTAGGCGAGCGGTTATGGGAGTATGATGAGCCAGATGTAATAGAAAGTACACCCGATGAAGAAATTCTCCCAACTCCCCCTGGACAAGAGCTAATTCTTAGTTTAGGTGAACAATTATGGGAATATGATGCACCAGATGTTGAACCAATAACGTCAACACCCCAAAATGACTCTTTTGAGGAAAGATTACCCGAAAACTTAGAGGAAGTGGTATGGGAATATGAAAGGGAAGACGCCCAAACCACAATCCCAGAAAATCTTCCTCTGCCCGCAGCAGAAGATTCAATCACTTTGTTAACCCAATTGAGGTTTGACGAAGAAGAAATTGTTCAAATTACAACACCAGTAAATCTCCTTTCCACTAGGCAAAAGACTGAATTAGCAACGTCTTCCTCGGTGGAAACCTGGGATAACACTCTGACGAATTTAGAGCCGAATGTGGCTAATACTTTAGATGAGTTGTGGGTGAGGTTGGATCAAAGTAGCAATTTAGTCCAGCAACTTGCTTCGGATTTGGCAGTTCAAAGCAGTAATTCCCCTGGTATTATTGAGCGACATAACGATAATCCGATTACCGACGCTCAAGGGTGGTTTTACCAAGGTCTAAGCCAAGCGAAAACGGGTGATTTGTTGGGCGCGATCGCATCTTATGACCAAGCCATTGAAATGCAACCAGAATTCTCAGAATATTGGTTTAATCGAGGCTTGACGCTGTTCCATTTAGAACGTTTTGATGAAGCGATCGCATCTTATGAAACAGCTACACAACTGAAACCAGACTTCTACAAAGCCTGGTACAATCGGGGTGGAACTCTCGGAGAATTAGGATACTTTGAAGAAGCGATCGCTTCTTTTGACAAAGCTATAGAAATCAAGCCAGACTATCAAGAAGCTTGGTCTAGCAAGGGTTTGGCACTGCTGAAATTAGGTTGGCTACCAGAAGCGATTGCTAGTTATGACCAAGCGCTGCAACTCGAACCAGAAGACCAGGAAAACTGGTATCACCGAGGCATAGCCCTAGCTGTCAGCGAACAATTTGCCGAGGCGATTATATCTTACGACAGAGCTATAAAAATTAACCCAGAGTACCACGAAGTTTGGATAGACCGGGGCGTAGTGCTGTTTAATTTAGGTAGGTGGTCAGAAGCGATCGCCTCTTGGGATAAAGCACTTTCAGTTCAAGCTGATTTCTACTTAGCTTGGTACAACCGAGGTATAGCGTTAGACAACTTAGGACGGAGAGAAGAAGCGATCACCTCCTATCGGCAAGCGATCGCCATTAAACCCGACTTCCACTTAGCTTGGTATAATCAGGCAATAGCACTGTTTCATTTAGAACAATTTGCCGAAGCGATCGCTTGTTATGACAACGCTTTGCAAATCAAACAAGATTATTGGGAAGCTTGGATTGGCCGGGGAACTGCGATCGGTCATTTAGTGAATTATGATGTATTGCTGAATTTGTCCAGTAGTATCATCGCGGCAAATCCCGCCTTACAACAGGGCGGCTACGAAGGAAAATTAGCCAGCTACGAAGAAGGGTTAAAGCATCTACGGACAGATACCCATCCAGAAGGTTGGGGTAGATTGCATTTTGCGATCGCTAATACTTACTACGAACAAGGTAAAAAACATACCAGTACGCGGGATTATTGGCGCAAAGCTGCATCTGAGTATCATCAGGCGCTGTTAACCCTGACATTAGAGTATTTTCCCCAGTTGCATTTAGAGGTTTTACAATCTCTAAGCAAAGTGTTGATGGGTTTGGGACAAACCACACAAGTTCAAGAATTGCTGCAACGTGGGACAGATTTATTGCGACAATTACTGAGTGAAGAAACTCGCTCAGACGAAAGTAAAAAACAACTAGCTCTAAAATTTGCCGGCTTCGATCAATTGGCAGTTGATTTAGCTGTGGAGTCGGGTGATTTAGTAGAAGCTTGGGAAATTGCCGAACAAGGTAAAAATGCTTGTTTAAACTGGCTGCTTTCTGGTTGGAATCATAATATTTACTCGCCTTATTATGGCGCAATTCAACAACTATTCAATCCCACAACAGCAATTATTTACTGGCATATTAGTCCAGTTTCCCTACATACTTTTATTCTCAAAGACCAAGCTCCATCACCAATTCTCCTGTTTACACCCATGCAAGATGCTGGGGTAATACCTTTAGGAGAAGACGCTATCCGTCTAAATGAATTGCCTCTACCCGAAGCAGTGCAACGCCTAATTGAATTTGAAATTTGGCTAGAAGATTGGCATCAACAATACCAAGAATATCGCAGCACAGCCCACGACAGAGAAAGTAAAAGTCAGCATTCTTGGCGAGTTGATATGGAAGAGAAACTGTTGCGACTGTATGAAATTCTGAATATTTCTACAATTGCACAGGAACTCGAAGGCATCACCCAACTGGTCTTAATTCCTCACCGTGACTTGTACAGATTGCCCATTCATACACTTTTCCATCTTTCTTCGCCATCTCTGGAAGAGTTACCAAATGTGGAATCAAATTTCAGCGTTACCTATCTACCTAGTGCCCAAATAGGTTTATCAATCAGAACTGAGGATATTTGGCAGTGGCAAAATAAGTTATTGCTCAGTGTTGAACATCCTGAAAGTACAGGTTCTCCTACACTGAAATTTGCCAAACTGGAGTCTGAAATTGTTAGTCAGATGTTCAATAATATCCAACGAATTCAGGGGGCAGAAGCTACGAAAAGTATTGTTGAAAATGCCCTATCTGAGAATTATAATATCTTGCATTTTACGGGTCATGTTACTAATAATTTAGCTGAACCTAAAAAATCAGAATTAGCATTAGCAGGTGAAGACAAACTTAATCTAGATGAAATCTGCCAACAAAATCTAGATAGTTACAACCTGATTACCCTCTCTGCTTGTGAAAATTTAAGTACTAACAACTACACCATCAGTAGCGAATATGTGAGTTTAGTCAGTGGTTTTGTAACTCAAGGCGTACCTCATGTAGTGAGTACTCTCTGGAGTGTAGAATCTTCGGCTAGTGCCTTAGTAATGATCGAGTTTTACCGACGATTACAGCCCAATAAATCAGCAATTACTGCTTTAGCGGAAGCCACACAATGGTTAAAAGAACTAACTGCTGGAGAACTGACAAAATGGTATGAAGATATTTTGAATAATCTGCATCCAGAGGAAGTAAGAATTCAAACTTATTTAGCGACGCAACTATATAGAAATAGTAAAATGGCATCAGATAAAATTCTTTATAACCATCCTTACTACTGGGCAGCATTCACGATTACGGGTAAGCCAAATTAATCTTTTCAAACTTAGTCAAATAATTTTGGTTTTTAGATTTGCGATCGCGCAGCGTTAGCAAGGAAGAGAATTGAAGAATTAAAGACTCGAATCAAAGAACTCAGTAGTCAAGCTGTAAAATTTAGTAAAAAAGCAACTGAAGTGTGTTTGACGGATCGGGAACAAGCTATCGATGGCGATGGTCGGATTTTACTGATGCGAATCCCCGATGACAATGGGGCTTGGAAAGTCTGTCCTACTGAACCTCGTCTGCTGGTGCGACGCGAACCCACAGAAACAGGTGGACAGTATTATCGCGTACTACTAGAAGGAAATATAGAAAATTATGACGGAGTTCAGATTAAAATTCAGCCTTCTAAGGAAGGGCTAAATTTGAACCGGAATTTTCCATTTTTATGGCGGCAAGAATCTGAGCAATGGGGGTCTGGCCCTTATCCTACATCTGAAACAGAAGTGCGATCGCTAGTTCAATTTATCACTACACATCCTAATATTACAGGAGCGATCGCCTTTCATACTTTTAGCGGTGTTCTCATCCGTCCCTACACCCACCTCAGCGATGACGAATTCCCCGTTAATGACCTCCGCACTTATCAACGTATTGGCGCAAAAGGTACTGAACTTACTCAATACCCAGCCATCTCCGCCTTTCATGATTTCCGCTATGACCCCAAAGACGTAATTACAGGGACATTTGACGACTGGGCTTATGAATATCAAGGTCTATTTGCCTGGACAGTAGAAGTCTGGAGTCCGCAGCGCCAAGCTGGAATTAATGATTATAAATACATCGATTGAAATTGTCAAATATACTTCCTGCGATATTATCCTAATAGAGCTTTGTCTAAACCTATAATTACCGTTCGCCTAATTACACGCGACGAACTTCCCCAACTTTTGGCTTTATATAACCACCTAAATCCTGTCGATGCGCCTCTACCAGCTGATGATGTTTTACAATCTATCTGGGATGAGATTTTACATGATCCCCATTTGTATTACATCGTGGCTGATGTTCATAGCCAGCTAGTAGCAACATGTAATTTAACCATTGTTCCCAACTTGACGCGTGGCGCACGTCCATACGGCATCATTGAAAATGTTGTCACCCATCTCGATTTTCGACAACAGGGATTAGGTACACAAGTGCTACATTATGCCTTAGCTTTAGCATGGCAGCAAAAGTGCTATAAAGTGATGCTTCTAAGTGGCTCAAAAAACGAGGAGACGTTGCACTTCTATGAAAAAGCAGGATTCAAGCGTGGACTAAAAACCGGATTTGTTGCCCTACCTCCAGAGGAGTTGTGAGCAAAATTGAGACAGATTAGCCAGCTTCCAAAAATCCTAGTTTATCTTTGGGTTCGCTTTTAAAAAATAGTCTTTTGTAAAAAAATAATTCCTAGCCAAAAATCTTGGCGCAATCAGGCTTGAAATTTTTGATTGCGATCGCTAATTTCCAGTCTAGTATTTGAAAATTTGCCATCAAGGACAACTATCTAAAGAGTGAAAGTTTTTCCTCAAAATCCAGCCCTGAGTTAGTTGTATAATTTCGATAAAAGATTAATAATACATCATATCGCCAAAAGGCATTTTATTTCTTAAATATTGCTAAAGATCATGATACATTAAGTTTGACGGCATGAACCCTCCTCGGCAATTATAAAGACAGGGCTATTAAAGGCCAATTATTTTACTGCTTGACTGCAATTTTAGAACTGATAAAATCGCCTACTTGCATTAATTATCTTTATTGTTGCAACAGAAGAGATTACCCTGGTATGCCTGCTTCTCTTTAGTGCGATCTGCGGTTCTTTAAAAAGCAAATAGGAATCCGATACTACATGTGGTAAACATTTGGATAAATGTTATGAGATATCAGAGCAGCTACTCATAATGTCCCACATTTGAATTTTTCAGAGTTAACGGGTTTCATTTTTGGTTTCCATATTAAGGCGAACCAAATAATTATCTGGATATTTGTATTCACTTAACCTTGCATCCAGTATTTTCCAATAGTCAACCCAAGAAATTGAAAAGAGGATATTTCCATGTCTAGTTTGTTTCGTTGGTCATCAACAAAGGTTACTTTGCTAGTTCTGGGAATTACAGCTGCGACAATAACTCCCATCGTAATTTCTGCCCCAGCTTCATCTCAAACTCCTGTTCCATCTGTAACACCATCACCTGCGACACCATCGCCTACTTCAACAGTTAACCTGTCTGATGTTTCCTCAGATTATTGGGCACGTCCCTTCATTCAAGCCCTAGCTGAGAATAACGTGATTAGTGGCTTTCCTGATGGTACTTATAGACCAAATCAGCCTGTGACTCGTGCTGAATTTGCTGCCTTGATTCAAAAAGCTTTCAGTACCCAAAACCGAGTTCGGCAATTAAGTGCGGGTGGATTTAGTGATGTTCCTGCTAACTACTGGGCAGCTGCTGCAATTCAAAACGCCTACGAAACTGGATTTTTAGCAGGCTATCCTGGGAACGTGTTTAGACCAAATCAAGAAATTCCTAGAGTACAGGGGATCGTTGCTTTAAGTAGTGGCTTAGGTTTAACTGGTGGCGATACAAGTACTCTCACTAATTACTACAACGATGCCTCAGCTATCCCAGAGTATGCTGTTGGCAGTGTGGCAGCAGCGACAGTAGGTAATCTTGTTGTCAACTACCCGGATGTAAAACAACTCAATCCGCAACAGTCTTTGACTCGTGCTGAAGCAGCAGCACTTTTATATCAAGCTTTAGTTAAACAGGGACGGGTGCAACCCATTGCTAGCAATCTTCCAGCTAGTCAGTACGTTGTAGCTGGAACTCCCACAAGTACTGATATTGTTTCTCTGGCGGCATCCAGTAGTTCTTTTACAACTCTGACTTCTTTATTAAAGACAGCCGGTCTAACAGATATTCTTCAACAGCCAGGCCCTTATACAGTCTTCGCTCCCACCAATGATGCCTTTGCTGCCTTGCCTGCTGCTACCTTAGAACAGTTACAGCAACCAGAGAACAGAGAAGCGTTAGTTAAGATTTTAAGATATCATGTGGTTCCCGGTGCGGTAACAGCTAGTCAACTCTCGGCAGGGGAATTGACAACCGATGAAGGAAGACCAGTAAATATTAAAATCGATTCCGCTAACAGTCAAGTCTCGGTGAATAATGCCAGAGTTCTCCAGGCAGACGTGAAAGCTAGCAATGGTGTTATCCATGCAATTAACCAAGTCCTGATTCCGCCTGATGTTAACATCAGTCAGTTAAATCAGCCATCAACAGGAAGTACAACGCCTGATGTTAACGTAGGCAGAAGTACTCGTGGTGGCAGAAGCTATATCGGAGGTGGTGGTAATATTGGTTTGAGCGGCAACGATTCAGCTTTGAGCGATAGTAACTTTGCAGTAATCAGCAAACTTGGTCTGACAAACAATATATCAGTTAGACCATCGGTGATCTTTGGGGACGATACAATATTTTTGGTTCCTGTAACTTTAGATTTTTCTCCCCGCAGAGCTGGTTCGGTAGGCGAGAGAAGCTATAGTATATCTCCTTTTATCGGTGCTGGGGTAGCAATTGAAGCTAATCTGGATACTGATATTGGATTACTGCTAACTGGTGGTGTAGACGTTCCTGTAGGTTCTCGATTTACAGTGACAGGTTCCGTAAATGCTTCTTTTCTCGATGATACTGATGTAGGGCTACTATTGGGAGTTGGCTTCAACTTCTAAGTCAATAGAAGCAGAATACGCAATAAGGGCGCACAGTTATTGTGCGCTCTGCTGTATTAAGATCGCTTGATTGCTAAAGTAAGTCCATCGGCGATGGGGACAAGGGCGAGAGTAATGCGTTCGTCATGATGTAACTTCTCGTTCAGCGCTCGGATAGATTGGGTGCTTTCATCTTGATTTTGCTCGTCAGCTACTTGTCCAGACCATAAAACATTATCGATCGCAATCAATCCACCTGGACGCACTAATTGCAGCGATCGCTCATAATATCCATCATAATTTTCTTTATCAGCATCAATAAAGGCAAAATCAAAAGTCTCGCCTTGCCCAGTTGCCAATAGCCGATCTAAAGTTTCCAAAGCTGGTGCCAATCGTAGATCGATTTTATCGGCAACCCCAGCTTCTAGCCAATATCGTCGAGCGATCGCAGTAAATTCTTCACTCACATCACAAGCAATAATCTTGCCATCAGCCGGTAGTGCCAAAGCTACAGAAAGTGAGCTATAACCCGTAAACACTCCAACTTCTAGGGTTTTCTTCGCTCCAATTAACTGTACCAGAAGGCTCATAAACTGCCCTTGTTCTGGTGAAATCTGCATTCCACTCCGGGGATGATTGGCGGTTTCTTGGCGTAACTTCCCAAGAATTTCTGGTTCTCGTAGCGAAACGGATAAAAGATAATTGTAGAGTTGATTATCAAGACCTATAGACTGTTTTGGCATGGTAGATGAGAGAATTGAGAGAATCTACAGTTATACTATCGCTGATAAGTGGAATCTCAGGAATAACATGGTGCGGTTAGTTTTGACAGCAATATTGCTGGTGCTAGTAACAGCTTGTGGCAGTATTGGACTGTTACCGACTAGCGAGTTAGTGCAAAAAGCGATCGCACTTGGGCTAGAACAAACTCAACAAAAACTTAGCCAACAGTTGGATCTAGATTTTCAAGGATTTGAAATCAAGCGGCTATCAATTACCCAGGAACAACCCCTGACGATTGACAATTTACCAGCTTTCCACGTCCGAGGAACCTATGACTTGATTGTTAAGCTGCCAAAACGACGCTTGACGCAACCAAAACAACCCTTTGATGTTTATCTACAAATTCAGCAAGAAGGTAAAACTTGGCGATCGCTAATTCCAGAAAAAGGCAGTAAAAATACTCAATCAATTTGGCGCAGTTATTTAGTTGAGTAAACAAGAAATAAAGCTAAGTTTGTCGCGGTTATGGAAGAACTACATTAAGGGTTTTGAAATTTTGAATTCCGCACAGTGGGATATGTGCTACTCAAAAAACCATCACAAGCATTTACGTATAACTGCTAGGGCAAAGTCATGATCGAGGTATAGTTTCACCGGACACAAGGCAAGATGTATATTAACTTTTTCATCAGTTCCATTGCAGGAATTGTGGTTGTGGTGCTGGCAGCTTTTGGCTTACTGCAATGGTTGCACATCCCTGCTGGTAACTTTCTTGATTGGGTAATTGGTGGTGCTAGTTTTTGGTGGCTGTTGGTAATTGTTACCGTACCGTGGAATGTGCATTTTCAAGCCAAAGAAGTCTTAGCAGAAGCAGCACAATCAACTGAGAAAGGCATTCCAGTCGATGAGAAACAAGTAAAATATGTCACAGCGTTGGCAAAGCGATCGCTCTGGGTTGCCATTGCTTTACACTTATTCTCAGCCATTGGTCTTTATACCCTTGCTGCCACTGGTATTAGTACAGTTGGATATATAAGTTCTGGTGCAGCTTTGTTATTAACAATTCTGCGTCCCGCGATTCGCGCTTACGAGTATTTATATGCGCGGTTAGCGATGATTCGCCAAGAATGGAAGTATCCGCGCGAAGATATTTTTGAACTGCGCGATCGCTTCTCGATATTGGAACAAAAAATCCAGTCATTGGAAGATCAACTCAACCCAGAACAACCCTATTCCTTACCCGCAACTCAACAACGTTTTGCCGAAGAGACTCGCAGAGATTTAGCTCGAATTGCGGCTAATTTAGAAGAATTACGGGCGACAAATCAAACAGAACATGAGCGTTTGGGGAGAGAAGCCAGAAATGCGATCGCGCAACTTTCCACCGACGGGCAATTTCTTGATCATGTCCGCGAAATTATTCGATTTTTTAAGACCGCTTAATTATTGCTCTAATAACTGAACTAATTTTAAGTTTTGGATAATGATAGTGAATATTCATCATCCAAAATTTAAAAAAATTATTTAAAAAGGAAAGGCTATAGTAAAGCTTACATAACTTCAGGAGTACTCACGGTGAATCAGATCCAACTGACTTTAACTATTGGTTACTTATTAATGACATGCTATTTTTTAACTAATTGGTTAATATTTTCCCTATGTCATCCTGCTTCCAATCCAGAAGATAAATTTTTATCGGTTGTGATGTTTGTGGTGACAACTATCTTCTGGCCTCTGATGATTCCGATATCTTGTTTAGAAATGGTTCAACAAAAGCGAATAGACTTTAGTAAAATGATTCCTGTTCTATTAGCAATATTTGTATTTAGTATTTCATATTATTTAACCGAATAATTAATAATTCCTCCTCGTCAATTACATAGATATTAAATGCTTGCTGTGTATTTAGGGATACGCGGCAAATTACCCAAATTAGAACAACTGCGCTCTGCTTCTGGAAAATTATTAGCGATATTCTTAGGGACTAATTACTTTTCTTTTACCCAAGGTTTAGCATTAACATCGCCTGCTAACGCTGAAGTTCTCATTCAATTATCTAGCCTTTTATTAGGTTTTGGAGGGTTAGTAATTTTTAAATAACGTTATCGGCTGTCTCAATGGATTGGCGTTAGTGTCATGATTTGTGGTTATCTTTTATTTTTTCGCGAACAACTAACGAATTTAATTACAGCACATGGGACATATATACTAGGCAGTGTTTTAATTGCGCTAGGATCAACGGCTTGAGCTATTTATGCTTTGGCACAAAAGCAGTTATTACAATCTCTATCTTCCACCAGCATCATGTTGATAATTTATGGGGGCTGTGCTTTATTATTCACTCCTATAGCAAAAGTTAAATCACTTTTTATACTTGATACTTTCCATTTATAAATGTTGATTTTTTGTGCCTTGAATACCTTAATCGCTTACGGTGCTTTTTCTGAATCATTACAACATTGGGAAGCATCACGAGTAAGTGCAGTAATAGCTTTAGCTCCCATTGTGACATTAATATCAGTCGCAGTTGTATCAGTTATTGCACCTTCTTGGACACCACCAGAACACTTCACCCTCATAGCAATATTTGGAGAGGGTTTAGTAGTTACAGGTTCAGTAGCGATCGCCTTGGGAAAAGCTGATTAATTGCAATGTTTTTCAGGATTTTTACTGGATTTTTCATCTAGTGAAATTGTGCAATATTCAAAGCTACAACATAAATACTGAGGCAGACTATTTTTTATTTGTTATGATTTAATAGTGAAGGCAAACTACTGAAGTCATCTAGATACTTTACCCATCTGCGTGACTTTGTAGGATTTGATTGTTGACTTTATAGCCGAAATATCCTTGCAAAAGAATTCAAAAATCAGAATTCAGGAGTCAGAATACATTACTAGGGAATTGGGAATCACTACTTTTTTTGACTACTAAATCTCAGATTTGGTGGAAATTTTAAACCCATTTATACCCATTATTTTCAGCCAGCTACATTCGCAAGTCATACATTAATTCATCGTGAATTATAAATCCTGACTCCTAAATTCTGTTTTGATAAAATTGAGGCTAATAACTTTAAGTAAACTAAGCAGGGCGCCCGAATAACTACCAAAGCCAACACCTGATAAAACCAGACCACCGAAACAGTTGAGCGATGAATAGTTTGTTTGGTAATTGGGCCAGCACCCTCAGAAAAAATTCTTTATTGCTGGTTCTTTCAATGGCGCTGCCAACATTTGGAGTTAGTAATTCTGTCTTGGCAGCAGAGCGGATTTATGCATCTTATTCAGCTTTGGAGCTTTCAATTTCAGTCACAACTTTAGAGAACTACGCCAAAACAGGTGTAATTAACGAAGACTTAGCAGCCTATCAGCGATATCTGCCTCTAGAACAGCTTCAAGAATTGCGGCGGATTTTGCTTAATCGTGTGAAAGTTAGTCCAGTAGTAGTTTCGCAACTTCTCTACACACCACAAGGAGAATTTTTACTGCATCGATTGGCGCAAGTGATTAAAACCAGTCAATCAGAACCAGGATTTGGTACTTTGCGTTCGGCGCTAATTTTAGCCTCTGGTGAATCGGGAGGCTTGACACTTTTAAATGTGTTGCGTAAATATCCCACCAGCAGCATTCGCCTTGATGTCGCCGAGACTTTGGAAATAGCTACGGAATTGGAGAAACTTGTTAACCAAACCCATCAGGCGATCGCAGCTGTTTCCCAAAGGTCTAAAATAGAAGCTGAGAGCATTTCCCCACCAAATTTCTCGCAATTGCCCGATTTAAAGGTTCCGGGAAAATTTAAGTCGCAAAAATACATCCTGAAGTTTTTTGACTCAACCCGCAATCGCCTTTTATTGACTGATGTTTACATTCCCAATGTCCAGAAGACTGCACCGATAATTGTAATTTCTCACGGTTTGGGTTTAGACAGCAGTAACTTTCAATATTTAGCCACTCATCTAGCTTCTTACGGATTTGCCGTCGTCGTTCCCAATCACCCTGGTAGTGATGCGAAACAATTGCGTTCTCTGTTAAAAGGACGCGCCATTGAAGTAGCACAACCAAGTGAATTTCAAGACCGACCAATGGATGTAACATATATACTGAATCAATTGCAAAAAGGTAATCAATCTGATTCACGGTTTAAAGGTCGCCTAAATCTGCAACAAGTCGGAGTATTTGGTCAATCTTTGGGAGGCTATACAGCCTTGGCCCTGGCAGGCGCTAAAATCAACTTTGAGCAGCTAAAACAAGACTGTCAACCAGCAGCACTCCAAAAAACCTGGAATATGTCTTTACTGCTCCAGTGTCGCGCTTTAGAATTGAGTATTAGCAAGTCTGGCAAAGATTATAACCTGCGGGATGAGAGAGTAAAAGCTGCGATCGCAGTTAATCCCATTACTAGTTCGATTTTCGGCAAAGCTGGCTTAAGTCAAATCAAAACTCCAGTAATGATTGTCAGCAGTAGTGATGATACAGTTGCACCAGCTTTATCCGAGCAAATTTTACCTTTTTCCTGGTTGGCAAATTCCCAAAAGTATCTCGTCATGCTTGAAGGTGGTACACACTTTTCCACCATTGGCAATGCAAACCCTGCAAATCAACAAGTAGCATTACCTGCTGATATGATTGGCGATGCTTCTCAAGCACGTGGTTACATGAATATTTTAAGTTTACCTTTTTTCCAAACATACATTGCAGGCAAGCCGCAATACACACCGTACCTGAACGCCGCCTACACTCAAAGCATTTCTAGTAAGTCTCTTGGTTTGAGTCTCGTCAAGTCATTGAATACAACTGAATTAGTACAATTATTGGATATTAAAGGAGCCAAACTCGTAAAAAAAAAGTTCCCAACACCATAGTCAGCTTCGGATTTTGGATGTTGGATATTGGTGTTGCATTGCTGCATGTGATGATTTTTATTTGATTTGTACAGACGTAATTAATTACGTCTGTAAAATTTATTTGCCTCTTTATAAAATTAGAGGTTCAATTCTTGCTTGCACTTCTTCAATTAACTCCTGTTCAACTTTCTCTACAAACAAAACCTTTCTAATTTTCCAGTCTAGTGATTTGATCTGATCGGCTAGCACCACGCCACTGGTTATCATTCCGTCAGGAAGTGGAACCTCAAAGTTAAGACCTTTTTTCTGATTAGTAATTGGACAAATTAGAACTATAGAAGCCATTCGATTGTATTTTAATGGTGACATAACTAAAAAAGGACGATAGCCCATCTGCTCACGCCCTTGAGGTTTTAGTTCAGCATTAAGGGTTTCAGCAATATCTTCAAATGACATTCCTGATGTTCTCAGGGCTAATACATGTCGGATCGAATCAGCCGTAATTTGCTTTGTAGTTCCGCAGTCTAACTTGACAATATCACCTCTATCTGGAATGTATGGTTTAACTACCAAACTTCATTCCCCACAGCAGATCCAGTATCTATTTCAGAATGGAAATTATCTGGAGTCATACCTTCCAATAATTCATCAAGCGTATATTTTTTTCGCTGCTGCGGCGTGATGACAATACTATTGCCTGAAATGCTGAAAGTTATGTCTGTCCCCTCTTTGACATTAACTTGTTCAGCCAAAGCTTTCGGAAGTCGAATAGCTAGGCTGTTTCCCCACTTAGCAACAACTGTAGTCATAACTACCTCAAAATAAATGCTTTCTTAGAGAATTTCACACCCAAACATAAAACTTTCGGAGCTTGACGCACCTAATTTTTGACTATTTTAAGTATCTACTTTGAATATACCATAATTTGTATTTTCGCTATGTTACGGCTTCCATAACGTACCGAAAACCATCTTCTAATTATTCTCCGGCGAGTTCCCGCGCAATATCCATGTTTGCTGCCAGTACACGCACGATTTCAACGGGGTTTTCACCTCTGTATATCAGGAAATATCGGGGCTGCACCAACCAGAAACGGACGGGAAGCGGAGTCAGGTCGTAACGGTACTGTCCGATTCTGGGGTTGTCTGTCAGTAATTCACAAGCACAAAGAAGCTTATCTAGCACCTGTTCGGCAGCATCCGAATTATCTCGCGCGATATAGGCATAAATTCCCGCGAGGTCGTTTTCAGCTTGCGGGGAGAGAATATAAAGTTTTGGGTTCGTCACAACGATTTTTTGATCAATTGTTGTGCTTTATTGCGGATGCGCTCTCGCGCACCTTCTTGGGGAAGACCTTGTGCATTATCAAGCTCCGAAAGACCGATAGCGATTTGCTCATTGAGCCACAATTTATACTCTTCGGAATGGTCGTTAAAGCGTTTCAAAAGACGCAACCCCTCCCGAATCACCTCGCTTTGAGAATGGTACAAGCCGGACTCAACCTGCATTTGGACGAAGGCTTCCAACTCAGGAGTAAGGGAAATATTCATGTATCTATTTCTTTATAACAAGAATAGACATTATAATAACAGTTTTTGTTATTGCTTGCCAGTGAAAACTTTCGCAAATATCTACGTAAAAACCGTAACAAGTAGAGTTGATATGCGATCGCATTCAAACTTCAGAACATATACTTTAAAGAAATATGACATTTAATTGCGTTATTGTAAAAATCAGCTTTACATAAGTTCAGTTATGAGCCAGCCGGAATATACTACAGCCCAAGCTACTGCCCTGACTAACCACGATCGCAAACCAATTCATATACCTGGCTCTATTCAACCTCATGGCGTTCTACTGGCACTCAGTACTCACCTAGAGATACTGCAAGTTAGCAACAATACTCAAGTATATTTGGGCAAAGAGCCAGAAGATTTACTCGGTCGGCCCTTGAGCAATTTAATTGACCCTCGGCAAGTGGAAATTGTCAAGCAGTGCTTAGGAAAAAAAATTGGCACTGCTAATGCTTTCAAAGTATTAATAAATACTTTAAATGGTGAAAGATACTTTGATGCTATTGCTCATCGTACAGAAGAGGCTGTGATTCTGGAGCTAGAACCAACTGACTCTGAATCTGAGGTGAGTTTCTTAAGCTTTCATGCTTTGGCGGGTGAAGCGATCGCTAAAATGCAAAGCACATCCAATCTAGGAGAATTTTTGCATTTAGTCGCACAAGAAGTCCAAAAAATCATCGGTTTCGATCGGGTGATGGTCTATCAATTTGACGAGTCAGAAGCGGGTTCTGTTGTTGCAGAAGTTAAACGGGAAGATTTATCACCTTATTTAGGACTCCACTATCCCGCTACAGATATTCCAGCGCAGGCTAGGGAGTTATACACGCGCTGCTTTCTCCGATTTCTCCCCGATTTAACTGCCGAACCGATCAAACTAATTCCAACGGAAAATCCGACAACACATCAACATCTTGACTTAAGCTACTGTCTGCTACGGAGTTTTGATCGGTGTTGTACTGAATATCATCAAAATATGGGGGTGAAGGCTCTTTTGGTGATTTCAATTATTCAAGAGCAGAAGCTTTGGGGATTAATATCCTGTCACCATCAAACACCAAAGTATGTTTCTTACGAAGTCCTCAAGATGTGCGAATTTTTGGGACAGATTGTTTCTTCAGAGTTAGCGCACAAAATTAGTTACTCAGAATGGGATTATAAAGTAAAACTCAAATCGCTACAGTCTGAGTTTTTAGAATCTATTTCCCAAGCAGACAATTTTATCGATGCCCTAATCAAACCGGAAATTCGCTTGCTCGATCTTGTGAGTGCTTCAGGAGCGGCGGTTTGTCTGGATAATGAAATTAACCTTGTGGGAACAACACCGAATATTCATGAAGTTCAGGCACTCATTGAATGGGCGGATACCCAAGTTAGTGACAACCTATTTTCTACTGATTCTCTGCCAAAGCTTAACTCAGAGGCGCTGATATTTAAAGATACTGCTAGTGGCTTGTTGCTACTGCGAATTTCTAAAGTCCGGTGCTATTACATCCTTTGGTTTCGCCCTGAAGTTATCCAAACGGTACACTGGGCAGGAAATCCACAAGAATCCATACAAGCTCAGGCAGACGGTAGCTATACCCTGTCTCCCCGAAAATCCTTTGAACAATGGCAAGAAACGGTTAGATTAACTTCTCTACCCTGGAAACCTTGTGAACTTGACAGTGCGATCGCTCTGAGGAATGCGATCGTTGGTATTGTACTCTCGAAAGCGGATGAATTAGCTAAAATCAACCTGGAGTTAGAGCGCAGCAACCAAGAACTAGCATCTTTTGCCTATGCTGCTTCCCATGACCTCAAGGAACCTTTGCGGGGCATTTATAACTTCTCAACAGTGTTGCTAGAAGACTATGCCCAAGTATTAGATGATGAGGGAATTGAGTGCTTGCAAACAGTAGTATCCTTGTCTGTACGCATGGAAACTCTGATTAATGCTCTGCTGCGGTTATCGCAGTTAGGACAAGCCCAACTGCGTTTGCAAGCAACTGACCTCAACGAATTGCTCAACCAAGTAATTGACGTTTTTCGTGCTAGTCGCCAAGACTCTGGGCTTGTGGATATTCGCATTCCTCGGCCTTTACCAACAGTTTTGTGCGATCGAGTCCTGGTTAATGAAGTCTTCAGTAATCTCCTTGGTAATGCGTTCAAATATAACGATAAGGCGGAGCAATGGGTTGAAATTGGCTACTTTTCTCAAGAAGAGGCAGAGGGGCAGGGGAGCAAGGGGGCAGGGGAGCAGGGGAGCAGGGGAGCAGGGGAGCAGGGGGAGACAAGGGGAATAACTCATACCCAATGCCCCATGCCCCATGCCCCATGCCCAATATTTTATATCCGAGATAACGGTATTGGAATTCCACACCATCACCTAGAAACTATCTTTAGATTATTTAAGCGGCTCCACTCCCAGGAAAAATACGGTGGAGGAGCAGGTGCGGGACTAGCTATTGTTAAGAAGATTGTTGAGCTTCATAACGGTAAAATTTGGGTGAAATCTACTGTAGGGGTTGGCTCAATGTTCTATTTTACGCTGGAATAGTTTAAGATAGTGGCTAAATATATATTTTTGTTAAGCTCTTTTAAGATCGCGAATGACAAAAAAACTTCATGAACCGCTGCTCGTTGTTGAGGACAGCAATGAAGATTTTCGGATGCTGCAACGTCTGATGCGGCGTATGTCCGTCCAGAACCCCATACACCGTTGTACTAATGGAGATGAGGTTTTAGAGTTTCTCTATCAACTGGGGAACGATGCCTACCCTAAAGGCGAAGACCTACCTAACTCAAAAGTAGTATTACGACCCTCTGTGATCTTGCTCGATCTGAATTTGCCAGGTATTGATGGGCGTGACATTTTAGATCGGCTCAAGCAAGACAAGACTTTCAAGGGAATCCCCATCGTTGTTTTTACCACATCATCTAACCCCAAGGATATTGAATTGTGCTACCAAAAGGGCGCAAATGGATATCTGGTAAAACCGATGGATGCTCTGGAACTAAAAAAGACGATCCAGGCATTTGTAGATTACTGGCTGGAAGCCAATACGCCGCCTGTGTTGGATTAATTTATTTATTTTTTGTTGATGTAGCAGTAGGGGAAAAACGATCATAAAGGAGACGGCTCAGAGGACACAGAGACATTTTCCTCTTTGAGTCACTGTGTCTGTTTGTCTCTGTTAGATTCCTTTTCCCCATTTTCCTGTTTTTGACTATTTGGTGTTTCTTTAGGATTACTAAAGAATTTAAATTTTATTTACACTTATTTTATATTATTTTTAGAATTATGCAAGAAAACACAATCTGGATAAAAGGGATCTATATGGCTCCCTGATCCTCATAACCTTATGTTGGACACATGGACGCTACTTATCATTGATGATTGTGCCGCAGATCGGAAAATCTATCGTCGATATCTTTTGAAAGATCCGCACCAGTCCTACCAGATTTTGGAGGCAGACTGTGCAGAAGAAGGAATTGCTTTGTGCCAAAAAGTACGCTGCGATGTCATTTTGCTGGATTTTTGCCTACCTGATATGAGTGGGTTAGAACTTTTCGATCAGATGCAGCAGGAGATATTTAAGACTTCTATCCCCGTGATTATGTTGACAGGGCGCGGTGATGAAGAAATCGCTGTGCAGGTAATGAAACGGGGTGCTTTAGATTATTTAGTCAAGCAACATGTGACACAGGATGTGCTGCAACTAGCAGTTCGCAACGCCATCAAGCAATCGTGCTTGCAAGCCCAGCTGATCAAAACTCAGGAGAGACAGCGCCTAATTGCCACGACTGCTTTACGAATTCGTCAGTCTCTTAACTTAGAGCAAATTTTGAATACGGCTGTAGCTGAGGTACAGCAACTTCTGAAGTGCGATCGCGTGATGGTTTATCAGTTTGCCCCAGATACAGATGGTAAAATAGTCGCCTCATCAGTTGAGTCATACCGCACTCTGGCATTGTGCGATCGCGTCGGTGCTGGGATTGGGGAGCAGGGGAGCAGGGAGGAAGTTGGAGTAGGTTTTTCTCCTCTGCCCCTCTGTCCCTGCGCCCCTGTGTCTCTTGTGCCCAATACCCATTACTCCTTATCCCCAGAGGGAGGCATACCTTCCCCAATCCCTTATATCTATGAGCTTGGCTTGTGTAATTGTGTCAATCTAAAAGAGCAATTCAATACTAAGGCAAATCTGGTAGTTCCGATTAATCTGAGCAATAATGGGAACCCAACACCCAAGCTTTGGGGTTTATTGATTGCTCACCATAATTCCGGGGAGCGACACTGGCAAACTGATGATGCAGAAATGCTCAATGAAGTATCAGTACAATTAGCGATCGCTATTCAACAGGCGGAATTATTAGCTCAAACTCAAGCAGCCCTTGCCAAAGAAAAGCAACTCAATGTATTTAAATCCCAAATAATTACAACGGTTTCCCATGAGTATCGAACGCCGCTAACTTCAATTCTGGCTGCGGCATCAACTTTAGTAAAACATAGCCAGCAGTTAGATGAGTCTAAACAACACAGGTTCTTGGGAATCATTGAACAGAAAGCCAGGTATATGTCAAAACTTGTGGATAATATGCTTCTGGTTAACCAACTTGAACTGGAAAAACCCAAGTTTCAACCAATTTCAGTCGATTTACTGCAATTTTTTTCTGACCTTTTAGAACAAGAGCGAGAAACAGTAGGCGATCGCCACGAATTGATTTTTAAAATTACTGGTAATCATCATGGATTTTGGGGCGATCGCGGACTTTTACAACAAATTTTTATTAACTTGATGTCCAATGCAATTAAGTACTCTCCAGATGGAGGTAGTGTAGAATTTCATCTGATCGGCAAAGAATCAGAAGCAATTTTTTACATTAAAGACTGTGGAATTGGTATCCCGATGGTAGATCAAGAAAATTTGTTTCAATCCTTCAGTCGTGGAAGTAACGTTGACACAATTCCTGGTACAGGCTTAGGGCTAGCGATCGCTAAAGTTTGTGTCGAGTTACATAGTGGCAATATTACCTTGTCAAGTGAAGTGGGGCAAGGAACTAAAGTTACAGTTAGCTTACCGAAGATATGCCCAACTGGTCAACTATCCCCTTCATCCACTTGATCCACTTGATTTATATAATTTTAAAAAGCATTAGGACTTACGCAATAACTCTCTAAAACTCTTATTCCTTTGTGCCCTTTGCGTCCTTGGCGGTTCGTTTTTTTTATAGGACTTATGCAAAAATCGCCAAAAATCTTAATTTCTCGAACCGCCAAGCCGCCAAGAACGCCAAGAATTGTAGAGTTTGCGTAAGTCCTGAGCATATTGTAATTATTGCTCTTGAATTTCTATCTTACTAATCAACCATTCTTTGATTGTTTTTCCGCAAGGCTCAGAACTTTGGCAATCACTGACGTTCTCTAGAGAATAAAACATTTTTACTTTTTTGTTGACGTATTTTTCTGGTTCGCAAACCTCAAAGACTGCACCGACACCTTCATAGACTTTGCCATTTTCATCGACAACAGTAACGTAGCATTTCAAGTCTCCGTTTTGCATATCTTTGATAGTACCAGAAATTGGATTATCGTTTTTAATTTCCTTAGATTGATTCTTTTTAAGAGATGTTTTTCCAGTTGATGCTGAATTAATCGTTTCTTTACTATTTTTATTATTATCTAGTTTTCCTTGATTTACAGAAATAGATTCAGAATTAAGGGTAGCTGTTGCAGTATTTACTGGATTAACTTTATTCTGTTGAGCAGCACTATTGTCAGAGTTACTACAACTCATAATCAACATAGAGCAAAAAAACAATGTAGTAGTGAAAATTGATTTTTTCATTTGATTTATATTTATGAAAACTATTGATAGTGGTTTTGCTAAAAGCGCTACAGGTCAAATATTTGATTTACAAGAAAAACTTTCATTAAGTTTTCTATTAAATTTCTTGATTATTACAATTTTATGTCTTGCAAGTTATAAATGACATCGTGATATTTGCGCAAAATACTCGGCGTTATCTGCACTCTTTGTATATTATTCGGTAAAGTGCCTAGATAATGTCTTGATACTGATAAAATAATGCTTAATTGAAGAAGAATGCAGAATTCAGAATTCAGAATCAAGACGCTCTCTACAACTCGCTACCGCTGCGCTATCCGCTTTTTCGGTCAGAATGAATTCTGACTCCTGACTCCTGAATTCTGTTTCGATAAACTTTAATTGCTAAATATTAATGCTTGGAGCATTAAATAAGTATTTAATAGAGTTTAGAAGCTGTTAGTATTGATTTTGTGTTATTTCAAGGTTTTCTCAACTTAAACAAACCATTTGACTGGACTTCCCACGACTGCGTAGCGCGGGTGCGAAAATTGTTGCGCCTCAAACGTGTAGGACATGCGGGAACCTTAGATCCAGCAGCGACAGGGGTTTTACCGATCGCACTTGGTAAAGCCACAAGATTATTGCAATATCTGCCAGAAAACAAAGCTTACAAGGCTACGATTCGTCTGGGTGTGCGGACTACAACCGATGATTTAGAAGGTGAAATCATTAATTCTCAAGCTTGTGCCGGATTGAGTTTGACAGAGGTGAAAACTGCACTGGCACAATTTGAAGGCAAGATTGAGCAAATACCACCGAATTACAGTGCAATTCAAGTGGATGGGAAACGTCTCTACGACTTAGCACGCCAAGGGAAAATGGTAGAAGTTCCAGTGCGGACAGTGGAAATTTTTCAGATAGATATTTTGGATTGGAGAGAAGGAGATTTTCCCGAATTGGATGTGGCGATCGCCTGTGGATCTGGTACATATATTAGAGCGATCGCTCGTGACTTAGGTGCAATCTTAGAAACTGGTGGCACTCTTGCAGCTTTGAGCCGTACCCAAAGCAGTGGTTTCGATTTAACAGATAGTCTCACTTTCACTGACTTAGAAACTAAATTGCAAGGCGGGACATTTCAACCTCTTGCCCCTGATGCCGCCTTACAACATTTGTTGTCTGTGACTTTACCAGCAATATCTGCTCAAAAATGGTGTCAAGGTCAGCGAGTTTCTCTAAATTCTGAGTTTACTGGGATAGTGCGAGTTTATCAAGAAGAGACTCACTTTATAGGTGTTGGACAATTACAAGATGAAGTGTTAATTCCGCAAATGGTTTTTGAACCGATTTCTTAAAAATGTTGTTCTAAGTAAGTGGCTGTGAATAATTAAATTACATAACATAGTTTGATTTATTCTAGTCCACTTACTTTTTCTTTTTAAGACGAGGCATTAAACCAAATAACTCGTATTAGGTACGATCGCAAAGAAGGCATACTCGTACCAAGCAGTCCAGATGAAACTGCGAATCCATCGCTGACGCTTGTCGGGACTCAATTCATATTCAAACGCCCCACGAGATACATCAATGGAAGATAGATGAGAGTTGCAACCGCAGCCATGCTGATAAGTAAAACCGTATTTAGAAGCAATACTTTGCACCTTCATTTGAATAGCAAATACCTTACCCGCATGGAGTATGGCATCCCAAGCACGTTTGTGTTCGATATCACGTTTATCGAATCGCAAGGCACGTTCTTCAAAAACATGATCGCGGTAAATTGGTGCTAAATGCACGTGATAAAAACTTGCTGGTAGTTCATAACCAAATTCATTGAACAAATCTATGCCAATACGAGCCACTTTTATTTCATCAGCGTAATCGATTCCTTTGGACTCCACATCACGGAGAATTTCTGCAAAATTCGGATAGCTGGGTTTGAGAAAGTCTTGTCCAAAAAACTCTAAGGTTTCCCATGCCAGTTGTGCAAATAGCTGGGAAAATGATGGTATTAGGTGAGCTAGTTGGGGGCGATCGCTAAATAAGTCAACATCACCACGTTCTAATTTATACAAAAATAATTGCGCCATCTCAACATAGCTTTGGGGTTGGGAAAGTCCGACACTCGTGGTTCCTCTAGCAATGTCTTGCCATATAGAAGGTAGTTGAGAAACATGAACCGCATTTTCTCCAGCAATGACTGCAACAGGAGGACATTCGAGAAGTTGCATCGACAATCTCCTTAAATACTTTAATATGTAATTTACCTTAAACGCTCGCTAAATCTATCTTCTGAACACAATAAAAAATGTTTGACAGACTGTCTTTTGACAACGAGCGCAATTTTATTCCTAATTTTCGGGGTATTGGCTATTAGTTATTTTCAGATAATTCATAATTCATAATTCAATTACCCATTCAAAGCATTCTTTTCACATACCTGCTACTTTCCTATATATTTTCTCACCCTTGACTAACTCTTCATAGTAAGGCTCATAAGAGGTGAATCTGATAGATTCTTGTCTTCCTAAACCCAAGATACCAAAAGTACAAAGGCTATTATAAAACAGTTCGTGTACCCGTTTTTGAAGTAACTGATTAAAATA
The DNA here is from genome assembly GCF_017115065.1 of Nostoc sp. JL23. Classification (NCBI taxonomy): domain Bacteria; kingdom Bacillati; phylum Cyanobacteriota; class Cyanophyceae; order Nostocales; family Nostocaceae; genus Nostoc; species Nostoc sp. JL23. The sequence continues at coordinate 35,188 of NZ_JABXKN010000098.1, forward strand.
TATCAGGACATTACGACAAAGAATCACATTAAACTCATTAAAAGAACTATCAGTGGCTAAATTATGCTGGGCAAAAACAACATTTTCTCTTAGGGATGAGCGAAAAATCGCGTTGTCATAAGCTGCTGTATAATATTCTGAGAAAGATTTCTTGCCGCCTGCTTTTAGATAAAGCTGAGTATATTCCTGCATCATTTTCAGCGAGAAAATCCCACTTTTGGCATTTTGTAATACCTTCTCGTTCGTATCAGTGGCATATATGCGGCAACGGTGATAAAGTCCTTCTTCTTGCAGTAAAATTGCCATTGAATAGACTTCTTCACCAGTTGAACATCCAGCGTGCCAGATGCGAATAAACGGATAGGTTTGTAAGAAGGGAATAACCTGATTTCTGAAGGTATTATAAAAGCTGGGATCGCGAAACATTGATGTTACATTCACCGTCAGAGCAAGTAAAAATCTTTCTAAATAGGGACGATTGTGGAGTAATCGCTCTTGTAATGCAGAAACATTTGCTAACCCTTCTAAGTGCATGAAGCCCTGAATACGACGCTTGAGTGAGGAAAGAGCATAATTGCGAAAGTCATAACCGTAGTACTGATACACACCCTCCAATAGCAGGTGTATTTCTATATCCTCCAATATTGGTTTTGGTAGAGGCATAATACTCATAATTCATCATTCATCATTCATGATTCATAGGTTTCAGCTTAACCAAGTGGCTTTTACTACTAAAACAGCGATCGCAATTATTGAAATTCCAGCTAGCCATCTAACCTGATAGCGCAGATTTTTAATCTCTTGGCTTAGACTTTCTGTTTGTGGTATGGAATATGGTTCCAGTTGTACAACTTCGATAGCTACTTGTTCGGGTGTCTTTTGGGGCTTTTCAAAAGATACTTGCGTGTGTAGCCAATTAGTAATCAGTTGGGGACAGTTCTTTTTAAACCAATTTAAAGCTAAGGTTTTAAAAACTGGTTTCGACATTCTGGCAATTAATTTCATCACCCTGTTTAAGGGTTTCAGGCGAAGCTTTTGATTGATCAGATTGACTGAACCAACATCATAAAGACAATCCAGAATTAGTTTTACAGTGGCTTCTTCACTGTTAATCAAGTTTTGCAGTAAAATCAGAACATCATGCATACGCTCTGCCTCCATATACTTTTCTGCCAAGTTTTCTGGAGGGCTTACAGAAGGATTTACAGTTGGATTTAGAGTGTTTTTTCTTACTATCGTCATATTGGTAACATACCAGCCATAATAATTTCAGTACACCTATCTATCGAGAGAAAGATTTTTTATCTAGAGAGAGAACCTAAAAGCCAAAATTTATTCGTGAGAGACATAACTAGATCGTTTCTGTAAAAAAGCTATTTGTCTAAATTCTTCTAAATTTTTTATCTACTTATGGATAAATAAACTTTTTTATTTAGATGCTAATACCTCAATTTGTGAAATCACCCGTTCTAATTCCTCAATGATTACAGTTGTTTCAGTCTTTTTAAAGGCATCTACAAGCGCCCGATAATACCAAAGAGTACCTTCTTTACGCCCATGAAAACGTTCCCAAAGTGATTCGCCTACAATGCGATAATCTTTGAGAATAGACTGGGCATTGTAAAGTTTATCTGCTGATGACACAAGTAGAACTGATGGGGAAGCAGTAGGAATATGAGCAATGTATGCTTCCTTTCGCTGTCGCCAAGGGGGTTTTGGAGTTGTATCAGCATCAGTACAACCATCGACAATTGCCGTTACATTGTCACCAAAGCGACGGCGAATTTCTTCTCGTGTTGCAGCGCCACCTTGATCTTCGATCGCATCGTGTAAGAGGGCTGCGATCGCTTCATCTTCATTTGCCCCATATTCTAAAGCAATACTGGCGACACCTAATAAATGGGCAACGTAGGGGACACCTGAACCTTTACGAACTTGGTTAGCGTGTAGTTGGGTGGCGTAGGTAAGGGCTGTGGTAAAACGTTCTGAGAGCATTGTATAAAAAAGTTCCAGCAGTCAGAAGAACTCAACCGAAATATTGGGTTTGTGTCAATTTTATAACAAATCGCTCCAAGTGCAGAGGTCATAAAAGATGAAAAGGGTAAAATTGAAATTTGAAATTAGGTAGACAACATTTAAATCTATATTCCATCGCCAGATAGATAAAACTCTGCTGTTAGTTTATTAAATTTACTCAAGGATGTGCTTTAAACTAGGAGTTAATTTAGATAATGCCAGACAATCCTGGATTAGGAGAGCAAGCTCTCAATAAAGCGGCAGAAATAGGATTATCTAGTCAATTAGATGAAGTAGAAAATTTAGATGTAGACATCAAAACAGACCCGCTAAAACTGGTTCAGGGAGAGGTGGATAAAGTCAGGATTGCAGGTGAAGGTTTGGTTATGCAGAAAGACCTCCGCATGGAGGAATTGGAAATGCAGATGACTAGTGTTGCCATTAATCCTCTAAGTGTGGCTTTTGGCAAAATTGAACTAACTAAACCGACTGAAGCTCATGCACAGGTTGTCTTAACCGAAGCTGATATTAATCGTGCCTTCAATTCCGAATATGTGCGTTCACAACTGCAAAGTCAAAAAATACATATTAAAGGACAACTGAGGAGTATTGAACCTCAAGATGTAGATTTTCGATTACCAGGTGATGGGAAAGTAGCACTAAATGCCAGCATAAAATTAGTAGAAACTGATGAAAATCAGCAAGTTGCTTTTTCCGCAGTCCCCAAGATTAGCAGCAATGGAAAAAGTGTTGCTTTGGAAAATATTGAGTATAGCGAAAGTGAGGAAATATCGCCAGATTTGACAAAAGCTTTGATAGATCAAACTAGCGAAATTTTGAATCTAAGTAACTTTGATTTAGATGGTATGAGTCTGCAAGTCAACCAACTAAAAGTAGAAGTAGGCAAACTAATCCTACAGGCTGAAGCTTATGTGGAAAAAATTCCTTCAGCTTAAAAATGTAACGTTCATAAATTCAGGATACTAATAATGGAAACTACAGAAACAACACAAACAGGTTCAACACCTTTTCCAAATATTCCACCAGTTATTGAAAGTAACGACAGTGAGTATCGTGATACTGGTGTACCTAGTACAGTTGCGATCGCCGGACATCCCCTACACCCGTTGAGTGTGATCTTTCCCATAGCTTTTTTAGCCGCCGCTTTGGGCAGTGACATTGGTTATTGGTTAACTGGCGATTTCTTTTGGGCTAGGGCTTCGCTATGGTTAATCGGACTTGGATTAGGTGGAGGTATCCTTGCATCTGCGATCGGTCTTAGCGACTTTGTGAAAATTGAACGAGTCCGCAAGCGCACCGCCGGTTGGACGCATTTGATACTTAACGTTTCTATACTAGTTTTATCCCTCGTTAACTTTCTCCTCCGCTTGGGCGACGCTGAATCCCGAATAGTACCTTGGGGACTGTTAATATCGCTTGTTGTCGGTACACTAACTAGTGCTTCTGGTTGGTTCGGTGCTGAACTCTCCTATCGCCACAAAATTGGTGTAGTGGGTGGAGGTAGTAGAAGATATCCTTAAAGAGGCAGAAAACAGTAAAAATGCAGCAATTAACAAGATAGTTGGTCGGAGCTAGAAACCCACTGACAGATTATTAATTACAGCTTCCGCTAAGAATATTTAGCAGTTATCGTTTGTATTTGATACAGTTTTGATACATCTTGTGGGGTGGAGATAAGTCTGATATAAGGTTTTACCAAATCAAAATTTGGGAGGGTCTTTCTCTTACCAAGTAAGGCTTTTAAACCCATCTCACAAGAAAAAAATTAGCGTATTTAATTACTAACTGTATACTTTATCTAATGTATACTTTATCTAAGTGGTGAAAAAAATTACATTCTGTTAATTACTAACTATTTATATACACAAGCTTATAAAAATTACAATTATACAAAAGGGTGAAATTACAATAGATAATTTCATACCAAATTGAGTTTAAAAAAGTGCGGTAGCGGTAATTTTCAGAGTTTAAAGTGTTTTAATAAAGTTATTACCCAAAGTTTAGAGAAGCAAAAACATGAAAGGTTTCAGGAAACTATCCTCAATAGGAATGTTGCTATTTGCCTTTGTGTCCCCGCCCTCATTAGCTGAAGCGAAAGATATTTCTCTAAGTAATACTCTGAATGAACAGAGCGTTGCCCCAGATGCCAACCTGGTTGGAAATAAAACTGGAGAGCTTTTGATTGCTCAACGGCAGTCAAGACGATACCAGAGAATCCGACGACGGCAGATAATCCGACGACGGCAGCCCTATGGACGATACCAGAGAATCCGAGGACGGCAGCCCTACAGACAACGGCAGATAATCCGACGACGGCAGGGCTTTGGACAACGCCAGATTATCGAACGACGGCAGCCCAACAGACGATACCAGATTATCCGACGACGCTATTAGAGAAATAAGTGAAAATGACGTAGGCATAATCCTCTTCTTCTAACAGAGACGCTACGCGTAGCTTGCTTCTAGAAAGTGGTGTGGGAAGGCTTCAGCTACATGATGCCTATGGTTTCTAGAGATGTCTATTGAGGACTCGTGATACAAATAAGGCAATTGTTAATAGGAATCTGGTGAGAAAGAATGTAGAGAAGCAGCACTGCTACATCTCTAAAAGGGTTTTAGATAACACATATTTAATTTCACCAGATGTCTAATGGTTAGTGGTTACTAACCATTAACTATAGCGGCTCACTTCAGCCTGGGATTAATCGCTGGTATCACCTTGAAATTGGCGATTTTCCAAGGTTGTACAATCGAGATTTTTTGCTGCGATGAAAATTCAGTACTGGCGGAACGCTCTAATAAATCTACTGTATTTCCGAGATTCAACCCTAAATCACTTTGCAAAGATAACTCGGCTATTTCTCCGTGAGATTCATAACATCGCAGAATTAACTGCTGTGGGTCATCTTCAGATGGCTTCAAGGCCATCAAGATTAAATTTTCAGCTGATAAATTTAGGAAACTTACTCCTTCAATAGTGCTGTTAGCGGTAGCTCCGGGTTGAGCCAGTGGCCAATTCAATATCACTTGCAACGGTATATTCAATTCATAGCCACGCCGTACTGTATGGGCTGATTCCCAACTATCAGCATGAGGATACAAGGTATATTTGAACTCCTGAAAACCTCGGTCAGCCTCTGAGTCTGGCCAATTAGAACTGCGTAGCAGTGTTAGGCGGAGTTGATTTGGTTTGCTGTCATAACCGTATTTACAATCATTGAGCAAACTGACACCATAACGATTTGGGATTGCGGTATTTGTCTGTGTATCTTCTGCTGTTAAATCAGCCCAACGCAAAGCGGGAACTTCCCATTTTGCTTGTTCTGCGGGGGTTTGCGGTTTAGTTGGTCGGCGAATCGCGCCACAGGGAATTTCATAAGTAGCAAAGTCAGCTTCAATATTTAGAGGAAAAGCAGCTTTCACTAAGACATGATTTTCTTGCCAATTGACAGTTGTAGCAATGTTCAGTAGAGGTGAACCAACTTGCAGAATATAGTCTTGGCAAAATTCCGATTCACCCAACTGACGCACCACGCGCACACGACTTTGCACTGGGCCTTGTTCTAACCACTGAATAGATTGAAGATTTGTTGAGGGTAAGGGATGTTGAGCATAATTGGGGTCTATATTCCAAGCATCCCAATATTGCCCACTGTCTTTAAAAGCTTGCAGTTGATTCCCCGCTCCACTCAAAACTTCTCGCTGATAAGTTTTGTCAAAAACACTTGATAAATCTCCGGTGTCAGGATCTATAACAACTCGCAAGAATTCATTTTCTAAAATCCAGTCTGGGAAAAATGCGGGAGATGAGGGAGAGACGCGATTCATATCGTTTGGACTGGAGAGTGAACGGGAAAGCCAAAATATGCGGTAGCCTACGGGTGGAATTTCGGTGGCGAGAAATAGTAGGGTTGATGGTTCAGATAATTGGGAGACAAGTTGCTTTCCAGAAGCATCGAAAATCTGCCATTCTTGGGTACTTGTTGGTGGCGTGGGTAAGACTACAGAGATTACCTCAGAACGTTGCCAATTGAGAGAATTGAAAACAAAAATAGGCCGACTATCGGGTTTTGGTGGTTCTGATAGGGTAATGTGAGATGCGATCGCTAAAAGTGATTCCTGTAATATTTTCGTTCCCATTTGTTCCACTTGCTGCCATTGGGGCAACGCATCTGTGTAAACTTGGGTAATTGAAGAACCAGGTAAAATATCGTGAAACTGTTGAAATAAAACTAATTTCCAAGCTGCTTCAATTTCTACTTTAGGATATGTCACACCACAGCTTACAGTTGCCAACGTAGCAAATAGTTCAGCTTGATATAATAAATTTTCACAACGTCGATTCCAACGTTTTTGATCTGCGTGGGTAGTGTAGCAACCGCGATGAAATTCTAAGTATAGTTCATCATTCCAAGTAGGGAATGAGGAAGAATCATCACTACTACCTCTCGTCTCCTGCCTCCTGCCTCCTTTACTGATTTGCTGTAAATACTTTTCAGCCGTCGTAAATTCTAAGTCTGGAAATAAAGGAGACTTTTGCCAGCGTTGACCGGTTTCTAACATATCACGGGTGGGGCCGCCGCCGTGGTCGCCGACACCGGGAAGCCAGAGAGATTCTGGTAAACCAGTTTGAGTTTGCCACTCAAGAGCATAAGTTGCCATTTTAACTGGATCTATAGCTTCACCGATGGGTGCAGACATCAAACTAAAGACTTCGCACCCATCAGGCGATCGCCACCAAAAAGCCCCATAATCAAATTTATTAGTATCATTCCATCGCAACTTCTGTGTCACAAAATACTCAATTCCGGCATTAGCGAAAAACTGCGGTAAAGTTGCACAGAAACCAAAAGAATCTGGAACCCATTCTACAGTTGAAAACTTGCCAAATTTTTCTTGGATGTAGCGCTGACCATACAATAACTGACGAACTATTGATTCACCAGCAATTAGGTTGAGTTCTGGTTCCACCCACATTCCGCCGACAACTTCCCAACGTCCGGCGGCTACCTGTGCTTGAATTGCCCTAAACAAATCCGGGCGATGTTCTTCAATCCAAGCATAAAGTGCGGGACTTGAATGACAGAAAATTAACTCAGGAAAATCTGCTTGCAACTTCAGAACCGACTCAAAAGTATTTTGCGCCGCATTCCAAGTTTCACTTACAGGCCATAGCCATGCTAAATCTAAGTGAGCATGACCCAATAAAAAAATTTTAGATTTTTGATCCCCCCAACCCCCCTTCAAAAGGGGGGCTAAGATGTCAGATTGAATTAAATTTTGACGTAGAGACAAAAACGATTTTACTAACTCTTCCTTGGCGTCCTTGGCGTCTTCTCTACGAGACGCTTCGCGAAGGCGGTTCGTAACTTCCCCCACCATCGCCGCCAAAACATCCAACTTCTTCGGCGCAAATTTTTCTAAATAAAGTTGCACCACAGCTAACTCATCAGCCACAAAACCCGGATCGGGATTATTATCAACATAAGACTCATACACTAGGAGCGATCGCACTAAAGCACCATCACAATGTCCCGGACTCACTAACCGCAAAGCCACAGTGAATTCTTCCCCTGCCGTCACCCCTTGACTGAGAAGCACTCTCGGCGAACAATCAAATAAATCACCCTCCAGCACTAACTCACCATTTACATAAATCTCAGCAGAATCCGCCCACCAAACCAGTGCCAGCCGCAAAGACAACCCCGCCAAGGGATAACCGTGTAAATCTTGGGGAACAACCAATCTTTGCACTAGCCATAGCACTTTCTTCCCGCCCGTCCAAGCAATATGTTCTTTAGCATTCAACTGGGCAAGTTGCCAATGAGACAAATCAGCAGCTACAACATCAGTAATAACTAGGTCAGATTCCTGATACAGCCACGTAGACTGAAGATTAACTTGACAAAAAGAGCGCAGTTGCTCAATTGCTTGTGAGATAAATTTGGTCTGGGATTGAGAGACAGTCGGGGTCATATATTCGCTAAGATGAGGTGTTGGTCGTTTTTATTGTTTGGCGCGAGTCTCACAACTTAACAAGACTTGAACTAAAAAATTACTACTATGTCTTCTGGTTCCTCTGGTCGTTATCAAAGCAGACTATTTAACTTTGTCCACCAGCAATCTCGGCGGGTGACACAACAGTGGGAACATACCTTCCGGCATTTGCAAGTCGCCACTAAGTGGGGTGTCGAGGTACTACTTTACCCAGTGTATCTACTGTTTCAGTCATCTGAATCATCTGGGAAAACGCTACATACTAAAGAACCACAAACTAGATTAAAGTTACAACCAAATGATACCGATTTCCAACCTGAAACTCTACCCAATGCTGATAGTCCCATTCAAAATGTACTAGAGGCAGTCAATTATCTGTCATCAGATGAACCCGCCTCCACTCCTACAAAAGCATCTGAACATTTCAATCCCTTAGCTTTATTGGGAGTTTTTCGGCTGAAATTCGTTGAAAATAACTCTAATCTTAGTCAATCATCAAATATTACAGATAATCAAGCTGTCAGTCTCAACCCTTCACAATTAGACAATGCCCTTCAACAGCGTCTTTCAATAGTGCGAGGAATTGCCACAAATTTGATCAGTCGAAATTTAGTACTTGTTACTGCCGACAATGAAATTCTAGATATTTTAACACCGGAACAACAGGCAAAATTAGAAGACCGAATTATTAACGAAGTTGCTAATTACTGGCAGTATTGGCGTTTGATTGTAGCTAAAAAAGAAACGCAGCTATTACCACAAATTGACCGATTATTAGTAAAACTAACTGACGTAAATCCAGCTAAAATTCCAGTTTTAGCGGAGGGTATACCAAAAGATTTACTTAATACAGATAAATTATTAGCATTTCTAGATATAGCCATTGCTAAGTTGGAATCGAATGCTTTAGTCCCAGTGCAAGAACGTAGTCAGGAAATTGTCCAAGTTGCCCAAACTCAGTTAAACATATTTCTTTATGGCAAAGAGCAATTAGCTACCAAAGGAGAAATTTCGTCCAACGCTAATGGTTTAGAAACTCATTCACAGAATTTTCAGGCTTTGATTGAGGCGGCGCTTAATTACTTTTTTGGTGTTGGTAATAGAAAAACACTTGAGACAACTAGTAATGAAAGATTACCAGTTAAACTCTTCTCGTCACGTCTTAGAAAAGTCTTGTCCAAAAGCCCTTTGATAGAGAACCAGGATTTAAGAGATGATCCTTGGTTAACATGGAATGATTTATTTGGTGATACCGAAACCGTTGCTGACAAGCCAGTTACACTTTCTGAAGAGATAAATCCTGCTTTCGCCCCAAATTTATCAATAGGGCATTTTCCACAAAAGAATTTGAGTGTAAAACAACCTAAAGTCGGATCTGGTTTGGTACAAAGAAAACAACCAAGTAGTAATCTTACCTCAAGTCAAAAAACATCTGGAAAAGTCGCCTCTGTCAAACAAACTCAAACCCGCATTTCCCAAACTAAAAGCGAGAGTCGTAAAGGGGAAATTTTGCAACAGCAATTTCACCAAAGCAGTCAAGTTGAGGCGCAGCCAGATTGGATAGAAACCACAGCAACTTCAACTGGCTATGAAAAGCACCCTTTAGAGCAACTTCTAGAATGGCTTGATTATGTTATGGTCTGGCTAGAAGAGAGATTTGTAAAGATTTTTCAGTCGTTGCAGCAGCTATGGCAGGGAAAATAATACTAATTCGTAATGGGCTACGCCCCGCTGCGCTAACGTAATTCGTAATTCGTAATTAATACTCATCAGATTTAATGTGGGTTATATCTGTGGTCTTATGTTTGGTCCTTTTTAGTCGGCAACGTCAGATAATGCTTGCTCAAAAAAATTTTTAACTATATCATGCACAGAATTCTAGTGATTGAGGATGATTTTTTGCTATTAGAACTTATAAAGGAATTACTTGAATTGAGAGGGTTCTATGTTATTACCACAAATACTTACCAAGAAGGATATGATCTATTCACATTAGAACAACCCGATTTGATTCTGTGTAATTATCCCTTTTTTGATCTCAATAGCTTAATCATTATGAAAACTATTTGCGATGATGCAGCAATACAAAACATTCCCTTACTATTTATGCTTAACTACCAAATAATAAAAAATTCCGAATGTGACACTATTTTGAAACAACAAGATATTTTATTTAAACCATTTTCTTCTGTAATTTTATTAGAAAAAATTTCCACTTTGTTACAGATATAAGGTAATTGCTAAACTCCCTTGATAAGAGGCAAAGATATTCAATCGCACTTTTAAAATTGGCCCCTAGATGCACTTCATGTAGGTTTAGTAGGGTTCAACCCTTGTTATCTATGGTTACAGGCAGAGAACAGGTTTCAGTTTTCCCTCCTGCCCTCCGCCTTTGCGAGGTGTTCGACCCTTACTTTGAACGCATCCCGAAGCGACGCAGCCTAGAGTTGGCTCTAGGTTAGGAATGCCCTTGAATAATTTCCAGATGATTGAGAGTTTTTTCGATGGTGTTGCATAATGCGGGATGAATTGGCGGTTCAAACCATTGAAAAATCGTGACAAAATGGGCGAAATCATCCCATAATTCAGCAATGCCCTGAAGCAAAGTCAGGTAAGCTTCTTTACCCAATTTTCATAATTTGAATTATTGTATATATTTTGATATTGACTTTTTAGTAGCTTGTTGGGAAAATTATGTAAAAAATTAACCTTATGATTGACTATAGCGATCGCCTAGCTTCTCGTAAAGAAGGCAGATTCCAAGGTGTTGGAGGACTTGAACTGTATTACCAAAGCTGGCATCCAGAGGTTAAAGTCCGGGCAATATTAGCCATTGTGCATGGACTTGGAGCGCACAGCGATCGCTACAGTAATGTAATTGAGCATTTGATACCCAAGCAATACGCTGTCTACGCCTTAGATTTGCGTGGTCATGGACGCTCACCGGGTCAGCAAGGCTATATCAACGCTTGGAGTGAGTTTCGTGAAGACTTGGGAGCTTTTTTACAGTTAATTCAGACTCAGAATCCTGGATGTCCAGTTTTTCTGTTGGGTCATAGTTTAGGCGCAGTGATTGTCTTAGATTACATTCTGCACTATCCCCAGCAAGCATCATTATTGCAGGGTGCGATCGCTCTTGCACCAACCTTGGGGAAAGTAGGGGTTTCACCGATTCGGGTACTTTTAGGAAAAATGCTCTCACGGGTGTGGCCGCGTTTCACCCTGAATACAGGCATTGACATTAGCGCTGCTTCACGAGATCCGCAGATTTTAGCCGCTTATGCCCAAGATACAATGCGACATACCCGTGCTGCTGCCCGTCTGGCTACAGAATTCTTTGCAACAGTTGATTGGATTAATGCTCATGCAGGTGATTGGCAATTACCATTATTGATTCTCCACGGTGGCGCAGACCGAGTGGCTTTACCAGCAGGAAGCGACACCTTTTACCAACGGCTAAACTGCACAGATAAGCTGAGAATCGAGTATCCAGGAGCCTATCACGAGATTCAGAGTGACATAAATTACCGCGAGGTACTAGCTGATTTAGAAGATTGGTTGGAGCGACACCTACCATCTGAGGTGGTGCAGTTAGCACGGGGAAGCGCTGAGTTAGAGTTTCCTGGTTCTTAGTATTCTGACTATGACCCAAAGTATGCTGCAAATTCGTCAGCTAATTTATCTGCAATTACTTCAAACTCCTCATCGTTCAGTTGAGCCTGTGTCTGAAGCTTTGCCATCAACTGAGGGCGTTTTCCTTCTTGACTCTTGAGCTGTTGGTCTTGAAAGATTAGCTGTTGAAATATTCGTTAGCTGAACTATAACCCAATACGGTTCAGTTAAGGCTAAAACTCTTTGTCAAAGTCAATTTTTTTTACGAACCACAGAGGCGCAGAGGGCACTGAGAGAAGAAAGCAATGCTTAACTGAACTGTATTGAACTATAACCGCCTTTAGCTACTTGTTCTTCGACAAAGACTTTCATCGACTCAGGTAAGAAAATCTGAATGTTAGTCATACCTTGAGACATCTGGTGGGCGATTTTATCTACTACATTACCAGAGCGATCGCATATTAAAATGCAGAGTCAGTTATTTACATTATCTGAAAAATACGTTGCTGAGGATACAGAGTTTTTGCCAACCAAGATAGGTTCTCCCTTTACTCCTCCACGGGTAAGAGTACAAATTTTATAAAGGTTTTCACACTCAAAGATTGCCATAACTAACTCTTTCCCCGTTTGATAAGAGGATGGTAAAGGTTTACCTACCTCGCATTCCATATCTATTTCGCGATCGCGCCACTGTAACTTCCAAATACGCTTTTCGGTTATTGGTGCTTTGACAGACCGAGCAAAAGCACTATACACTTGCTCTGCTTTGATATCATCCTTAGCTGCTGGCACAAAAAACTTCATAGGCTTTGGTTACAAGTAACGTGAGTTTTACTAGCACAAGCGTAACGCAGTTACCAAGGCAATCTGTTCCCATCCCACGAGAAAAACTCTCCACTATCGCCTTCTTGAAGCTGTTCGATGACAGCCAATAATTGAGTAACAGTACGTTCGACTGAAAATAATTTTTCCGCAGGTACATTTCCTTGGTAAGGACGAGAAAGCCGGGTATCAGTTGTACCAGGATGCAATGTTACTATTAATGCTTTCGGACAACTTCTTTTATACTCAATTGCCGCAGTTCGCATCAACATATTGAGTGCTGCTTTAGAAGCCCGATAGCCATACCATCCACCAAGTTGGTTATCGCTAATACTGCCCAATTTAGCAGAAATAGTGGCGAACACGCTGCGTTCTCCATGACGAAACAGAGGCAATAAATGTTTAGCCAGTAAGACAGCACCAATACTATTTATCTGAAAGTAGCGCAGCAAATTTTCTGAATTGATCTGTCTTAAGCTTTTTTCAGGTTGCAAAATATCTTCATGTAACAGTCCTACACAGTTGACTACGAAATGCAGTTTATTAACTTGAGTATGTATTTTTTGAACAGCTTCAATAATCTGTAACTCGTCAGTAATATCCATCTCCAAACAAATTAATCGCTCAGGACATTCGTCTGCAAGAGCTATTAACTCTGAGGCTGATTTCGGTTGACGAGAAGTTGCATAAATTTTAGCTATTCTGCAATCTTGTAGCAATTTTTTCACAAAACCCAAACCAATACCTTGGCTGGCTCCCACAATCAAAGCATTGACAGGATTAATTTCATCGATAAAAGACATATCAATTTAGATAACTTGTGGAGGTATTTGATATTCATAGCGAAAGACGAAATAAGCACCAATTTGTCTCTGGCTGTGATAACGGAAACCAAAGCCTTCATATACTGCTCTCAGGCGCGGATGCAAATCATCGCAATCTAGACGTAAATAACGTTTACCAAGTGTTCGTGCGTATTCAACAGCCCAAGCCAGCAGTGTCGAACTGCAAAGCGATGTACAAATGCTGACTCTTCCTGAGAGATATCGGGCCAGAAAAGTAAATGCTCTAGTTCTTAGAGCAAAGCGCCACCACAACTAGAACCACACCCAGCAGTACAACCATAGCAATAAGCAGCAGTTTGCACCTCACTAATCAGGTCTAAATTGCCAGCTTTTAACAATTTACCAACTGTCAAGATTTCACCATTGCGAGTTTTTGCAGGCAAATTCATCATTTGGTTAAAGTCACAATCATATACATTGCCCAGATAGTCAATTGAAAGTTCATCGCGACACATTAAATGTTCAACTGTGCTGGGATTAAAATACGACTCTAAAAACTGCAAATAGCTAGCGTACAGTTTTCTCCGTTCTAAATACATTTTGGTTCTACCAACTGGTAAGTTGGTAAAGGTGAAGAGGTTGTTAAACACAATATTAAAATGTTCTTGTAAGAACATTTTGTAATCTCGTTCTAGGTTACTCTGTTCCGGAGCTAAAGAAAATTTTTCATTGGTGGGCAACTGGGGATTAAAAACCAAGTCCAAAATTAAGTTTTGGTCTTTACCATAGCCGAGTTGGTTAAGCCACTGCAAAGCTTTGACTGAACTATCAAAAACACCAGTACCGCGCATTTTATCAACATTATCTGCTAGGTAACAGGGTAAGGAAGCTACAACTCTTACTTGGTGTTTAGCAAAGTATTCTGGTAAATCACCAAATCCATCTTCAAAATAAATAGTCAAATTAGACCGGACAATCACTTGTTTACCAGTTGCTTTTGCTGCTTCTACCAGTGGCTTAAATCCATAATTCATTTCGGGTGCGCCACCAGTCAAATCCACAATTTTAATTTCGGGAAATTTATGGATTAGTGAAATCAATTGTTCGCAAATTTCGGGAGAAAGTTCTTCTGTACGTTTTGGCCCGGCTTCGACATGACAGTGTGTACAAGCAAGATTACAACGCTTACCTAGGTTAACTTGTAAAACAGTGATTCCTTTTTTTGTCAAAGGTGAACTGAGTTTATTTTTAAAGGCTGTGACTGCTGTATCTAGTAAAATTTTTGGTTGAGTTTGCATTAGTTACTACCCCTGAAAAATTACACAACAATATTCAATTTTTCTAACCTTGCAATAATCTGTATATTATTGCGCTAATAATTGCAGCAGTTGGTAAAGTTAAAATCCACGATAATAGAATCTGATAAAAAACGCGAGTATTAGATTTAGATTTTTGGCTAATTAATCCAACCCCAAAAATAGAACCAACTGAAGTGTAAGTGGTAGAAACTGGAAGCCCAAACCGAGTAGCTGCAATGACCATAATCCCAGTTACTATATTTGCTGATAAGCCTTGAGTATGATTCATTGAGGTAATCTTTTCACTCATGGTTATTGCAACTTTTTGGGAGTTGAGTAAACCGCCAAGTGCCATTGCGATCGCTATCGTGATCATTCCTCCCTGAATCGAGAAATACTCAATAATTAGGATGAGTGAAACAATCTTAGAAGTATCATTTAATCCTCTAGCAAAACTGACAATTCCAGCGCTGAGAAAATGACAAGCATCAATCATTTTTTGGTTGACTGGTAGATGCCATTTTGAATTAATATAGCCAGATAAGCTGTAAATACCTGCTCCCAAGGGAATAGCAATGATTGGACTGAGTAATAAAGGCAAAATAAAGGAAGTTCCCAAAGCTGCAAAATTAACTTGTAGTCCAATCGCAACTAATCCAGCGCCAACCAGCGCACCTGTTAAACTGTGAGTTGTGGAAATGGGAAACCCCATGAGGGTGGCAATGAGTACAGTCAATCCAGTAGCGATCGCGACTGCAAGATGAAACTCTGGAGAATTAGCGATCGCATCAGGTAATAGTCCTTTTCCAGAGAAGTTTTTAATTAATGCTCTTGCTAAAAAAGTCGCAGTTATTGCACCAGCAAAAGTTGTAAAAGTTGCCCACAAAATTGCTGTTTGATAACTGCTAGTCCGGCTACCAAACAGCGTCGCTACACCTTTAAAATTATCATTTGCTCCATTTGAATATGCTAAAAAAAGCGTAGCTAAAAATAGACTAATTAACAACATTTTGGAGTTTATAAAGAAGAAAGAAGTCAGAATTCAGAATTCAGAATCCAGAATGTAATTAGTGAAATATTCAAATTGTGCATTCATTACCCAGTCTCACAGAACCATTCTGTTAGCGGATAGCTAAGGTTTAGCCCATTCTGACTCCTGACACCTGAATTCTTTCTTAGATAAATTAACAGCAGCCACCACCGCTATAGTGCCAGGTTGAATCGGTAACAATTATTTCTGCTGGCTTACTAGCAGCAAGTTTAGCAGCAGTTTTATCACACACCGCAGCCGGAATACCTAGCTGAAGTAGATGACCTGCCAAATCGTCAAAGAAGGGTTCAGAACCAGCATAAATTGCTGTTTTTCCAGTGAAAATGCAAGCACCATCTTCTGGAATTACAACTTTAAATGAGACAGAATCCAGACTTTCTAAAAGTAGGTTTTCTTCTAAATTATAAGTCTGGGAATCTAGTAGGCGATAAGGACGACGGGCACGAATTTCAACTTGACCAAAACCAGCATTTATAATCCTTTCAGTATACTCTTGATATGTGAGCGCGCCTGATAAACACATGGCTCTTAGTCGCTCATCTTCTTGAAGATGTGCTGGAATGGGACGAGTAGCAATTGGATCGCTCATCTGCAAGCGTCCACCTGGTTTTAACACCCGATATGCTTCTTTTAAAGCACGAGTTAAATCTTCTGGTTCAAAGATGTTGAAAAGGCAATTTTGTGCCACGATATCAACGCTAGCATCAGCAACAGGTAAGTTAAAAGCATCACCTTCGCGGATTTCGACAAAGCTGGTGTTAAACCAGGGGTTTTCTTGAGCAGCAATTTCCAAATTACGTGCAGCTGCTTCCCGCATGGCGCCAACCGGTTCAACGGCAATTACAGCACTTGCATAACGGGAAAAATAAGCGAATTGCAACGCTTCTAAGCCGCCACCAACGCCGACGTACAGCACAGTAGGTTGGTTTCCTAGTTCGGTGGGGTGAACAGTGGTGCCACAACCATAATTCATTTCCTGCATTGGCAAAGGAATTTTCAATCCTGGTAGTTGCAGGGGCGTACTTTGTACACAACAAAGTCCAACTTGCGGGGTTTGGGCAACTTCGCGGTAGAACTGCGCTGCTGTTTCTAAATAGGTCATGCCACTTTGAGTTTTGGATTTTGGATGATGATAGCTTTGTGCATCGTAATATAATTAATTCTAAGTTGGATGAGTTTTTGTAGAGATTGCCAAAAACGCCAAAATCTGCTATGGCCATAAGGTTTTGCTTTTGGGCAATAGGCACTGAGAGAATAAGGAAGAATTATTGAAAAGTCTTTCGCTTGTCTCGCCCCAATCCTCAATTCAATCATGCAATGTGTAGCCAACACCGATCACAGTTTGAATGAGACATTTTTCGTTATTGGCTTGAAGTTTCAAGCGCAGGTAGTTAATATAAGGTTCAATGATGTTGGCATCGCCCATGAAGTCATAACCCCAGACTTCCTCTAAAATGCGATCGCAGCTAATTATCTGTCGCGGATGGGCCAGTAAATATTCTAGTAAATCAAATTCTTTAGCAGTTAACTCAATTAACCGCCGATCTCGATACACTTCCCGCGTGCGACGATTTAAACTTAGGTCTTCAAATTCTAAAACATCTGCGTACTCTGCTTGGTTGCTTCTTCGTAGGTGAGCGCCGACTCTGGCTAATAATTCATCAACGCTGAAGGGTTTAATGAGGTAATCATCAGCACCAGCGTCTAAACCTGCAATGCGATCGCTCACTTCATCTTTGACGGTTAATAAGATTATCGGCACTCTCTCAGCTATATTCCGCAGGCGGCTGCAAATTTCCAACCCCGACAACCCAGGCAACATCCAGTCTAAAATTACTAAATCCAGATGCAACTCCCTTGCTGCGGTGAGTGCAGTTAATCCATCGTAGGCAATACTGACTTGATAGCCTTCATAATTCAATTCCAATTCGACAAATCGTGCCAGTTTGACCTCATCTTCAATCAGTAAGATGTGCGTCATGATGATGTTAATGATTTCAGCAGGATACGGGAAGCAACAATAGTGCCAGCTACTTAAATAGCCAAACATCTAATTAGGTGTACGTTAGCTTAGTATAAACCTGAGTAAGTAACAACCGTAAACCTGCAATTACCGATCGCTCGCTGCTCGATCAAACAACAATCCAACTGGCTATCAGCAATAAGCTGTAATATCTTCACCACATTCATCGGCAAGATAACAAAGCGCTCTAAAACGCAAACCAACCACTTCCTCGTATAGAGGATTTAATTTACACATAGGTGGAATATGAAATAGCTTCCGACCAAACAGTGTGATGTCTCGCTCAAAGGGACACTGAGCAGGAATAGCTTTGCATAGGAAATGAGCCAATTTGGAGTTATGAATTTCTATCGTTTCCAACCACTCGCGGACTGGGTGCAGTAGGTCGTTGTGTGAGTGAACTTGCATAAAGCTTGTCATAATTTTTTACCTTGATAATTTCAAACTAGATTGAGTTTTTTGTATTTGAACCTCTATAAATAAATACAGTTAGGTTTTGTAGTTTTATGCACTTATTACTTTTGCTTTGGCTCTCTACAGAGGTAGAAAGAGTACTGTTAACTACACATTCAAGTACTACAGTTCCCGATAATTTGTCGTGATTTTCACTTCATCTTGAAAAACCCATCCAAAACCTAACCCCCTAACCTTTCTCTAGTAGGAAAGCTCGATTTTCAGGGCAAAAATCTAGACAGGACAACGCTTTTCAGCAAATTGGCACTGTTTGACAAATATTTCGGCTATTACAACCAATTCAGAACCGCTATAGTTAATTTGACATGAGTTCGATGAACCTCTCCCTCCCAGCCTCCCTCTGGAAAACGGAAAGGGAGGAGCAACGAAAATTAAGCTTTTTACTCCCCTCTCCGTGTCGGAGAGGGGTTGGGGGAGAGGTCAAATAAGACTTGTCGAACTTACGTTAATTTGTGTTGTTAACCAAATTCTTGGAGGCGCAGCTAAACTTACCCTCAAAAAGCATCAAGCTTTGAGAAAGCTGCGAAAACTAATGACTGATGATTTTTTCAATCACAAAAAGCTGCTTTTTGACCTATGGGCATCAAGTTACGATTGGTTCTTTCCTTCAGTGTTTTATCGAGCCATTCACCAACGATTGCTGGAGTACGTAGATTTACCAGAGCCAGCAAATATACTTGATATAGGCTGTGGTACTGGACGCTTGCTTGAGCGCCTTGCTACTCAGTTTCCCAATCTACGAGCTACCGGATTGGATTTATCTGCTAATATGTTGCGGGTAGCAAGACAGAGCAACCGCCACCATCCACGCTTAATTTATATTGAGGGCAAAGCTGAGTCTCTTCCCTTTGCTGATGGTCAATTTGATGCCGTTTTTAGTACTATCAGCTTCTTGCACTATTTGGAACCCAAACAGGTGGTTAGTGAGATAGCACGGGTACTTTCTCCTGGTGGACGCTTTTATTTAGTTGATATTACTTCCAAAAAAGAGACAGAACCTCAATTATTGCCAGTCTCTCCCCGTGGAATTAGACTTTACAGCCCTAATCAACGTCAACTTCTTGGCTCCTCTGCTGGGCTATTGTGTTTGAATCACCATTATTTACTAGGGCCTGTCTTACTAACAATTTTTGCTAAACCTCCAAGTTGAAATAGGGAATAGGGAAGAGTAAAGGGCTGGAAACATCTTGTATCAAGCCTTGTTCTGCATATCTTAAAATTACGAATTACGAATTACGAATTAGCCTGACCTTGATATTTCATAAACACCACAGGAACTTTGAGCAGTCTTTTAGCTAACTGCGAAAATCTAAATTTATCCTTGAGCGTAGATAAGCCTGTTGTCTTGGGAAATTGTGGCAAGTCTTCAAAAGATATTGGCACAAAGTCAAAGCGACTGTAAAACTGCACCAGCCGTTGACCTAAGCATTCCAGATAAAGTGGTTGCGTTGCTGTATAAATCAAATGCTGCGTTAGAAAACTACCCAAACCGCGACCTCTCCAAGCTGATGCAACGACCAAACTACCAAGTTCTTGTACCCCTGAAAAGTTACGTAGCTGTCCGCAAGCTATAAGATTTTCATGGTATTCAATTACCCAAAATTGCTGCCAATTTAACTGGGTTGGGTCGAGTTTCGCTGAAAATACCAGCAATCGAATCGACCACTGATCCCCAGAGGTTGCCTTGCGAAGGATACATCCAGATGGTAACGATAGATTGTTCTGGTTCATTAATTAGACTTTGATAGTTTGTATCACCATCATCACACCATATTATTCAGTCAGATTATTTGTCATTTCCTGGCAACTATCAATAAAGCAATTTTAAAAGCATCTCGGAGATAAAACCCCTTCTAGGTTCTCCATTAACAATAGCAAGGGTTCTAAGTAACATACTTCTATATTTATGGATTTTTGTCAGCAGACATGAGTAGTACAAAACAATACTTATGATAGAGGGAGGAATCAGCCATAACTATATTCTAGATAGATGCACCCATACTCCTAATTTTTTAAGATAATACCAAGGATAAATAATAAGGGATGTAATCATGGCTGAACAACAAAAATCTAATAATCAACAAGCTGCTTCTACTGCTTCTGCTGACGGCGAAACCCCTATCGACGAAAGTATCCGCAAAACTGGTGATGCGGAAAAGAGTGATGCTAAGTCCACTGCTACTCCAGAAGCTCCTGAAAACGATGGTGTAGCAGGTAGCCCCAATCAAGGAACTGAGTCACGTTAATTAATTTGAACTTTCCCAAGTTTTAATCAGCTCGTAGGGTCTTTTCTTGTAACCCTAATACAGTAAATTTAGAGTGGAGATGTGGTGTTACACTACATCTCCACTTGTTTTTTGTGTCAAAAATTGCATTGTCTCTACGTTGGTGCGTTAGCGTAGCTTACCGCAGCTATGTTCATTCTCGTGTGGGTACTCGCGGTCAGGAATTTGTTCTCGTTGACTGTAATATAGCACTGAGTCTAGCTCTAAGTAATTGACATATAGCGATCGCTCAAGATAATGGTCTTAATATCTTGAGCAAATTTTTGAGGTTTTTCGCCGTCTTCATAATCGTCGAGAACAGTATGGTGTTCGCATCTGGGCTGAGTCGGAACCGGACTGGGCGTAGGAACAGTATTTTATTTTACTCTGAACGCAAATTAAGGTATCTTTAAATATATATAATAACTGCCTAATAAGCTCCTAGTAAGCGCATTATTTCTAGCCTTATCTAAAAAATAGGAAATCAGGTGATTATCTACCAAATTGATATAACCCTGTACTATGGAAAAGCTCACAATTCACATTCTATTAGTAGAGGATAGTGCAAGTGATGCTCATTTGCTACACCGGATATTTATAAATGCAGATCAAGAACAATGGCAGATGTTACATGTTGAACGATTATCTGAGGCAATAGAAGCTAGCAGGGAAAACTCTGCGTCCACCTTTGATAATTCTCAGCTAGGGAGTCGAAAGCAACGCAGATTCGACCTAGTTTTGTTAGACCTCAGCCTTCCAGACTCTATTGGACTGGACACGTTAAAAGAATTTAAGGCAGCAGTACCTGATATCCCAGTTGTGGTATTAACAGGTGTTGATGATGAAGATTTAGCACTGCAAGCATTAGCAGAAGGGGCGCAAGACTATCTAGTAAAAGATAAAATGAGTATACAACGGTTAGTGCGTGCCATTCGCTATGCCATTGAAAGAAGCGAAATTCTCAACCAACTACGCGAAAGTGAAGAACGCACCCGTCAAGCGCTGGCGAAAGAACAGGAACTCAACGAGTTAAAGTCAAACTTTGTAGCAATGGTTTCTCATGAGTTCCGCACCCCTATGACTACGATTCGGACGGCTGTAGATATCCTTGAATACAACAGCAATAAACTAACTGATGCCCGGAGAAGTAAATATTTTGATCGAATCCAAAATGCTATCAACCAGATGCTTAATCTCTTAGATGAGATATTGTTCTTGAGTAAAACGGAAGCTGCCAAACTCGCATTCAAACCTACATCTTTAAATTTAGAAAATTTCTGTAGCGAAATCACAGATATTCTTCAACTAAATGCAGGTAGTAAGCACAACATTATCTTTACTTTTCAAGGGGAATCAACTCAAGCTGAAATGGATGAAGACTTACTAAATTGTATCTTAACCAATTTGATTTCCAATGCCATCAAATATTCCCCTCACAATGACACGATTTGGTTTGATTTGATTTGCAAAGATCGCCTGGCAATTTTGCAGATCAGAGATCGGGGAATGGGCATTCCTCTAAAAGACCAAGCTCATCTATTTCAAACCTTCTATCGCGCCAGCAATGTGGGTGTAATTCAAGGAACAGGACTAGGACTCACTATAGTTAAAAAATGTGTGGAGTTACATGGTGGTCATATTCAATTAGAAAGTGAGCAGGGTGTTGGCACAACAGTAATTGTCACTTTGCCACTACAATGATTAGGCATTGGGCAAAACAGTTACGTTAGCAGATAGCTAAAGTTTAGTCGGTTCCAAGTTCTGAGTAAATAAATGAGATTCTCCACTCAGCCTTCCTAAAAGGCATTCGTATTGGTTATTTTCCCTTGCTTATTTTGGTGCTTGAGGATTTGGCGTTGGGCAAGTTTTCTTAGCAAAATCACACTGATAAATATAGGGTTCTTGCCAACTCAGAGGAATTTCTAACAAGTCTCGCGTTCCTGTCATACCTTGTCCAATAAATAGCAACAGAGCAATGCAGTTTAAAATCGTATGGACGATACGCCAGCGATTGGATTTATCTTGATAAATATCTTGAACAATTGCTAATGAAAAAATCATCAGCAGTGCTGCGGTAATGCCAATATAATAATGTGACCAATACCACTCATTCGTGCGGCGATAGACTCCATCCTGACAGCCTAGAATTACTAAACCTGCACCAGTTAAAGTTGCAAAAACTGCCCGCCACACCCGCTGTTTTGCCCGATAAAGAAATACTAAAGAGGCGATGGTGGCAGCAAATATTAGCAGTATAAAAATAACTTGAAAAGGTGTTTGATTCCACAATTGATTTTTGATAATATTTTTGCCAATAGGGTAGCTTAATCCGATTAAAGTTAATCCAACAACTGCACTTGTGAGCCTTTCACCTAACTGCTTATGTTCTGCACCCACCACTGGAGGAATTTTACTCTTACTCCCCGCTAAAATTTGTAATCTACGTTGGCGTGTTTGCCAAGCAAAATTAACTACTGTACCGATGAGTGGAAACACGAATATAATTGCGATCGCTGGATGTAAAAGACCAAGAAAATCTGTTATTTGCATAGAACACCTTTCAATGAATCATTGAATTCATCACAAAGGATAATTTAAAGCATCGTGCCATTACTTAAATTAATTTCAGATGAGAATTTGTTTAATATTTATTTTTGTTGTTTTTAGCTGATTTTAATCAAGAAAATATTTAAATATCTTATAAAAGATGATTGCTCTAGCAAATATTTCCATATATCTTTTGATATATGAAAGTATTTTTTAATATAAAGTTACGCAAACAATAGTCGAAGAGAATTATTTCCAGGTAGGGGTAATTAAGTTTATTCTCTACCTAACACGAATTCATTTATATGAATTGCCTATAACTACAGCGCCTAGTTTTGGTTAAGTCCTAATTTTTTCAAAAAATACGTCGCTACGTGGATTTTCTATTTTCCAGAGCAAGTAATTTTTGTCACCATATACAACAAACGTTTTATAATTATAACTTTTTTCTATTTGCTTGCGCCAGGTATCTGAAGGATTTAGTAAAAAAATATCAGTGAACCCATTCTGAATATTAGGTATAGAACGGTCTTTTACTAATTGAAACTGCACTTTTGGCTCTAAAAGATAGCTGAGAGAAAAGATATTCCCATAATTAATACCAGAATCATTACTAATCAAAAGTGGATGAGTAGCCTGATTAATAATTTTTGCAACTTGTGGATTACCATAGCTAATAACCTTACTCCACCAAGTTTCAGCCTGAGAACTCACTCCATAAGAAACTAGCCCACAAATAATCACTAGTCCCATGATGGTTTGCCAGATTCTCCGGCGTACAAAATTTTTATTATGTAGCTGCGTAGCTAGTAAGTAAGTAACAGCTAGTTGAATTCCTAAATAAGAAATCAATAAATAACGTTCGGCAAGTGAGCGTATACCCCCAAAAAGTAAGTCTGGTAGCATTAAAGGTAATGCAGGAATCATAATCAGTGTGACGATAAACAACCAGGTTTTATAGTTAGTTTTTCGACAAATAAAATAAATAGAATATCCAATCAGAACTAGAAAAAATGGCGTAATTACATAGGTAAACGGATTTTCAAAGCCTAAGTCTAAATCAAGAAAAATCCGATTTAACTGTAAAAGCCAGGATTTAATTAAACCATCTAAGGGTAAATATCTCTTTGTCCATGCTGTTGAACTCTTTACTTGCAATAAGTTAACTATTAAAACTATTATCCAATATGTAAAAGCTAAAAAACCTGCTAAAGATGCTAATAGATAAGCTTTTACTGTTTTAGTAAATCTAAATTTTGCAATGGCAATTACATAAATACCATGAGCAACTACGACAAATCCACTGAACAAAAATGTATATAGACTAAGCGCCAAAGTGACTGTATACATTCCCCAATTTAATATGCGTAGTACTCGATCTTTTGATTCCAACCGTAATGCTCGTAATAATGAAGCACTGCATAGTAATACAGTCACTATCCAGAGAATATATTCTCGTGCTTCTTGAGCGTATACTAAGTGAATAGGGGAGATTGCCATGAGTGCGATCGCAACCTCCGATACCCATGCCGATGTTCTAAATAATTCTCGACACAGCCAATAAATACTCGGAAAAATCAACAAGCTGATAAAGGCAGATAAACTTCTAATTACCGTCACCGAATTGCCAAAGATTCCCACCCAAAACCGAGCGAGTATATAATACAGTGGTGGATGTTGTGGATCGTCTACTTCCAAAGATATAATTGTGTCACGTAAGCCTTTTTCCATATTAGGACTTTGGAATTTGGCAAAACTTTCCTTATTAATTATGCGACCATTAAATATTTGCTGCTTGGCTTCATTTGCCGTATAACCAGAAATCCGCAATGAAGTGAAAGTTTCATCGTGCCAGTAAACTTTACGATCGAGGTTAAAAAAACGAAAAAATATACCCACCATTAACAAAACTACAATGAGAAACCGCAACCTATTGGGAGCAAGTTGGAGATGCCGCATAACTAAATTTCACAATAACTTGTACAACAATTATCTACTTTAACGAAACAACTTTATAACTCTCGAAACTAGTTATTAAAAATGTCTAACCTAATAGACGCGGTATGGAGGCGATCGCTCCAAGCAAATCATCAGGGTGAAGGTTCCGCCGTACCTATGCCAAATCCTGATAAATTGTCGTCATCCGAGGCGACTGTTGTGCGCTCAAATGTCCAATCTCTACCTATGCAGAAACTCAAAGTGGCGGTAAATTCTGCATCCAATCGGGGGTTTGATTTCTTGCACGAGTGCTGGAAGTCGATCCGGCACTTGTGATATTTATCAAGAAATTGCTGGCAAAGTTTCTACAGTGGTGGGTGGCAATTATAGGTAGGGAGTTAGTCAAGTACCGGAAGTAGTAATTAGACTTAGTAGTTTTTTGTGCAAGAGAAAAATTGTATATTTAGCTAAAAAATTACTTGTTTAGTGAAGTGGAAAAAGTGGATTTATGTACTTCAAGCAGACTGATCTGTACAACAAGGAACTTTTTAAGAGTTGGCAGCTATGGAAGAATTGTTTGCCTAGTTGATAGCTCGGCAGATAATTGATTATTAGGCGAAATATTACGTCGGCGCAAATTACGAGTTTTAGCCAATTTCCAAATTGAATAATAGTTATCACTATAAACAATATCTGTCTTGAATTTATACTTTTTTTCTATGGTTTTGCCCCAAGCCTCTGAAGGATTAAGTAAAAACACATCAGTAAACCCATTAGAAATTTTAGGAATTTTTTGATTGTTCACCAACAGAAATCGCACTTTTGGTTCCAAAAGATAGCTTAAAGAAAAGACATTACCATAATTATTGCTAAAAGCATCACTAATCAAAAGTGGACGATTACTTTGATTAATGATTTGGGCTACTTGGGGATTGCCATAATTCATACCCTTATTCCACCAAGTTTCTGCCTGTGAACTCACCTTAGAAGAAATCAAACCACAAATAATAATTAATGCCATGATTATGTGCCAAATGTTGCGGCGTGACACACTCCCATTGTATAGTTGCGTAGTTAGTAGATAAGTAACAGCTACTTGGATTCCTAAATAAGATGGGATTAAATATGCTTCCGTAGACGATCGTATACTCCCAACAATTAAATCTGGCAGTATTAGGGGTAATGCTGGTACTACAATTAACGTGATGATAAAAGACCAAGTTTTATAGTTAGTTGATTGACAAAGAAAATAAATTGAATATCCTACCAAAGTTAAAAAAGCTAGTGCAATGAAATAGCCTAGAGAATTTTCGTATCTAAGGTCTATATCAAAAAAAATCCGGCTTAACTGCATCAATAAAAATGGAAAGATAGGTATTAAATCTGACTGCGCTGTTGTTTTATCTGCTGAAATCAGAAATTGAAAAAATTCACCAGTTATAACTGTTATCCAAGGCATGAAAGCTAAAAAACCTACTAGTGATGCTAGCAGATAACTCCTCACAGTTTCAGTAGGCTTATATTTGGCAGTTATCATCACATAAATTCCATGAGCAACTGCTACAAATGCACTCCAAATAAATGTATAAAGACTAATGACTAAAGTGATTGTATAAATGCTCCAAATAGCGAATAAATCGGGTTTTTGTCGTTCTTCTGCTAGCTCATCTTCTAACCGTATAGCTCGCAGCAGAGACGCACTGGATAGTAATATGGTGACTAACCAAAGAATATATTCTTGTGCTTCTTGGGCGTATACTAGATGAATTGGAGAGATAGCCATGAGTGCGATCGCAACACCAGGAACCGATAATGGCACATTAAATAATTCTCGGCATAGCCAATAAACACAAGGAAACGCCAGCAAACTGATGCAAGCTGATAAACTTCTAATTGCCGTCACCGAATTACCAAAGATTTCCATCCACAATCTGGCTATTATGTAATACAACGGTGGATGCTGAGAATCTTGTTTTGCCAAAGACATAATTGTGTCATTTAAGCTTTTTTCTGAATTTGCACCTTGAAACTGAGCAAAACTTTCTTTGCCAATCACACGATTATTAAAAAGTTGCTGTTTAGCTTCATTAATTGTGTAACCAGAAATTCGCAATGAGACATAAGTTTCACCTTGCCAGAAAACTTTACCATCAAGATTAGAAAAGCGAAACAATATACCCATCGTTAATAAGAAGATAATTAAAAATCGCAACCAACTCGGAGCAAATTTGAGATGGTGCATAAGTGGGTTTCCTAAAAAGTTTTCTCAAATTATCTAATTAAGTGGGCTGGATGAGATGCCGCAGCTACGCCCGTCGTCGACATCGCCAATCAGACTTTAAATTTAATTAGGAAGATTGGCAATCAACACCTCTCCTTTATTAACTACAAAAAGACATGGGCAAGGTTGTATCAAATCCCGCAAAACTGGATTTGGTTTTGAAACCGAGATATAAATGGAGTGTAAAATCCACTAGGTGTAGCCGCATGTGTGCTTAGGCGACTCCATAGCGCTTTGTGGGCTATAGTTCTCAATTCTCCTAACGGCGGATAAATGATTGTTTTTTGCCTCCAGCACAGGACAGGGTATAGAACGAGCGATGCCTACGGTGGGCTACGCCTACGCCACGCCATTTGGTATTGTTAACCGATCAGAATTCGAGGTAGCAGTTTAAAGTAGCTGTATCACCAGATTGATAATACTCCCTTGGCAAGAAGATAAACTCTTGCTTTTAAGCTATGGGAAGCTAAGATCGCACCCTCAGTGGTAAGGGTTTTTTGAGAGGATTTGGATAACGCCATCTGGCAAAGTCTGCAATATTAGATATAGTTAAAAAATCAATAGTTTTAAACTGCCGATCAATAGCAGGAAGGCTGCATATTTTAGCTCCAATATTCAAGTATGCCTGCAAAATTTTCGGAATCTCAACATGAGATGAATCTGGACAATTTTGAGTCAGTTCTAGACAAAATTGTGAATTTGGATAAACCAAAATACTTGGATGCATCAAGTTATTCTGCCGAAAATAATCATAAGCCCAAGTAGCTTGCCCAGGACATTGTGTTAGTAATGATGCACAACCAAAGAAATATTGGTTTTTACTCCAGATGAGATAATTTGCTAACCCTTCCCAGAGTAGTAAAAGTGTCTGACTATTACGATATTCTTTAGCTATACATGCACGCCCAACTTCCACTGATACCTGAAGCACAGAATTGGGAATTCCATTAAGATTAAATATATCGGTAGCATCAAATCCTAGTCTTTGAGAAGCCATTATATAGGTCTGCATCCGATAAGTTCCAATCGTTTTACCCGTATGTTTGGAGATTAGGATTAAATGATGGCAAACCGCATCAAACTTATCTATATCCATCTGGCTAAACTTAGAAGCAGAAAATCCCAAGCCTAGTTCAAGATTAAAAACTTCAAAGCGCAACCGAAAAATTGATTCTAATTCTTCTTCAGTTGAAGCCAGCCGTAGGGTATATTTTTCAGTTTGAAGGACGGGAAAATCTTCAAGAGGGGGAGGAGGATTCAGTGGGTAATTGATGCGTCCAGAAACTTCCATCTATCTTCCTACTTAGATTTGCGAAAATATTCTACTAGGATTTAGGCACTATACAAATAGTTCACATTATGCATTAATGTGTCGAATGTGTAATTGAGACAGGTTTCGATCAAAGATCCTTTAGAGCAATACGCTTGGGTTAAGGATTTTTGGTACTGATTTTTGACCTGTAAAGACGCGTTAGCGCAGCGGGACGTTAGCATGGCGGGGCGTTTGCGATCGCGTCTCCAAGAGTTGCCCAGTCCAATTTCGCGTCTCTAACAAGGATTTTAGGTTTAACTAAACGGTGTTGTGGTCTAGAGAGCTTTTTTACTTTCTTAGATTAGGGTTAGAGTGCTTTTATTATGGGCATTAATTCTCAAAAAATCTGGCAATAAGATACAAAATTTTCTTTTAATATACGCTATAGATGTAAGTCATAGCATTTTACACAAACTCTGATATAGAGCATAATACAGAATTCAGAATGCAGAATTCAGAATTCAGGAGTAAAACACGCTTTATATTTGGGCAACAGACTTAGCTTATGTACCTCACCAACTTGAAATCTGCTGTATATTGTGACGATCATTATCCTCAGTGAGTGAGTTATGTCAATTAGTCGACCGAGAGAACTTGCTATGGTTTTCAAAAGTTGAAGTATCACAATAAGCCCGATCAAAAAAAAATTTAGAATTTTCAGCTTCAAAACCAGTTCTGCCAGTTCTGAATTAATTTGCTAACTGCACATCAAAGCGCTATTCCCGCTTGCTAGAGTGTGAGTAGTTCACGTAAAATATAGTGCCATTGTTGCAGCAGTTCTCATGACCTCATCTGCGTCGTTTGACACATTAGAGTCTTTACAGGCGGATATCGCTGAATTGATCGTTCGTTTACCGACATTAAAAAATCGGCAATTTATTCAGCAAGCACTTACTACTATTGTTCGTCTAGCTGATCACGAAATTGAGCGTCTCGATTGGAAAATATTATCTGCTGCATTAGCAGATATGGAGCGCGGTTTCCAGCTTTTTTATGATTACCGACACGTTCGCAAAGTCACCATTTTTGGTTCTGCTCGTATAGCGCCAGATAGACCAGAATACCAAATGGCCCTTGAGTTTGCTCGTGCTGTTTCTCAATTAGGATTTATGGTGATGACTGGTGGTGGTGGTGGAATTATGCAGGCGGGTCATGAAGGTGCTGGGCGAGAAAATTCTTTTGGATTAAACATCCAGCTACCCTTTGAACAGCAAGCAAACCCTTTTATAGAGGGCGATCCCAAGCTAATTAACTTCAAATATTTCTTCACCCGCAAGCTGTTTCTTCTCAAAGAAAGTGATGCTGTAGCCTTGTTTCCGGGAGGCTTTGGCACTCAAGATGAAGCTTTTGAATGTATGACATTAAGCCAAACTGGTAAATTTGGGCCAGTACCTTTAGTTTTAATCGATCGTCCTGGTGGTGATTACTGGCGCTCTTGGAGCGAATATATTGATAAACAATTAGTGCAAAATGGTCTTGTCAATCCTGAAGACCCCAGCCTTTACACGGTGACAGATAACTTGGATGTAGCTTGTGATGCTATCACCCGTTTTTACCAGGTTTATCATTCCAGCCGCTATGTAAGCGATAAGTTAGTCATCCGCCTGAAGACAGATATATCAGACGCTCTTTTAGAACAACTGAATGCTGATTTTAGCGACATTATTATTCAAGGAAGAATTGAAAAAAGTCAGGCATTACCTCAAGAAGCACAAGATGAAACTGTTGGACTACCTCGCCTGATTTTGTACTTCAATCAACGCGATTTGGGGCGCTTGTATCAGATGATTGCCACAATTAACCGGATGGGTACTCCTTCACCAGAGGATGTAGCACATCCAGAAAGAAAGTAGGTAAGCTAAAACACATCTAATTTGCATACTAAAATTTTCTCAATATCTTGCGGGGTAGACATCTTATCCGCCCTGATTATGCAACTTGAATGCTGATTAGTTTATTAAGGGAAAAAAGGGGGAGAATTTTGAATACTTTCCCTTTTTTTGTTTCAAGGTTATAGAATTACCAAGAGCGATCGCCTTATTCTCAGGCTATCTGCGACACCCTGCGCGTAGCTTGCTTTGCAGGAGTACGCGATCGCTTAGAGTGCAATACGCTTGGGTTAAGGCTAAAACTCTATTATCCAAGTCAATTTTTTAACGTAGACGCAAAGCGGTGAGCCAGTCCGGTGGACGGGTTCCCCGGCATAAAGGAACTGGTGAACCCGTAGGGCTTGCCGCAGGCTACCGCCAAGGCGCAGAGGACGCAGAGAGAAGAAAGAGAAGGAAAAAATTGCTATAACTCAACTGTATTGGCTTAGAGCGAGTCTCCTACTATCAGATACGCTACCGCAAGCTTCCTTGCTTCTCCGTTGGGGTACAAGTGTCATAGTTCGTCATCGATATCGCTAACGGCGTAGTATCTGCACAGATCAAAAATATTTTTATTTTTATGCGGCTATCTTCATGAGCTATGGGCATTTTGGCATTGTCCAAGCAAGCCACGAAGACAATATAATTCACCCTACTTACAGATGGGAAAAACACCAGTTATTATTACTCAATACTGATTCTTGTAAAAAAGCTTGTATATTAGCACAGTAAACAACGCTTGAGATCCTAACAGAGGAATAAAAAATGCTGGAATTATTGGGTTCAGGTTTGGTGTCGCTTTGGCTGGAAATGGCTGGGGTACAAATCAAACCTCTAGAGGCCTTAGATGCACTAACTTGGCAAAGTAGCCCTGGCTTGGTTCTTGCCCCCGATCCAAATCCAGCTGGGGCGACTACGGTGCAGGAATATTTGAAAAAGCTCATCACATCAAAGGTGGTGGCGCAAAATCTGGCTGAGAGTCAGGGGATTTGGATGCAGTCGGGGCCGATGCTGATGGCAAATCACCAAGGTACGACACCTCTGCCGGCTGCTTCTTTAACTAAAATTGCCACTTCACTAGTTGCTTTGAAAACTTGGGGGCCAGATTACCAATTTGATACTTTGGTGAGTGTCACTGGCCCAGTGGTAAATGGAGTTGTGCAGGGCGATTTAGTGGTTACAGGCCGTGGCGATCCTTTGTTTGTTTGGGAAGAAGCGATCGCTCTTGGTAATACTCTCAATAAAATGGGCATCAAGCAAGTAAAGGGGAATTTGATCGTTACTGGCAGTTTTGCCATGAATTTTCAACGTCAGCCAATGCTAGCCGGTTTGATGCTCAAGCAAACGCTAAATCGTGCAACTTGGGGACGCCCTGCGATTTATACACACTCAATCATGCCCAAGGGAACACCCAAGCCTCAAGTTCTCATTGCAGGCGGGGTGAAAGTTGAAGCGCAACCAAA
Source organism: Nostoc sp. JL23 (assembly GCF_017115065.1). Classification (NCBI taxonomy): domain Bacteria; kingdom Bacillati; phylum Cyanobacteriota; class Cyanophyceae; order Nostocales; family Nostocaceae; genus Nostoc; species Nostoc sp. JL23. The sequence continues at coordinate 66,960 of NZ_JABXKN010000098.1, forward strand.
CCCTCAACAAACTTTGTTACTGCGTCATCGCTCATTGCCCTTGAAGCAACTACTCAAGGAAATGAACGTTTATAGTAACAACGATATGGCAGAGATGCTAGCAGATTCAGTGGGAGGAGCAAGTGTAGTCCAATCAACTGCTGCTAACCTGGCGAGGGTGCCACAAGCGGAAATCCAGTTAATCAATGGTTCTGGATTGGGCCCGGAAAATCGCATTTCCCCCAGGGCTGTTTGTGCCATGTTTATGGCTATTCAAGCTGAGGCATCTGCCCATCAACTGAATCTGGCTGACTTGTTTCCCATGTCTGGATTCGATCACCGGGGGACACTACACACTAGACACATTCCCCTGGCGACTGTGATCAAAACTGGTACTCTCCGGGATGTGAGCGCCTTAGCGGGAGTGATGCCCACACGCGATCGCGGTTTGGTTTGGTTTGCTATTATCAACCGTGGGACAAATGTCTGGGGTTTGCGGACTGGACAAGACCAACTTTTGCAAAGTGTTGTTAAACAATTACAACTACCTCTCACCGTTCCTGTTAACCTCACTCCCCACTCAGCCATCAACTCTTTACCCCAGCTAGGTGCAGCTAATCGGAATGAAATTTTATACAAAAGTTAGTTCATCCATAGTCTAGAGTTAGAACAGAGAGCGGACTAGTCTTATTAGCAATCCAAAAGTTTTATTGATGGGTAAAAACCGAACTTGTAAAGGGTAAATGTCCATAATAGCTTTTGGGTTAAATTTTCTATTAAGTTGATTACAGGTAGTTCGCAAAATGCCCTAACCCCAGTAATGGAAAGAGCAGGCGAAACCTGAAATAAAAATAACTGTAAATAGATTTGTCACGACTAAGCAACAATTAGGCTTATAAATTAGGTTGTGATTATGCGATTTCCCAAAATATCTCGGTCTCTACGTCAACTCACTACTCATGTTTTAGCGATCGCGCTAGGAGTTGTGCTAGCGGTTAGCACATTGCAGGTGTTACCTTCCCAAGCCGAACCAGCACCCACAATAACTGCTCTTGATACTTCAAATCTAATTGCTCAACGGCAATCACCAGCCACTGCTGCGATCGGTACCACTAGCTTTGTCACAGCAGCAGTTAATCGTGTTGGTTCAGCAGTTGTCCGTATTGATACTGAGCGAACAATTACTCGCCGCGTCGATCCATTTATGGAAGACCCCCTTTTCCGTCGGTTTTTTGGTGACGGTTTCTCCCAACAGATGCCTTCTGAGCAGTTACGCGGTTTAGGCTCAGGTTTCATTATTGACAAGAGCGGGTTAGTTTTGACTAATGCTCATGTGGTCGATAAGGCTGATAAAGTAACAGTCCGACTCAAAGATGGCCGCACCTTTGAAGGTAAAGTTCAGGGTATTGATGAAGTCACAGATTTGGCAGTAGTCAAGATTAACGCTGGTAACGATTTACCAGTTGCACCCTTGGGTTCTTCCACCAATGTCCAAGTAGGAGACTGGGCGATCGCAGTTGGTAATCCTTTGGGATTTGATAATACTGTTACCTTGGGAATTGTCAGTACCCTCAAACGTTCTAGCGCCCAAGTCGGCATTAGTGACAAACGCTTAGACTTCATTCAGACAGACGCCGCCATTAACCCTGGTAACTCTGGCGGGCCACTATTGAATGGTCTAGGTGAAGTAATTGGGATTAACACAGCCATTCGCCCTGATGCAATGGGTATTGGGTTTGCCATTCCTATTGATAAAGCTAAAGCGATCGCTGCGCAACTGCAACGCGATGGCAAAGTTGCTCACCCCTATCTAGGTGTGCAAATGCTAACTTTGACACCCGATCTCGCCAAGCAAAATAACACCGATCCCAACTCTCCGATTCAGATACCAGAAATTAATGGGGTTTTTGTCATGCGAGTTGTCCCCAATTCTCCAGCGGCATCTGCGGGTATCCGGCGCGGGGATGTAATTCTGCAAGTTGATGGTAAAGTAATTACCAGTGCTGAACAATTGCAGAATGTTGTGGAAGATAGTCGCCTTGGTCAAGTATTACAAGTAAAAGTGCAACGAGGTAATCAGACACAGCAGCTTTCAGTCCGCACAGCTGAGTTGCAAAATGCGTCGTAGGGGCAATATAGCTTATTTTAATTGTGTGGAATAGTAAGGGCACAGCAATGCTGTGCCCAAAGCACGTGTAGTCTATAAAGGTTTTTAACCCACAGAGGTGGGTAAAGTCTCGTGTAGCCGCGACTTCCAGTCGCCAAGGCGAGTAACAATTTAGACTTTTCAAACATCCTCTTTGAATAGAAACTGCGATGTGCGATCGCAGTTTCCGGTGCTACTGGTTTCCTCTTTTGATAAGTTGGAATTGATGGGTTGCGATGCCTACGGTGGTCACTGAGCGAAGCCGTTCGCGGAGCATCTGTCTGCGACACGCTGCGCGAACGTAGAGAAGTGCGGGCTACACCTAAGCATTGGGGGAGCTAACGGAGTTAGAATACTTTCGGTCACTTATTACACGTATTCGCCCAAATGTGTAACTTGATACGGTCGGTGTGCAACGGGTCATGATTGCCAGTTCCAAAAATGACGGTTGTAACCCTCATTCTTTCATCAACTGACACAAGTTTTCGGTCTACTGACATTGCAATTGACTCTTGGACACTTTATAAGGAGCGATGAGTTAAACAACAGAATGCGCTAGTTGTGCAATGTAACTCTCTAATGAAACTACTCCTCGTGTAACAAGATCACGGGGTGGCATCTCTGCTTCTAGCGCAAGGGTTGTCATGTTGGAGAAAGATGCTGCTGCTGAGTTTGAAAATCCCATATTCCGCATTGTCTTTATCCACTGGTCACGCGGAGTTTCCACCACCTTGACTGGTTTTTCTAAAACTTTAGCAAACGATAAAGCAACGTTGAGCGAAGAATATATTTCTGGACCTTCGATGTTGTGTAGCCCTGTATTCTCTATTGGCTCTGTCATCAAACGCGCTGCCAACTGACCAATATCGCGTGGGGCTACCATCGGCAATGCAAAATCGGTTGGAAAGAAGGTATGGATTACGCCATCCTGTTTAGCTGATTGTAGAGAGAAGTCCCAATTGCTCATATAGTAAGCAGCGCGGATGATACTAAATGGTATGGACTGGGCGGCGAGTTGCTGCTCCATTTCGTAAAGCACTCCTAAATCGCCAATTTGAGAACCGGGCTGCGCTCCATAAGTTGATTCGGCAACGATTTTCTCTAAGCCAGAGTCTCTTATCGCTTCCAGAATGGATGCTAAACTTTTTCTTTCTTCGACATCTGTGTCTATCGCAGGATCAGCAGGTGGATTAAGCAGGAAAAGACGTTTACCCTTTGCAAACACGCGGCGTAGTTCTACGGTATTATGTGCGTCTACAACCTCAACCATCGCGCCGCGCTTCTGCCATTCAGGAATAGACGCAGAACTGCGCGAGACAATGGTTACTGGCTCACCCTGCGATAACAGCGTTTGTGCTACAGCAGAACCAACATGACCATTGCCACCAAGAATGATGTGCATGGGAAAAATCAAGAACGGTAGGTACGGAAGAAGTATAGGAAAAGTACAGTGTTGCACTCAAGCAGACCAACTATTATTATGCAGAAAATTTTTGAATATCAGTGCAAATAAAATACTTCTAAATATCGCTACAACGACTCTAAATCACTTACCAACAGCTAATACTAGACCTTCATGGGCTAATATTGCTTGAGGAAAGGCAGATTTAATATCAACTTGAACCCGATCAAGAAAATCATCATGGTCATCTGGGTGATGATGAGAAATAGCTAGCCGTTTGACACCAGCATTCAGAGCCGCGTTCACCGCAGCTTGCCAGAGTAAATCAGCAGAATCATGGTTGTGAGATGTAGGGGGAGTATAAGTGGCATTGGCAATCAGTAAGTCAACGCCTTTAATAAACTCTAAAATCCGCTCTCGCTCCACTTGATCGGCATTCTGGTGCAAATCCGTGATATAGGCAACACTATACTCTTGCCAAGTAACTCGGTAGCCAACTGAGCGCTGAGTTTGATTAATTAATGCAGTTGTAATGGTGACATCATCTAACTTCACATCACTTTCTGGAGTCAGATTATAAAACTGCAATTCCGACTGCATTACCTGTAAAGGGTAAGGAAAGTGTGGCTGGAGCATCTGATCGTACAGACATTGTTTGATTGAGGCTCCATTTGAGGCAGCTGTGCCGTAAATATGGAAGCAATTTTCCCCAATAAATGCAGGAGCAAAAAAGGGAAACCCTTGAATTCGGTTTGATTGGCAGTTGGTAAAAAATAAATGGGCTTCTAGTGGCTGTTGCAGTTCTTGCCAAGTTTTACCTAATATGCGTAAGCCAGTACCGCCATCAAAAATCAAGCGTTTCCCAGCTACATGTATTTCTACACAAGCGGTATTACCACCATAACGATTGGTGTTGCTACTGGGAGTGGGTATCAAACCTCTGACACCCCAAAATTGCACGATAAATTCACCTGCTGGGCTACTGGGCAGGGTAGATGACTTTTCAAGTATGTAGCTCTGGGAATCCGACAACTCAAAATTTGACATTTTTCTTGAAATTAGACCTTACTGAGCAGGTCATCGTAGCGCCGCACTTCCAACAGCCTGTTTTTTTCGTCCACAATGACTACCGTAGGAGAGTAACTTTTTAACTCTTCTGGAGTGAACTGCCCGTAAGTCATTATAATCAAGCGATCGCCAATAATGCCTAGACGTGCCGCACCTCCATTTAGCTCAATTATTCCTGAATGAGCTAGAGCGGGGATCGCATAAGTAATAAAGCGCTGACCGTTGGCACTATTAACTACTTGCACCTGCTCATAAGGTAAGATACCAGCTTTTTCTAAAAGGATTTCATCAATGCTGATACTACCCACGTAGTTGATATTCGCCCCCGTAAGGGTGCAGTTATGAATTTTTGCCAAAAGGAGAGTACGCTGCATTCTGGTTTGGGGTTGGTGGCAGTTTTTGCGATCCGTAACAAGCAAAAGTTATGAGTAGAGACGCGATTAATCGCGTCTCTACAGGCGTTAGGAATAAAAATTCATAACTCTTAACTCCTAGCTCCTCTATTATCCTCTATAAGCTTTGACGGATTTTTCTACTAAAGCTGCAACCTTGTCTACATCTTGCCAACCGAGAATTTCAGTCACCTTTTTTTCCAAATTTTTATAACTACGGAAAAATTCGGCAATTTCATCTAAGCGGTGTGGCGCTAAGTCTTTCAGGGATTTTACTTGAGTGTAGCGCGGATCTTTGTCAGGAACACAAAGGATTTTTTCATCGCGATCGCCACCGTCAATCATCTCCAAAAAGCCAATTGGTCGCGCAGCAATAATACAACCAGGAAAGGTCGGCTCATCAATGATGACCATACCATCTAGGGGATCGCCATCATCAGCCAAAGTATTAGGTACAAAGCCGTAGTCATAAGGATATTGTACCGAGGAATAAAGTACTCGGTCTAGAGCAAAAGCTTCTAGTTCCTTGTCGTATTCGTATTTATTTTTACTTCCGCCAGTAATTTCAATCAGAACATTGATTAAACCAGGTTTTGGTTGGGCAGGAATGCGAGATAAGTCCACAAAAAACTCCTCTGATAACAGTGAATCACGGGGGCACTCAGTCAGCTTCGCTCCCCGTGTAGAATTTTAGGGCAATATGGATCTCTTCCCAAGGTATTTATTCGAGGGCATGGGGAAGAGGACAAGGGGACAAGGAGAATTGGGGACAAAGAGAAAGACTTGTTTTAAGTTCTAACTTTTGTCACCTTGTCCCCTACTCCCTTGAATTAGCCAAAAAATAGAAAAAGCGTTACGAGCAAACTTCGCAACGCTTTTTCCAAGAGGGTATTATGGATATCCTCCGCCCTTAATTGTTGTTAGAAAGATTTCTGTCCTAACTTTGTTAAGACAACTCAAATTTGGAGTTACACAATCCAGATTTAGCTTATTCTTGACGAACTACACCCACATCTAGAGAGATTGTCTACAAAATCAGTGTTCTGCTTTTTGTAGGTCTCCTCATCAGGAATTGCGACTGGGAAGCTCGATCAATCTTGATTTCCTTGTATGTTTTGGATCAGAGGTTGCTGGTTATTTTGAACATTAGTTGAAGAATAGTGGGCGATGACAAATACGGGTAGGGTAAGAGTCAACAGAGCGATCGCAGTTCCCACAATGTCTGCCAAACGTTGGGAATATGTATCGGCATTGGCAGACTGGCTATTTGAATTCATACAAAATTGAAGTTCTTCGTAACACTGTGTAGGTTTACTCTCTGAGTGAGAGTATTAATGCTATTTTAGCTATTTTTAAACTGTAAAATGTATAGCATTCTACAATCTAAACCAGTTATACAACTGTCATAATAGCCTTTTTATACATGGACTTCTTAATACAAAGTTACAAGTAAACAAATCATGTTTTATTTTGTAATTAATATTTTCAGATGTTTCCCTGTATGGTGTAACGGGTTGCATACGCAAAGCAAACTTTGACAGCATCATAAGTTACATTTTTTCGCTGATTAAAGATTAATTAGCAAAACATATTTATCCGATACTTCATGATTATAACATCCTATAAAGCCTTTGATAAGGTCATTTTACTGGAATTGCTAATTTGTGATACAGGACACAAAACCGCAATTGCACTGAATATCTCTCCGTGCTTTTGGTTGTTATATAGTAGTTATACTCAAAAATATTTGACACCAGAGAAGAAATAGGTAGGAATGATTTTTGTAACCAATGATAACTACCGAATAAATACAGATACATCAACTGTATGAGGCAGAATGGATTCAGTAATATCACTAAACAAATATTTAAGAATTTAAATTTCGTAATCTATGTAATATCACAGCAATTTTGTCAATCTATATAAAGGTAGAGTAAAAAAGTTTTAGAAGGTGGCATAGACATTTAGTGGGTTATTACCAAACTTTCCTCATATCTGAACAAAATACCCAATCCCAATTTCCACATCCTAAATCCGTATAACTTTTTGGATAAATTAAATCTAAGACGAAAAATTGTATAACAAATTAATCAGCTAAAAAAACCGCCACTAAATATAATAGGGCGGTCTGGTTAAGCAATCGGAGGGTAATTACAGATTAATCTGCTAATAAATGAAATTGCTGTAACGACGTTTGCATTAAATTGGGGATTGGGGATTGGGCAGAGGGGAAAGACTTACTGCAACTTCTCCTCGGTCACTGAGCGTAGCCGTTGGCGCAGCCTCTCGTAGAGAAGTGCTGCTCCCCTGCTTCTTCCTCACTCTCTTCCATAAACACTGATTGGTTCCTTGATAAATCGGGTGTAAAGATGCTTAAACGTAGACTTAATGACGCGGGGCATACCAAAATCAATGGGCATTAACTTGTCTGGTAGCCGCCAATCTTCTATTTTTAATAAGTCAGGATTTAAATGCGGAAACTCTATGGCAGCAAGTTCTGGACAAACTCCTAGCCTTTGAGAAGCTGCAACTGTGGGCACTTGTTCAGGAGAAACATTGAGGATTTCTACCATTGCCCGATCTAAGGCAAATATATCTGATGCGGCCGCTAAAATCCCCAGTTGGCGAGGTTCTCCGTTGCTGGGGCCATTACCTTCATGACCGATGATGCCATCTAATATAGTTAAGTCAGGGTTAATCGCTCTAGCAGTTTCTACTAACATTTCACCAAATCTATTCGCGTCTTGGTTGAGTCGATGGGGGATATTATTCCCCGCACCTCTCAGTTAAATCTGGGCGTG
>NZ_JABXKN010000155.1:0-72303 GCF_017115065.1 Nostoc sp. JL23
TTAGAGTTAGTGTAACTATCTATGTAAAGTTTTGTATCAGTATTCAACATTTCTGAATCTAGATTGAGATAGTAAAAAAGAAAATCTCTATTAACTTGGTTTCTATTGTAGTCAACCAAAAAAAAGTTATTGTGAAACACACCCTCAACGCCAGTAATAATTTTTCCAGTAGCTCCTGTTCTCGTTACTAAAACATCATCTTGATGGCAAATAACTCTATCACCTGGAGATTCTATAAAATCTAATAGGTTAGAATTACCAAGGTTATTTAAATATTCAACTGTAATATAAATATATCTACCATGTTTATAATCTTTAAACCTGTTGGAAATAGCAATTTGAAGACCTTGCCTGACTGTTGAAATTTCTTGAAATGTTACAATTTCCCAATCCTTCGGAATTCTCCCCAAAGGCAAATCCTTAAACTCTTCATTCTTAAGCAAAACCTCACGCATACCCCAACCCCTGCAAAAACTCATTCAACTTCTTCACTGCTGCATCCCGTTCCGCCTCAATATCTTGCAACGTCACCCGATATTTATCCCACCAATTCTCTACCGCCGCAATTACCTGCTGACGATGTGCGGTAACATATCGCTCTAATTCAGCAATTAACCCATCTTTAAAAATTCCTAACACCAAATCCTGACAATCTTCATCAGTCAATGCAGCCCGCGCAGCTTCCAAACGCTTCACCAACTCATTCTTTAATGTCTTTAATTCTGCTTTTTCTTCCCTCAACTGCTTACCAATTTCCTTATAGGGTTCCAGTTGGGCTTCTATTTCGGCAATTTCCGCTTCATTCTCTTCAATGAAAACCTCAAGTTCAGCAATTTTATCTTTATTTAATAAAGGTGTCTTCTTTAAAATCTTGAGTTCTTTCTTCGGCTCTTTAATCGAATTTTTTATATACTTAAGGTCTTTCTCTAAATCCTTGACAATATTAACCGCTTCTGATTCTTCACCTTCTTCAGCATCTGCCTCAGCTTCCTCTCCCTGCTCAAAAGCTGACTTTTGCTGTTCTAACTCCGCAATTTTCGCCTCAGCTTCAGCAATGTCTTGTAAATAATCCGGCATCAACCGCCCGACCAATTTATGATTTAGAGGGTCAAATTTTGCCTGCTTTTTCTTCTCGTCATCATCTTGCTCTAAAGCATCTTTAATCGTATCTACCCAACTATCAACTAAACCACCAAAACCTGACTCTGATAAACTTCTCAGTTCATACCTCTGTTCATTCCACCAACTAGCAACCACACCCGCCACTTTAAAGCGGTCAAGTAATCCCACAGGTTGCAAACTATCCACAAAAGAACTAAAAAACTCAGCGCGGAGTTCCATCACCTTTTTAGTTTTTGGCAACTCACCCAAACTAGTCGAGTGTACTTGCCACCAAGCAGCAAATACACTATAAAGTTTGCCTTCTTGCTGCTGCACACCAGCATCAGATTCTATAAAAGTTTTAATTTGAGAACGTTCTGTAATTGTAGAAATAAAATCAAGATAATCATTCATCTATGTAAAAATCTGCTGTAAATTTAATACAAAACCAGGGAGAACATCTTCACCCGATAGACTCGTAGGAGATTGTAAAACTTCTGGTGCAAGATTTGGGCGATAAATGATTACTTGTTTATCTTTAGGATTAATTAACCAACCCAGTTGTAAGCCATTTGCTAAGTATTCCTGCATCTTAGCTTTAGTATCTTCCACATCATCAGTTTCAGAAACTAATTCCACTGCAAAATCAGGACACAAAGGGATAAATTTCTTTCTTTGTTCTGGGGTAAGAGCATTCCATTTTTCTATCCTTACCCAAGAAGCATCAGGCGAACGAGTTGCCCCATTTGGCAGTTTAAACCCAGTAGAAGAATCAAAAGCTTTTCCGAGGTTATTTTGATTGCTCCAAAACCATATCTGACCTAATAAATCAAAATTACGGTTTCCCGTTTCTCCCCCAGTGGGTGACATGATAATTAATTCCCCTTCAGCAGTTAACTCTAGTCGTAATTCTTTGTTCACAGCGACAATTTGTGCAAATTCCTCATCAGTAAATTGCAGGTTAGGAGGTAATTGTAAGGTTACAGTCATAATTAATTGCGCTCCACAAAAATCCTAGTTGCATCAAACCCATGTGCAGCTAATAGCGAAGATTTAGCCTCTACCTCTACTTTAGGAATTCCCCCCAACAAATGCGCCCGTACATCGTGCGGTTCTGGCGGTGGCGCGTTGTCAGCATAGCGGCGGATATTGCAGTTGTAATCGTTATCGCTTAATCCTTCTTTAGTTACTACTGCTGAATATCCTGGTAAAGACAGAAAATTTTCAAACACCCAGGAAATTTTTTCAATATGCTCAGGACGCAAATAATTTTGAGCGCGACCTGCATAATATTCAGCATCAGCATTAATAAACAAAACTTTTCCGTGGCGTTCAACAGGTTTTGCCCCTTGTGGACACATCACCAAAATACAGGCGGGGATACCTGTGCCATAAAACAAATTGGGTGGTAAGCCAATCACCGCCTCTAATTGATCGTTTTTAATAAAACTCTCCCGAATTTTCTTTTCTTCTCCGCCGCGAAACAGCACCCCATGCGGCATTACCGTCGCCATCATCCCATCAGTTTTGAGAACAGCTAACATGTGCTGGGCAAACATCAAATCTGCTTTTTTACCCGTCTCAGGACAATAACCATGCGTAAAGCGTCCAGAAAATTGCATTCCCTCGCGGCTATAGTTTTGAGAAAAAGGCGGATTACTGATTACTCTGTCAAAGCGAATTAGTTCACCGTCAGCAATATGCAAGGGATTAAACAGAGTATCGTCATTATGTATATCTGCATCTCGAATGCCGTGCAGCAGCATATTAATTTTGCAAATTGCCCATACGCCACCGTTATTATCCTGGCCATATAATGCTAAATTTCTGGCATCACGACGGCATTCTTCTACATATTGCTTGGACTGAATTAACATTCCCCCAGAACCACAACAGGGATCGTAAACTGACATCCCAGGTTGAGGTTTTAACAGACGCACCATCAACTGCACTACTTCACGCGGCGTATAAAACTCGCCCCCTTTTTTCCCGGCTGAATCTGCAAACTCTTTAATCAGGTACTCGTAAGCCGCACCCAGCAAATCAGGAAATACAAAATCCTCATTTCGCAAACGATATTTATTGAAGTGTTTAATCAGTTCGCGCAATTTGACATCAGGAATCCGATTTTTACCAGCTTGACGATTAAAATCAATATGTTTTAATACACCTGTCACCGCTTCGTTACTTTCCTCAAATGCCGCCAAAGCATCATTTAGCCCTTGTCCAACGTTTTTATGTAGCTCATCACGAATATATGCCCACCGCGCTTTTTCTGGTACAAAAAAGGTTTCTTTGTAAGTGGTGGGGTTTTCTGCCCTCATGTTTGCTTCTTCTTGTGTCCGTCCCCTTTGCAAATTCTGCTGCAAAATCTGCTCATACTGCGGCTCAAATACATCCGAGGCGCGTTTTAAAAAAAGCATCCCGAAGATGTATTCTTTGAAGTCCGAAGCATCCATTTTTCCCCGCAGAATATCAGCAGCAGAAAAAAGATGACGTTCTAGTTGCGGCAGCGTGAGTTTGCCCATAGTAGATGCTGAGATTGCGACACTAATGCTTTGCCAGTATATCTCTTGTTGAGAGACACTCCAACACACTTCCAAATTGCTGAAGTCAAATCATTTCAATTTGCTGGCTATACCCTCGTATATGGTATCCAACCATACTGGAATTACAGGTTGACCTGCTTTTATTTGGGCGATGGCTTGTTCTAATTCAAATTCTACAAGTTCGAGCGATCGCTTGTGATTGTCTCGTTGGAGCATCCACCGCGTACCTTTCCCAGATTCAAATAATTCTGGTTCCTTGTCTTTCAATGTTCTAAGCGTAGTATTAGCAACATCAAAATTTAGTCCCATAGACAAAAAATATAACATTGCTGCCAGTTCCATCAAATTCGGCTTTGAGTAATAAATACTACGCCCTATTCCAGTTTCACCGATAACAGGCATAACTACACCTTTTTCTCGCCAGTATTGGAGCTGGCGCAGAGTGCAGCCTGTGATTTCAGCAGCTTGTTTACTCGTAAAAAAAGTTTCCTGCATGAAATCATTTTATGCACAGCATTTCACTAGACATATATGGTATTATTGAACATAATATGTTTTTAGATTTAAAATCGATGAGTCAAAACACGATTCAGTGTCGTCTTGTCGCTAGTGTTGTTACTCGCCAACAGCTATGGAAGCTCATGGCAGATAACAACACTCCACTGATTAATGAATTACTGCTTCAAGTAGCTCATGATCCTGATTTTGAAACCTGGTGACAAAAGGGAAAAATACCTACTGGGATAGTCAAGCAACTGTGTGCAGTACTCAAAACCGACTCTCGCTTTATTGGTCAACCAGGACGGTTTTACACGAGTGCGATCGCTAGAGTTAACTACATCTACAAATCTTGGTTAGCACTGATGAAAAGGTTGCAGTACCAACTGGATGGTAAAAATCGCTGGTTGGAAATGCTCAAAAGTGATACTGAATTAGTAGAAGTCAGTGGTGTTAACTTAGAAAGCCTTCGTCTCAAAGCTGCTGAAATTCTGGCTCAAGTTACACCCCAGTCAGATACGGTTGAACGACAACCAGCCAAAGGAAAGAAACGGCAAAAAAATAAAAAACCAAAAGATTCGGATAGCGATCGCACTGTCTCCAAGAGCCTATTTGAGGCTTACAGCAACACAGAAGATAACCTAACTCGTTGCGCTATCAGCTATTTGCTTAAAAATAGATGCAAAGTGAGTGAGAAAGAAGAAGACCTAAAAAAGTTTGCCCAGCGTCGGCGCAAAGTAGAAATTCAAATTGAACGTCTCACGGAACAGCTAGCTGCTCGAATTCCTAAAGGAAGAGATTTAACCGATACGAAATGGTTAGAAACTCTCATTATTGCCACTCAAAAAGTTCCTAGCAATGAAGCTGAGGCGAAATCATGGCAAGACAATTTATTAAAAAAACCTAGTAGAGTACCTTTTCCAGTTGCTTTTGAGACCAATGAAGATATGACTTGGTTCAAAAACAAAGATGGGCGTATCTGTGTAAAATTCAATGGTTTTAGTGAACATACTTTCCAAATATATTGTGACTCTCGTCAACTCCATTGGTTTCAACGTTTCTATGAAGACCAGCAAATCAAACGAATCGGTAAAAAACAGCACTCCAGTAGCCTATTCACTCTCCGAAGTGGACTTATTGCTTGGCAAGAAGAGGAAGGCAAAGGCGATCCTTGGGATGTTAACCATTTAATTCTCTACTGTTCTGTAGATACTCGTCTGTGGACAGATGAAGGAACAAACCTAGTCAGAGAAGAAAAAGCAGAAGAAATTGCTAAAATTCTCACCAAAATTAAAGCCAAGGACGACCTCAATGACAAACAGCTAGCTTATATAAAAAGGAAAAACTCCACATTAGCCAGAATTAATAACCCTTTTCCTCGTCCCAACAAACCCTTATATAAAGGTCGCTCTCATATTCTTGTTGGTGTTAGCTTTGGTCTAGAAAAGCCTACAACAGTAGCAGTAGTTGATGGCTCTACAGGTGAAGTGCTTATTCACCGGAGTATTAAACAAATACTTGGTGATAATTACAGACTGCTTAATAGACAGCGACAACAAAAGCACTCCTTATCTCATCAACGCCAAATAGCTCAAACGCTTGCTGCACCAAATCAATTCGGAGAATCAGAGTTAGGGCAGTATGTAGACAGATTGATAGCTAAAGAAATTCTAGCGATCGCACAAACATATAAAGCTGGTAGTATTGTCCTCCCTAAGTTGGGCGATATGCGAGAACAAGTTCAAAGTGAGGTTCAAGCCAAAGCTGAACAAAAATCAGACTTAATAGAAGTTCAAAAAAAGTATGCCAAACAGTATCGAGTTAGTGTTCATCAGTGGAGTTATGGCAGATTGATTACAAGCATTCAAAATCAAGCAAAAAAAGCTGGGATTGTTGTAGAAGAGGCAAAACAGTCAGTTAAAGGAAGCCCGCAGGAGAAAGCGAAAGAATTAGCGATCGCAGCTTACCATTCCCGCAAAATAAACTGATTGACAAAATACCGAACCTTGATAATAGAATAAGAAAATTCAACAGCGCCGCAGTTCATGCTTGTTACAAGCCTCTGTGCTGTGTAAATTTGGGTTAGTTTGACTGTTGTCAAATAGTCTTGCTTTCTGACCCTGGTAGCTGCCCACCTTGATGCTGCTGTCCCTTGCGGACAGGAATAAGGTGCGCCCCCAGTAATAGAGGTGCGGGTTTACCGCAGTGGTGGCTACCGAATCACCTCCGACCAAGGAGGAACCCACCTTAATTATTTTTTGGCATGGTAAAGCGGGAGCGATTTTCCTGGGGTTGCTGCCAAAAGTTTAAATCGCTTGTTTAATAAGGTTTATAGCCTTTAAGGTGTCAGTTGATTTACTTTTTTAAGTGTTAACTGACGGGCGATTTTGGGAGACGTGACAAAAATGCCTTCATAACTATTGGTAAATCAAGGGTTTGAAGCGCAGAGTTTCAACACCCCTCCCAGCTAGAGGCGGGTTGAAAGGAACTTCTGCTTAATCAGTTACGACTTTACCTATAAGTTTCAACACCCCTCCCAGCTAGAGGCGGGTTGAAAGGGGCAAGGAGCGGGTTCGCCAAATTCAATATCAAGTTTCAACACCCCTCCCAGCTAGAGGCGGGTTGAAAGCCAAAAGTTAACTGTAAGGAATTGTATGATTTGCTTGTAGTTTCAACACCCCTCTCAGCTAGAGGCGGGTTGAAAATTAACATACTGCCACCAGTCGTTACCTTGCCCATCACGCTTTCAACACCCCTTCTAGCTTGAGACGGGTTGAAAAAAGTCATTCACAATCGGATTGAGAAGTGAAGATCGATTTCAACACCCCTTTGGATAGAGACGACGGGTTAAAAGATTAAAAGATTTATATCTTATTTTTCAGATTAGCTACAAAAGTTTTGTTAAAAAGGGTGGGTTGAAAGGACTCTTAATCTATTGGTCGTAAATGTTTTGGAGAAAAAATATTTTCTAACAAGGTGAGATTAAACGCATAGTACGTTATGAATTCTTCCTGCAATCGCCAACTGTGGGTATCTTGCAAAAGCATTGTAGGCGGTTTCTTTAAAGTGAGATATAGGTGGAATAATATTATAGGAAAGTTACATCCTAGTTCTCTAAAGTGCCATTAATTTCTCAGAGAGGATATTAATCTCTTAACAATGACATTAATTAGTTAAAAGTGACAATAATCTGTTAACAGTGACAAATAATTAGTTAATGTACATCTGAAGGGCTGAAGAGAGTGGGTGACGAGGGAATCGAACCCGCAACCAATAGATTAAGAGTCTACTGCTCTACCGTTGAGCTAGTCACCCACACGAATAACAATCGTAGCATAACCTCTGATAATTTAGCTAGTGCTATGCCCAAAAAAGTAATTAAAAGGGGAATTTGACGGTGAAGGTGGTTTCACCTGCCGCACTCTCTACATCAATTGAGCCGCCTAAATGTCTGACCATTTTTTGCACTAATGCCAATTCCAGCCCCGTGCCGCTATGTTTCCAAGGATCGTGTTTGGAAAGGTGATAGAAAGGTTCAAAAATCCGCGAGAGTTCATTGCTGGTAAGCTCTATTCCCGAATTGGTAATATTAAGCTCGACTGTATCCCCGATCAACTGAGCAGAGACTGCGATCGCTTCCCCAGCAGGAGTGTATTTACAGGCATGGTTGAGCAGTTCGGTGACAATCCGCTCCAAATCAGTGATATCTGTCTCCAAAGGGGGCAGCGCCCGATCTACAGTCAAGCTTAACTGCTGTCGCTGGCAGATGGTGAGGTCTCGAAAAGACTCTATAATCGGGTGAAGCCAGCTTTGAAAGTCAATGGCAATCAAGGTTGGGGGATCGGGTTCGGCTTCGAGATATGTGAGTGTAAGTAGGTCGTTAATTAACTTGCTTTCTCGCCCACACTCGTTATGCAGAATCTGCAAGAGTTGCGGCACTATTTCTATCTCTGATATTTCTGCTGGTGTGAGGACACTTTCGAGAGTTTGGACTGCAAGGCTAATGCTTGTTATTGGTGTCCGCAGTTCTTGGGATAGGGTTCTGAGAAATTGGTTTTTGAGCCGATCGCTTTTTTCTAGTTCTTTTACCTGTGCCTGGTTTTGTTTGTAAAGCTGGGCTTGACGAATGGCGATCGCACATTCATTTGCTACCTGTTGCATTAGCTCAATTTCAAATTCGTCAAAAGCCTCTTGTGATGGTCTTGTCAACCAAATATTTCCCAAAATCCCTTGAGTATCAAAAATTGGACAAGCCATCTGGGACATAACTAGCAACTTTGGTTCCCATCCCGGTACAATTTCCAAAAATTGCAATGGTTGTTTTTGCAACAGCGACTGATAAACTTCAAGATGGTCGGCAATCTGTTTAGTTAATCCTTGGCACTGAGATAAATTAATACTGTATTCGTAAGCAATAGTAACTAGAGTTTGACAGGTACTATAGAGTTCAATTTGGCAACGGTCAAGGTTCAGTAACTTTGCTAATTCCTGGGTAAGTGTCTGCAATACCTGAGTTTGATCCAGACTGTCGCGGATTTGTTCGGTCATACGTCGCACCAAGGCTTCAAAGTTGCGCACCTGCTGCAACTGACTAATGTGCTTCTGCTTCTGTAACTCCATCTTGGCTTTGAGATCCTGGAGTTGCTGATGCAGTTCTGCCTGTTGGACTGCAATGCCGATTTGAGTAGCTAACTGCTTGAGTAAGTCAGTTTCTGTTTGCTGCCATTGACGCGATTCACGGCAATCCTGGGCAATCAACAGCCCCCACATATCTTGCTTTTGGAAAATTGGCACGACGAGATTGGCTCTTATCTGCAAAGATGTCAGGAAATCTATATGGCAAGGATGCAATCCGGCTGCATAAATATCTTCGACAACTTGAATGCAACCTCGCCCGTGGTGTTCTCGATGTTTGCCATTCAAGCAGGGATCGGTGATGTTTTTGCCCAACAGTGAATCGCTAGCTATAGTTGATTCGGCAATGATTACTCCACTGCCATCAGCCTCGAAGCGATAAATCAACACGCGATCGCAATTCAAAAATTGCCGCAGTTCAATTGTAGTCTGATGCAGAATTGTCTCTAATTCTACAGATTGGTGAATCCGTCCAGCGATCGCTTCTAGCAGTTGTTCTCGTTCAACCTGGAGTCCAACTGCTTGTTCTGCTTGCTTCACAGGGGTAATATTAGTACTAGTACCAATCAATCGATAAACCTTGGAGTTAGCATCTTTTAGTGGGGTGAGAGTCGTACTCCACCAAGTGGGAACTCCCTGGAATTGCAAACATTGTTCGTAAGAAATAGTTGTGCCAAATTGCACGCAGTCCACATAATGTTGACGCACCTTTGCAGCATCAATAGCAGAGAGAATATCCTCTGGCTTTTTGCCCCGGAGATCGTACATGCTTAGTAGAAACTGCTCGCTACTACTTTTTTCATCTACTTCTGTGCCAAAAAGAATTTGAGGTGGTGATAATTTTGTCAACTCCATAGTTGATTCCACTGGATTTATATTCATGCGAGAGTCCCACTCTTATATTACTGACTCTTCTAGGCGCTCTCTTGTCGTTAAGCTTGTAGTAGATGCACTATTAGCGCCTATAGCAAAGTATTGTCAGCTGTTGCTCATCGAAATTTTGATCTTTCTCTACTTCTTGTCAGAAATCTAGGAAAGCTAATAGGAGTCAGCTTAACAAAATCCTGCTTTTTGAAGGTGAAAATACATTTGCAGGTTAGGGCAAACTTACTGAAATTTTTTAACGGTTTTTCAAGATTTTTGCATATATCTAAGTGCAAACTTCAGTATACATGAATTAAAGTTATAATTCTTAATAATAAGAGAGACGCGATCGCTCGCGTCTGTGGCAACTTACAATCGCAATTTGTGAGCATTAATTCCTGTGAGGATACCAACTAGTAGCCAAGTGATGCCTAAGCCGATGACTTCACCTAAAAATAACTGGCTTAAGTAGCGCCAGATCGTTCCCACAGCAGAACCCACAGGGACAGCAACAGCCCAACTTGCCGCAGAGACAAATATCCATCGCCACGCTATAGGCTGGGGAATTGCTAACCATTGTGCCAATCCGATCCCCAAGCCGCCAAATGCTCCATAAACTGCCCCTGACAGGATTCTCAGAGGAAGAATCTGAGTGCTAGGTACAATCCAACCCACAGCACCAATACCGATCGCAGTAATAATACTCCAACCCAAAAGACTTGACAAAATCCACCTGATACAAAATATAGGTTGTTTGAGTAGACAACCTTGAGGAAGTGCGATCGCAAATCCGCCAATAGCAGCCTCTACCACCCCAATATCTGGCTTTTCGCCGACTTCAATTAAGAGTAAACTCAATAAAAATCCGCCAAAAGTAGCTAAAGTCCACAGCAACGTAAAGCCAAATCTAGTATTTTTAGGCGCGAATGGCATCAAAGTTTCTTTGTTTGTAATAGTCTGACAGTTTTTGCATTAAACATCTCAAAAAAACCTTTGCGTCGCTGTTGGGGTGATTCCGGTACGATGTAACCCCACAGACTCTCCCAGTAGAAAAAGGAGATACCATCAAAATTGCGATCGCGTACTACCTGAACCTGTTCTCTAACTTGTGCCATTTTTACCGGATTACCTACCGTTCCTGTTGATATCCCAATACCTACAGGAATTAGACTTTGAGCCAATTTTATCGATGGTAGTTCTAGTTGAGCGATAAAAGACTTTTTGTCATTTCGATACACCTGCAAAATTAACTCATTAACTAAACCTTTTTTTACCCAATTTTCCCAATCTTGCAAATAGTATTTATAAGCAAAAGCTTGATAGTTGGGAGACAGAGATATTTTGATTTTGGGCTTAACTGCCTTCACAGCTTGATAGATTTCTGCCATAAAATCAGTAATTTTATCTGCCCGCCACCGCATCCATTCTGGGTTAAAAGGGTCATTAGGGGGAGTTTTACCTTGATGTTCTTGCTGGTATAGTTCAATAGTGAAGCGATCGTAGCCGAACTGTACAGGCATCCCAAAATGGTCGTCAAGTTGAATACCATCCACATCGTAATCCCTGACTACTTCTAAAATTAACCCTTGGATAAACTCTTGTACTTGTGGATGTAAGGGATTGAGCCAAGCTTGTTTAGTGATTAAAAGATTGTCGATTTCTTCTGGTGGGGCATCTTGAATAGAGTTAATACCTTCTTGCCCAATTGTCAACCAGTCAGGATAACGCCTGGCTAATTGTGAATAATGCGGCGTCATGAATCCGTATTCAAACCAGGGAATGACTCTCAAATCTTTATTTTTGGCAAGTGTTACTATCTTTGCTAAAACATCCTGTCCACCGTGCATGAAGTTGAGCAAAGGTTGAGTTTCTGAACCTGTAGTTATTTTGGCTACAGCACTTTTGTAAAAAGTATGTCCTCGGTTCCAAACTACAGGATAAATTGTATTAAAGTTGAGAGTCGATAATTGATTTATGGCACGGTTAATACCCCAAGGGACAAATAGTACACCACTAGCAACATTAGTAAGCCAGACGCCGCGAATTTCTGTAGTTAAAGGACTAGTTTTTTGGGAATAAACTGGCAGTGAAGAGGGTAAAAAACCTGTTAAAGCGACTACTAATCCCAAACACAGCAAGTAAGCAACACAACGGCGAGCAACCCGATTCATTTGTAAGCGTGACCTAGTGCGATCGGAATATATATATAACTACAAAATAAAGTTGTAATCCTCCGGATGATGTAAAGAAATGATGATTCAAAATTCAGAAGTCAGGAGTCAGAATATTTGAAAGAATACGGAGCCAGTTTTGGTAATGAATATACTTAACGATACCAAAACCTAATAACTAACTTATGACTCCAAACTCCAAACTCCAAACTCCTGAATTCTGACTCCTGAATTCTTTCTTCTTAAAATCTTTCCACACCTTCAAATTGCTTGAGTGCCGATGCATTTGCTGCTTCACCACAAGTCCGTGGTGTGGGGAATATCTTTTCAGGATTTGCTAACCCTTTAGGATTAAAAACTTGCCGCACCCATTGCATAGTTTCTAAATCAACTTGGCTAAACATCTTTGGCATATAGCACCTTTTCTCTGCACCGATGCCATGTTCACCAGAAATACTACCACCGACTTGAACACAAAGGGTAAGAATTTTTCCACCCATTTCTTCTACTTGCTCTAATGCACCAGACACAGAATTATCATAAAGAATTAGCGGATGAAGATTGCCATCTCCAGCATGAAACACATTAGCAACACGATAACCATATTGTTTACTTAATGCCTCAATCTCATGTAAAACATAAGGCAACTGAGTCCGGGGAATTACACCATCTTGTACATAATAATCTGGACTTAAATGCCCCGCCGCAGCAAAAGCAGCTTTGCGTCCTTTCCATAATTTTAACCGAGTTTCTGGGTCAGTAGCAGAAGTGACATTCCGCGCACCATTCTTTTTACAAATTTTAGTAACTCGCTGTTTATTCCCTGCAACTTCCACTTCTAAACCGTCAATTTCTATTAGTAAAATAGCAGTAGCATCGCGGGGGTAACAATTAGTTGCTACAACATCTTCAACTGCATTGATGCTGAAGTTATCCATCATTTCCATACCACCAGGAATAATGCCAGCGCTGATGATGTCAGAAACAGTTGCCCCGGCAGCTTCAATACTGGTAAAATCTGCCAATAGTACACAAATTGATTCTGCACTTTTGAGAATTCGCAAAGTAATTTCTGTAGCAATACCTAAAGTACCTTCGGAACCAACAAAAACACCTGTTAAATCATAACCAGGCATTTCTGGGATTTGTCCACCTAAATCAATGATTTCACCTTCCGGCGTAACAATTTTTAATCCTAAAACGTGGTTAGTAGTAACACCGTATTTAAGACAATGTACGCCACCAGAATTTTCGGCAATGTTGCCTCCAATAGAGCAGATAATTTGACTGGAAGGATCAGGAGCGTAGTAAAATCCAGCACCACTAACGGCTTGTGTTACCCAACTATTAATCACCCCTGGTTGTACAACTGTCCGTTGATTTTCTAAATCAATGCTGAGGATTTGCCGCATTAATGAAGTGACAATTAAAACAGAATCTTCCACTGGTAAAGCGCCACCAGATAGACCAGTACCAGAGCCGCGTGCTATGAAAGGTATAGAATATTGATTGCATATCTTCACCACTTGGGCAACTTGTTCTGTAGTTCTGGGTAAAACCACCACAGCAGGACGTTGGCGATAGCCAGTTAAACCATCGCATTCATAAGTAATAAGTTCTTCGCGGCGTTGCACCACGCCATTTTTGCCAAGCACAGCCTCGAATGCTTTGAGAATGGGTTTCCAGTTACGTTGTTTTTTATCTTGGGTAAGCATAGTTTTTTAAAGTTCAAGGTAGATGTTGCAGGCTGGTTAGTATAGCTGTAATTACTATTGTTGCAAGAATAGCAGTCAAGGGTGAGTAAAAGGCGATCGCTACCTGTCTTCTGAATTCAGTTTAAGGAGTCGGAGGCGATCGCATTGCTTGTATTTATTTGTTTAGGGTACGGACTAAGGTGAGGTAGGATAACTGAGCGGTTACAATTAGCCCTTACAACGTCATATAGGAATCTTGTTTGATTCCTGAATAAGATTTCAGATAAAGCCCTGATAAAACGGGCTTTTCAGTCTCAGTATTTTTTCAAAAATACAATCAGATTTCTATATATTAATAAACAAACTTTCCTATCTTGTTTATATAATGCTCTCGTCCACCAATCGAAACCCATGCCATTCCTTCAGAAAAATCATTAACGCCATCAAACTGGACTGAGATTACTATCTTTCCTGTCTTATCAATATAGCCCCACTTTTTACCAATCTTAATCCGTGCCAGCCCTTCAGAAAAATCCTCAGCTTCATCAAACTGGGCTGAGATTATTAGCTGCCCTCTTTTGTCGATATAGCCAAATTTATTACCCATCTTAAACCGTGCCAGCCCTCCACAAAAGTTATGAGCTTTATCAAACTGGGGTGGGATGACTAGCTGCCCTATCTTATTTATATACCCCCGTTTGTCAGCAATCTGAACTAACGCCAATCCTTCAGAAAATTCCCAAGCATCTTGAAATTTAATTGGGATAACTAGCTGACCACTCTTACCGATGTAGCCTAACTTATCGCCCATCTTAACTATTGCCAACCCTTCGGAAAAGCCCCAACTATCATCATACTTGGGCTGGATAACAATTTGTCCATTTTTATTGACATAACCAAATTTACCGTCAAATTTGACTTTTGCTAAACCTTCATAAAAGTCATCAGCATCATCAAATTGAAGTGGGATAACTAGCTGCCCTGTTTTGTCAATATAGCCAATTTTGTTGTCAATCTTGACTACTGCCAATCCTTGGGAAAAGTACCAAGCATCATCAAATTGAAGTGGGATAACTAGCTGCCCTGTTTTGTCAATATAGCCAATTTTGTTGTCAATCTTGACTACTGCCAATCCTTGGGAAAAGTACCAAGCATCATCAAATTGAAGTGGGATAACTAGCTGCCCTGTTTTGTCAATATAGCCAAATTTGTTGTCAATCTTGACTAATGCCAATCCTTTAAAAAAGTCCCAAGCAGTATCAAATTGGGGTGTGATGGCTATCCGCCCCGTTTGGTCAATCTAACCATACTTTTTATCAATCTTTATCCGTTTTAATGAGATAATAAGTGATGATGAAAGTAAGCCAACATGCTTTAAGGCTTGCAAAGCCTCACCTGCATTTGAGTAGCGCTGGTGAGAACTATACCGCACCATTTTAGTCAAAATTTCTACCAGTGTGTTGCTTACTTGGGCTTGTTCTTGCCAAATCACCTCTAATGTATCCGAATCTATTCGTAATTCCTGCGGCGATACTCCAGTTAAGGCTTGAATTGCCGTCATTCCCAGTGCGTAAATATCACTGCATAACTTGGGATGCCCATGAAGCTGCTCACTTGGCATATAGCCGCGAGTACCAATTGGAATTGTGCTGCTGATTTTACCTTGAGCATTCACCCCCAAAGTGCTAATTTCTTTGACAATCCCAAAGTCTATTAAAACAAGCTTGTTATCTAAATATCGCCGCATCAAATTTAATGGCTTAATATCTCGGTGAATCACATTATGTTGATGGACAAAAGCTAACACCTCCAAAATTTCTTGTAAAAGTTGAATTACATCAGCTTCACTTTGCGGTTTTCCTGAAATGATTTCATTACTCAGGTCATGCCCTTCAATGAATTCCTGGACAATATAAAATTCTCTATTTTCCTCGAAGAAGTCATACAGTTCAGGAATTTGCGGATGTTCTTTACCCAATTTGAACAGAATTGCTGCTTCTTTCTTAAACCTTTCTTC
The DNA here is from genome assembly GCF_017115065.1 of Nostoc sp. JL23. Lineage (NCBI taxonomy): Bacteria > Bacillati > Cyanobacteriota > Cyanophyceae > Nostocales > Nostocaceae > Nostoc > Nostoc sp. JL23. The sequence goes on from NZ_JABXKN010000155.1 coordinate 15,530, forward strand.
TGTATCTAAGTCTGGCGTCGGGGGTCTGGTCAGCCGTTTGATGACACATTTATACTTGGGGTTGACAGGTAAATCCTGTGGGTATTCAGCCAAATAGGTTTCCCCAAATCCACCCGCTCCTAATTTTTGGATAATTTTGTAACGCTGTTGCAGTATGTATCCAATCATCATGCTAATGCTAAAGACCTTTATCTGTAGATTTTGACACAACCTAACCGTTATTGTAGGTAAACGACTACGCACTCTCTCATGCCCAATCAATTAACCTAGAGATAACGCTTTTAATACTGAATAAAGTCATGGTTCAGCAAGTTCTAATCAATGATGATGATTACTATGTGCCAGATGCCAACCAGCTAGTCACTGAAGATGATACACCTGTGGACAATTTTGCTTCTGAAAAACAACAACGCCTCTTAGTTGGTTCTCTTTACAGTTCTCTACAGCAGCAAAGTTTTTTAGCAGCAGCGAATGTTGGCATCTACCATACAGATGGTCAACCCGCAATTGTACCCGACGTTTTTCTCAGCTTAGATGTGCAAGTACCTCAAAATTGGTGGGAAAAACAAAATCGTTGTTATATGGTTTGGCGTTTTGGCAAACCTCCAGAAGTTGTCCTCGAAATTGTCTCTAATAAAGAAGGTGATGAACTTGGTAAAAAGCTGAAAATTTATGAACAAATGCGGGCTAGTTACTACATCGTATATGACCAGAATCAGCAATTAGGAGAAAAACTACTACGCGTTTATGAACTTAGAGGAAGGCGCTACTTTGAAACTTCAGAAAATTGGTTAGAACAAGTTGGTTTAGGTGTAACTTTGTGGGAAGGGAAATTTGAAGATAGACAAGATACTTGGTTACGCTGGTGCTACCAAGATGGTACTGTTTTGCTGACTGGAGATGAACGCGCCGAACAGGAACGACAACGTGCCGAACAAGCAGAACAACGTACCCAACTACTAGCAGATAGGCTACGGGCTATGGGCGTAAATCCCGACAATCTGTAGAACACTCACTGTAAAGGCGCAAAGTTTTTTGCGTCTTTGCATGAGTTTATAATTCTCACGAACTTGTGCAGCTTATAAACTCATTTATCCGATACCAAACCTTCTCTAATAAATCAGGATCATCCGCATCAAACCATTCAATTTGTGGATATGCTCGAAACCAGGTACGTTGTCGCTTGGCAAATTGTCGGGTATGCAAAACTGTTAATTCTTTAGCTTCATCTAAAGAAATATCCCCAGCCAAATATTGTTTAATTTCTTGATAGCCCAAAGTATTCAACAAAGACAAATCAGCGCCATATTTTTGACAAAGATACTCCACTTCAGCAACCAAACCATTTGCTATCATTTGCTCAGTACGCTGTTGAATACGAGCAAGCAACTTTTCGACATCGCAATCTAAGCCAAGTTGCAAAATTGGATAGTTCGGTGGATTCTCCCCTTGCTGTTCCGAAATTGGATGCCCAGTCACGTAAAATACCTCTAATGCTCGTAAAGTCCGCACTAAATCGTTACCATGAATCTTTTGTGCGGCAATCGGGTCAACTTGTTGTAACATTGCGTAGAGTTGTGGTTGACCTAGAGATTCAAGCTGCGATCGCAATTCCGTTTGTGGTGCAACTCTCGGAATTTTCATTCCTTGGACAATGGAACGGATATATAAACCAGTACCACCAACTAGCAACAGTGGTGTAACATCAACAGAAGCAATTAACGCTTGTGTTTGTTCCTGGTAGTCTGCTACTGTCATCGTGTCTGTTGGAGCGCAGATATCTATTAGATAGTGCGGCACCAATTTTTGTTCAGCTATAGTTGGTTTTGCCGTCCCAATATCAAACTCACGATAAACTTGACGAGAATCAGCACTGAGAATTACAGAACCCAACCGCATTGCCAAAGCCAAAGCCAAACCAGATTTACCCGTTGCCGTCGCCCCACAAATCACAATTAATTTAGTCATTAGTCATTAGTCATTAGTCATTTGTTATGGGGCATTGGGTTAAGGTATTGATTATTCTTTCTCCCGCTACTCCCCCTGCTCCCATGCCCCTCTGCTTCTTTGCCCCTCTTGCACGGTAGTGCAACCCCAGTATAAACTTCTCTTGAAAATGCCCTACAGACGCCAGCAAGGCTTTTGTGTTACAATTTTGGAGTGTTTTTACTTTTATTTGCCTTTAGGCGATTTTAACCCCACGCATCAGGAGAGTTTACATGACGAGCAGTTACAGTGCCGATCAGATTCAAGTTCTGGAAGGTCTGGAAGCCGTCCGCAAAAGACCAGGAATGTACATCGGTACCACTGGGCCGCGAGGACTCCACCATTTAGTTTACGAGGTGGTGGACAATTCAATCGATGAGGCTTTGGCGGGTCATTGCACTCATATAGAAGTGGATATCAACGCTGATGGTTCGGTGACTGTAACAGATGATGGTCGCGGTATTCCCGTCGATACTCACTCGCGCACCGGAAAATCGGCTTTGGAAACCGTAATGACGGTACTGCACGCCGGTGGTAAGTTTGGCGGCGGTGGTTACAAAGTTTCTGGAGGATTGCACGGGGTTGGTATTTCTGTTGTTAATGCCCTCTCTGAAGTTGTAGAAGTTACGGTTTGGCGAGATAAAAAGGTTTATCTCCAACGCTATGAACGCGGTATCCCAGTTACTGAACTGCAAACCAAGGCTTACAAAGAAGCTAGAACTGGAACTTCTGTCACCTTCAAGCCAGATACCCAAATCTTTACAACTAGCATTGAGTTTGATTACATTACTTTATCAGGTCGCCTACGGGAATTGGCGTATCTGAATGCAGGTGTCAAAATTACCTTTACTGACCACCGTCTAGAACTACTAAAAAGCGATACACCGAAAGTAGAATCCTACAATTACAAGGGTGGCATTAAAGAATATATCGCGTACATGAACCGCGAGAAGCAACCACTGCATGAAGAAATTATCTATGTGCAGGGAGAACGCAACAACGTACAAGTGGAAGTTTCCTTGCAATGGTGTACTGATGCTTACACGGATAATGTTCTAGGTTTTGCTAACAATATTCGCACGGTGGATGGTGGTACGCACTTAGAAGGGTTGAAAGCAGTTCTGACGCGGACTTTAAATGCGATCGCCCGCAAGCGCAATAAAATTAAAGAGAATGAACCTAACCTCAGTGGCGAACACGTCCGTGAAGGTTTGACAGCCGTAATTTCCGTTAAAGTCCCCGACCCAGAATTTGAAGGACAAACCAAGACTAAACTCGGTAACACCGAAGTACGGGGAATTGTGGATTCTTTAGTGGGAGAAGTCCTCACTGAGTATCTAGAATTTCATCCTGCGATCGCAGATTCAATTTTAGATAAAGCTATCCAAGCTTTCAAAGCCGCAGAAGCAGCGCGTCATGCACGGGAATTAGTTCGACGCAAATCCGTACTAGAATCTTCGCCATTACCTGGTAAGTTGGCAGATTGCAGTTCTCGTGACCCTAGCGAATCTGAGATATTCATCGTGGAAGGGGACTCAGCAGGTGGGAGTGCAAAACAAGGACGCGATCGCCGTACTCAAGCAATCTTGCCTCTACGCGGTAAAATTCTTAACATTGAAAAAACCGACGACGCTAAAATCTATAAAAATAACGAAGTTCAATCGTTAATTACAGCACTTGGTTTAGGTGTTAAAGGTGATGAATTCGATTCCACCCAACTGCGTTATCACCGCATAGTCATCATGACGGATGCTGACGTAGATGGAGCGCACATCCGGACTTTATTGTTAACATTCTTCTATCGATATCAACGAGCGCTCATCGAACAAGGCTTTATTTATATTGCTTGTCCGCCGCTGTTTAAAGTAGAACGGGGACGTAATCATGAGTATTGCTATAGCGATCGCGAAAAGAATCAAGCGATCGCCAAATTTCCGGCTAACGCCAACTATACCATCCAACGCTTCAAAGGATTGGGTGAAATGATGCCACAACAACTCTGGGACACCACTATGAACCCAGAAACTCGTAAAATGAAGCAAGTCGAAATTGAGGATGCCGCCGAAGCCGATCGCATCTTTACAATTTTAATGGGCGATCGGGTTGCACCCAGACGAGAATTCATCGAAACCTATGGCTCTAAACTCAACTTCACCGATCTAGATATCTAATATCAGCAGTCCTAAATCATTCCTAAAAAACAAGATCCCCGATTTTTCAAAGAAGTTGGGGATCTTTAACTTTGAAATATTACTTGACATTCCTGCAAAAGATTTTGCTAAAGAATTTATATCCAAAATTTCTGTAAAAACTACCTCTTTTGGATGATGACAAGCTATGTAATTTATAAATTTATTGTATTAATATTTTTGATGCTACAAATTATGTCGTTAGAGTAAGTGACTATATCTACAAATTCATTAACTATTATTAATAATTCCTTATTTAACTGGATTCTACACAAAGCTATGAAAGCGAGCAAAGGCATAGTAGGAAAAGCATTGTTCAATATTATTGGCATCGGTAGCTTAGTTGCTCTGTCTGCCTGCGCTCAACCTGTTGCAGAAACTCCTACAGCAACTGTCCCTTCAACAACTGTCCCGCCGGTCACGCCAACTCCTACTGCCACTATTGCCACCCAAAATTTAGCAGAATTGGCAAAGTCAGCAGCTAGTCAAGGACAGTTCAAAACTCTCATCCAAGCAGTGCAAGCTGCCGGATTAACTGAACAATTGGCTGCACCAGGCCCTTATACAGTATTTGCACCTACTGACGCTGCGTTCTCTGCTTTACCAAAAGCTACTCTAGACCAACTCTTACAACCAGCAAACAAAAAACAATTAGTCAAGCTTCTGTCCTACCACGTCATACCTGGGGGAATTACCTCCCAGCAATTGACATCTGGAGAAGTTAAAACAGTTGAGGGTAGTCCCGTTAAAATCACAGTCGATCGTGCCAGCAACTCAATCACAGTCAACAACGCTAAAGTGAGTCAGCCAGATATCCCAGCTAGCAACGGCATTGTGCATGTAGTTGACCAGGTACTTCTGCCACCTAATTTCTCTGCAAGTCTAAACACCACCCCAACACCACGGTAGTTCAGCAAAGTTCATAGTCTCCAGTTTTCAACTTTGAAAGCCACCGTGATTTTGAACTAGTTGCTAACAATCAATTAAAAATTTAAGTTGACTTATCACTTGTGTGACAAGTCAACACTACAAAAAATACAAATATTCCAAGTTTATCGCTTGATTAACCATATAATTTGCTGATTGTCAAGATTGTCGAAACAATCGAGCATTGATTGTTAGCAAAACTACCAACTTTATTGGAAAGTTAGTTCAGATAATACTCTTTACTCTGACTCGCTGATTAATTTGAACCACCAGCTAGAAACACATTTGTTATGCTTTAAGAAAATAACTGAATATCATCTATCTAACAGCAATTAATAAGTACTTTGAGGATTTATCATCACAAGATGACAGAAACTTACCGAAATAAAAGTATTGAAATTTACAATTGATTTACGCAAAAAAGCTTTGTAGCTAAATCATCAGGTAATTTGCTGGGTTCTCTGTGTTCGAGGTAATAGCTGTTGGAAATACACACCATAAGCCTGAAAACTTGTTAATATCTTCATGTAGTGCCGTGGCGATCGCGATCGTATCGTATGTATCTAATGTACTTTTGCCTAATATAAGATGAGATTGGCAAGTTCACAGGACAAATTGTTTTTGAATTGATTAAAATATCCTTGTATACAATAAGAAAAGTTTGTCAAGTTTCATAGGGCTGAAATCGCCACAGTGCGCTAACGTGTGAATAAGACCGAATTAGTAAACCTAAATTGATCTCCGATCAGGTCGATTCTGCCACCGCCTCAACTCCTCAGTTAAGGTAGTTAGTACGCAGAAGGTTAACTGCTTTTAGGCAAGCACCACCACCGTTGTTGTATTTACCCAAGGACAAGACCCGTTTTAGTCTAAGGGATGCTTAATTTATGAAGGAAATGTAAAAATGGGTAGGTTAAGACTAATAGTCTGAGTTAACATAAAATGCACTCTTTCTCAGTAATTAATGTTGTGTAAAATACATGAGATTCCGCAGGAGCAAGCGTACTTACTTCCTAATGTAATAAGAGCGTCACTGCGATTCCGAAAAGTGGAGAAAAAATTTCAGGGTATAAATCCCGTTTTCAATGTCTTTTTGGTGAAAGTAGCTAAAAGTTACTTAATGAATTCATGATTAATACACAAAAAGAGTGCAATTTCTGTGAAACAGGCTACAATCGGAAGAGTCTTTATACGAAAATCTGCCAATAGTCTGAACTCATTTGTATAGAGTGGCAATTTTTTTGATAAAGGCAAGTATTTTTTTTGACCAGTTAGTTGAAAGCAATATGTGATAGCAACACATATAACATTTACTAAAGTGAGCAAGTCACCTTTAGTATTTGCTTAAACTAAAGTAAAAACCCTCCTACGGAGGTGTAAAATGTCCGAAAATATCTCTGGCAAATCTGCCAAAAAACTTATTTTCGGTTGGCAATTGGCTCGTTTAAAAGAGCAGTAAACACATCTTGAGTAATTGATTCTGCAAGGAGCATGAGGAACGCGGCATGAACCAGGCTAACAACGTACTCGAAAGCATATATCAGCCTGACCTAGAAATAATAAATCAGCCTGAGCTCGAGTTAGAAGAACTCTTAATAGACGACGAAGAGGACTTGCTGATCATCGATGAAGGTGACGAGGAATTTTTAGAGCCTCAGTCTGATGAGGACGACGCAAAGTCTGGAAAAGCCGCTAAATCGCGTCGTCGGACACAAAGCAAGAAAAAGCACTATACCGAAGATTCAATTCGGCTTTACTTGCAAGAAATTGGTAGAATTCGTCTGTTGCGGGCAGACGAAGAAATTGAATTGGCTCGTAAAATAGCCGATTTGCTGGAATTAGAGAGAGTCCGCGAAAGACTCTGTGAGCAATTAGATCGCGATCCTCGAGATAGTGAATGGGCAGAAGCAGTACAACTGCCACTACCAGCCTTTCGTTATCGCCTCCATGTTGGTCGTCGGGCGAAAGACAAGATGGTGCAATCTAACCTCCGTCTTGTAGTTTCAATTGCTAAGAAGTACATGAATCGTGGTTTGTCGTTCCAGGACTTAATTCAGGAAGGCAGTCTCGGTTTGATTCGTGCCGCTGAAAAGTTTGACCACGAAAAAGGTTATAAGTTTTCTACATACGCTACATGGTGGATTCGTCAAGCAATTACCCGCGCGATCGCAGATCAATCCCGCACAATTCGTCTTCCAGTTCACCTTTACGAAACCATTTCTCGGATTAAGAAAACTACCAAGTTGCTATCTCAAGAAATGGGTCGCAAACCCACTGAAGAAGAAATCGCCACTCGGATGGAAATGACCATTGAGAAGTTGCGGTTCATTGCTAAATCTGCCCAGTTACCTATCTCATTAGAAACGCCTATTGGTAAAGAAGAAGATTCTCGATTGGGCGATTTTATTGAATCCGATGGTGAGACACCAGAAGACCAAGTTTCCAAAAATCTTCTGCGCGAAGACCTTGAAAAAGTCCTCGACAGTCTCAGCCCGCGCGAACGCGATGTTCTCAGACTACGTTACGGCTTGGATGATGGTCGGATGAAAACCCTTGAGGAAATCGGCCAGATTTTCAACGTCACCCGCGAACGGATTCGTCAAATTGAGGCGAAAGCACTTCGCAAGTTACGCCACCCAAATCGTAACAGCGTTCTCAAGGAATATATTCGGTAGTCAATTAGTCAATAGTCATTAGTGAATAAACAACTGACAAATGACAACTGACGAATGACAAAAAAATGAAACCTGGTAGTGAATTAGCACTCCAGGTTTTTTTATTTATAGGTCATCTTGAATATTAAAACTTACAGGATGCCCCAAAAATGTAGGAAGCCTTGACCAGAAAAAACTTCAACCAAAACGGCAGCTGAAAAGCCAATCATTGCCAACCGACCGTTCCAAATTTCTGCTTGTGGGGTAAAGCCCCAACGCCAAGCGTTGCGATCTTCAATTACAGGAGTAGTGACTTTTGTTGTGCTTGCATTTGTCATGGTTAGAACTCCAAACTTAATTCTTAAGGTTTATTGCCTTATGTAAACTAATATAACAAATATTTTGAGAAAGGAAACATTTTTTATACTTTTGTTTCCATACCTTGACATGAATAAAAATAACTATTTATACAGATTAAAACATCAGCCTTCAGTGAGATTTACTGACGTAAAAGAAATGTTATTTAAACTTTTAGCTTTATAATCATCTCATACTGTTGAAATTAATTATCAACTATTTTAGCTAAACTGCTTGTTTTTAAATATATTTTGCATTTAAAAATAAAAAATTCCTGATAATTAAAGTCAATACCAAACAATTTCCATTTCTTTTGCAGTCGAGACAAAACTAAGCTTCTCGTAGACGCGTTTACCATCCTCGGTGGCGTGAAGCCAGAGGCGTTTTGCCTCAGTTGCTCTCACAAAGCTGATAATTTCCTTTAATAATGCTGTTGCAATTCCCTGTCCTCGCCACATGGGAATTGTATAAACGTTCATAACGTAGGCTTCTAAGCCTGAGAGATTGCCATTGTAAGGGGGTCGTTGAAAAAATACCAAGCCGGTAGTGGCAATAATTTGACTATCCACTTCAGCTACCCAAGCTAAAACACTCACCCGACGGCATTTTTTCGCTAAGATATTTTCGAGTTGCTTCAGCTAGGTTTGTAGTGTCAGAGTCTCCTTTAATCTCGCCAGCCTCCCGCAAGAGTTCGAGACGCAGCTCGATTAGCGCCTCTAAATCCTGCAAGTTGGCTTGTCGCAAGTTAAACATCACCCTAATTTACGATCGCACTTCAGCAACCGTAATGATTTTTTCATCGCGGTTGAGTTGGAGGATGCTTTCACCTTTAACATCTCTACCTAAGAGCGGCACTGTTTCCACAGGTATTCGCACTACCCGCTCTTTATTCGTCACTAAAGCTACTTCGCCAGATGCGATCGCCATGACCATACCAGCTAAGTTGTCAGTTTTGCTGGCAAACTTCAGCGTTTGCGTCCCCAAATCACCGCGATTAGCCGCTCTCAACTGACTCGCAGCCATCCGCTTGGCATATCCTTCTTGAGTAACTAGCAGCAGTTGGTCATCTTTACCGACAGTCACACAGCCAACCATTTGCTGATTTTTCAATAAGCGAAATGCTTGTAAACCCATCGCTGTGCGACCCATGACCGGCAATTGTTCATCATTGACTGCAAAGCGCAACATTCGCCCACCAGAACTAGCTAAAATCAGATGCGCTCCTGGAGCGGTGAACTGGGTAAATGACAATTCATCATCGTCTTTAAGCTTCAAAATCGTGATGCCGCGCCGAGTCAGGTTAGTGAATTCTCCCAAAGACAGACGCTTGATTCGTCCTTGTTTTGTTAAGAGAATCATCTGTCTAGTTTCGAGATTTTCCGGTAGCAAAAAGCGGCTGACCACAGCTTCTTGAGCGCCTTGAGCAGTATTACTGAGCATGGTAATCAAAGGTTTTCCCCGTGGAGAACGCCCAGTAGTTGGGGGAATTTCTCCCACATTCACCGGATACACTTTGCCGCCACCAGTTAGTATTAGCAAGTCTTTCCCTGTGTCAGTTAAAACAGTTTGGATAATAAAGTCATTATCGTGTAGACCATTTTCAGCTTTTGACTTTCTCCCAGATGGCTGAGTGCGGCGGACATAACCCCGTTGGGTAAATTCTAAAATTGCTTCTTCTACTGGTTCCGAAGATTTAAATTCCTCCTCCTCTGCCCCTCTGCCCCTCTGCCCCTCTGCCCCTCTGCCCTTCTGCTCCTCTCCCTTAGACTTCTGCTCCTCTCCGATTTTCGTTCGCCGGGGATCGTTGTACTTGCGCTTGAGCGATCGCAAATCTTTTTTCAGCGCCTTGAGTAATTCGCGGCGATCGTTGAGTAATTGCTCCAATAAGCTAATTTGTCCACTGATCTGCTCAAATTCTTGCTGCAAATTTTGCTGTTCTAAACTAGTGAGGCGGCGCAATGGCATAGCGAGAATTGCATCTCCTTGTACCTCACTCAAATCCAGTTGGCTACAAAGATTAATTTTTGCCGTACTTCCATCGGGAGCTTGGCGCAAAATTTGAATTACCTCATCCAAATTAGACAGCGCTTTCAGCAAACCTTCTACCAAATGCACACGACTTTGGGCCTTAGCCAACTCGTAATTGTAGCGACGGTTCAGCGTCTCTTCCCGGAATTTCAAAAACTCCTGCAACAGTTGACGCAAACTTAACTGGCGGGGTTGTCCATCCACTATGGCGAGGAGAATTGCCCCAAAAGTCATTTGTAAAGCAGTTTGGTGATATAAATGCTGGAGAACTTCTTGGGGATTGGTATCGCGTTTGAGTTCAATTACCACCCGCATCCCTTCGCGATCGCTCTCATCCCGAAGATCGGAAATTCCTTGCAAGCGTCCTTGATTTACTAAGTCCGCGACCTTCTCAATCCAGGCAGCCTTATTCACTTGATAAGGCAATTCTGTAATGATAATTGCCGTCCGGCGCTTGCTTCCCCTAGCGGCTGGAATTTCTTCCAGAGTTGCGACTCCCCGCAACAGAATTCCACCTTTACCTGTGGTGTATGCTTCCCGAATTCCCGCTTCACCAACTATTTCCCCACCAGTGGGAAAATCTGGCCCTGGAATTAGCTCAAATAATTTTTCATCTGGCAAATCTGGGTTGTCGATTAGGGCAATTAACCCATCGACAACTTCCCCCAAGTTGTGGGGTGGAACATTCGTCGCCATTCCCACGGCAATCCCAGAACAGCCATTGAGTAACAGAAACGGCAACTGAGCAGGTAAAACCGTTGGTTCTTGCTGGGAATTATCGAAGTTCCCGACAAATTCCACAGTTTCTTCACCAATTTCTGTCAGCATTCCCTCATGGCTGATGGGTGCAAGGCGCGTTTCTGTGTAGCGCATCGCCGCTGGCGGGTCATTATCGACACTGCCAAAGTTACCATGTCCTGCTAGCAAGGGATAGCGGCTAGAAAAATCCTGCACCAGCCTGACTAAAGCATCGTAAACTGATTGGTCGCCGTGGGGATGGTATTTACCCAACACATCACCCACTACACGGGCACATTTTCGATAGGGTCTATCTGGTACTAAACCGAGTTCGTGCATTGCATACAAAATGCGCCGATGCACTGGTTTTAAGCCATCACGCACGTCTGGTAGCGCTCGCCCGACAATCACGCTCATGGCATATTCTAGATAAGACCGTTGCATCTCGGTGTGCAGGGCTGTTGGAATTACCTGTCCCGTTGAGAGAAGGTTTAACTGTTTTGCCATGAGTTTTTTCCCTGAAATTTAACTACACAAAAGCCGATGGAACTCAACACTGCGGCAACCACAGCATAACGGATTAAATGATATTCATAACAAAATTTTGATAGTCACAGAAGAAAAAGCAGTAGTATCATCCTTGATGACTAAAATGCACATTGACTATTAAAAAGGATGCACACGAGTATAATCTACATAAACTTAGTAGCCATGATACTTACCATGATTGCAAATCTTTAATTTTGTATTCTGGAATTCTTGAATCTCCTCACCTCTATAACTAAAATTCTCATGAAAACTGTTTTAATTGTCGAAGACGATCTAATTAATGCTCGTGTTTTTTCCAAAATTTTGTCCAAGCGTGGTGGCTTGGGTGTAAAACACACTGAAAATGTCGAAGAAGTCATCAAAATTGCCCAATCAGGAGAAGCCGACCTGATTTTGATGGATGTTTCTCTCTCCAGAAGTGTTTACCAAGGCAAATCCGTTGATGGAATCAAGATTACACAAATGTTAAAATCCGATCCAAAAACAGCAAACTTACCTGTGATTCTGGTGACAGCACATGCTATGGAAGGCGATCGCGAGAATTTTCTCAAGCAAAGCGGTGCTGATGGCTACATTTCTAAGCCAGTTGTTGACCATCAACAGTTCGTTGACCAAATCATCGCACTTCTACCCACAGACGAGAACTAAGAATTAACGACTATTTCAGGAATACTCGCCCGCCAATGTTTTTGGGCGACTAGTTCCTGTATTTATCTAGTATAGATGTACTACGAAAAGATACTATTAGGCAAGTGGCAATAAGAGAGTTAGGAGTTATGAGTTGAAATATTTAACTCCCAACTCCTAACTTTTAACTCCTAACTCCCCACTCCTATTGAGTAGGCTGTTTTCTAGGCGTAGGCGCTGATGATGAGTTTTCTCGTTGCTGTATGGCTGCTTGAATACGTGGTAATTCTAGGAATTTTTTCGTATCAGACAGTAGACGATCGCCCCAGAGATTTTCTTTGAGGAAATTTAAATTAGCATAGCGCGAATCGATACGGAGTGCAGTTTCTCCCAAGGTTAGTCCTTGTTGGCGATCGCCTTTAGTATACAGTGCCACGGCTAAGGCCAATAAAGGTTCTGCGGCTTGTTTATCAAGGGTTACAGCAGATTGCCATCGCTTAATCGCTTCGGGGATATTACCTTGTTCGTAGTTGATTAAGCCAATATTGTTGAGTGCGGGCCAGAATTTTTTATCTTGGGAGACAGCTTTATCGTACTGTGCGATCGCATCTGGCAATTTACCCAGTAAAAAGTAAGCATTACCCAAATCAAATAAACCCTCTGGATCGTTGGGTTTTAATTTCAAACCATCTTGATAATTGACAACAGCAGCCTGGTAATTTTTCTGCTGAAAATTAGCTGAACCCAAAGCAAACAGAATATCACCATTTTTAGGGTTGATAGATTGTGCTTTTTTCAGACTAGCGATCGCTCCGTCAAACTCTTTCGTTTGCAGTTGCAATCCACCTAAGAGCAACCATACTTTATCATTCCCAGGAGCCAGTTGACTAGCCAGCCGCGCTCGTGGCAAAGCTAATTCAACCTGTTGAAACTGAGCTAGTTGAGCCGCCTCTTGTGCCAAGCTCAACCCCTGCTTCTCTAACTTTGTCGCATCTAGTTGCAGTGTATGGGGTATTAATGCCTGCGCGTTAGCGGCTTTTGGCATACTCCACAAACTACAGACCATTAAAAGAGAAATCAAACGAACATGTTTAGGCACATTACCGCCTTTAAGCCACTAATCAAAGAATCTTTCAGCTAGCTTAAACGATCTGCGCTCTTGACGGTAGCAAAATCTTACGTCATTAGTTCTTGACATACCCATAATCAAACCAATAAATTAATAAGTAATCACTCACTTATTTATGGCTCGGATACCCAGAATCACCAATCAGCAAATCTTAGAAGCCGCTCGACAAGTTTTCCTACAACAAGGATTTGGTGCTTCAACATTAGAAATTGCTCACCAGGCTGGTATTTCTGAAGCTTCAATTTTTAAGCGATTTTCAACGAAAGAAGAATTATTTTTTGCAGCGATGGGAATTCCAGAAAAACCCCTCTGGGTGAGCGAGTTGGAATCTCTTTGTGGTAAAGGCGATCTCAAAGAAAACCTCATCAAGGTTTGTCTCCAGATTATGGAATTCCATCGTGAGGTGTTGCCTCTGATCGTAATGCTGCGATCGCGAGGGAATGCACTCCCAGAATTTGGAGGTAAAGAACCAAGACCCATGCAAGATGTCAAAGCACTGACTGCTTTCCTAGAGCGTGAGATCAACCAAGATCGGCTTCGCCCTTGCGATCCCCAGACAGTGGCTCATATCTTACTAGGATCGCTGATGAACTACGTTTTTGTAGAGCAGATATCGTCTCAAGTCAGTATACCAACTACCGAATTACCATTAAATTCTGGCGATCGTGCCACAGAAGTATCAACATTTGTCCAGAATCTTGTGGATATTGTTTGGCAAGGAATTGCACCAAGCCAAGCTTAAGTGGGGATGAGGGAGCAGGGGAGCAGAATTATTGATTAATTCCCAATGCCCAATGCCCAATACCCAATACTTCTCTACTAGATGCTACGCGTAGCTTGCTTCCCCGGAGGGGTACGCTCAGTACAAGTGCCCAATGCCCCACTCCCTATTCAAAAAACTTATGACTTTGGTCATACATCAGTCTGGAATTACTAATGACTTTGGTCATACATCGGTTTAAAGATTTTGAGCAATAATTGTAATGTATGAATTTATACGATGAGGTAAATATTAGACATCTTGATGCCAAAACAAAAGCAACTGTCTAAATTGCTGAATTTGAACCTAATCATAATAGAACTTTAATCTAAATAAGGAATCAATTCCATGTTGAAATCAAATCGTTTATCGATAGTTTTAGCTGCTACTGCTGCCCTGCTCGTTGTTCCCACTCTCTTGACTGCGCCTGCAAATGCTGAGACGAAAGCCCACGTTGTTGCTCAAAGCGATCAAGGTCGGGATCGCGACGGCAGATCCAACTATAGAGAAGACAGAAACGCTGGAGACAGGGGCAATTGGAACCGCGATGGCAGATCCAACAATACTGTAGAAATCAGAAATTCTAGAGACAGGGGCAATTGGAACCGCGACGGCAGATCCACCAATACTGTAGAAATCAGAAACCCTAGAGATCGGGATAATTGGAACCGCGATGGCAGATCCAACAATACTGTAGAAATCAGAAACCCTAGAGATCAGGATAATTGGAACCGTGACAACCAATCCTATAACAGAGTAGTCAGACTTGGTAATGGTGATATCAGATATCCCAATGGGCAAATTATTCCTGCTAGATCCATAGCCCGATTGCGTAATCAAGGTTACTTCCGACTTCCCAACGGGGATATTCTTCTTCCTAATCAGGAAATTGTTCCGGCTGGGAGATTAGTTAGAGTGCGTGATGATTACTTCAGACTTCCTAGTGGATTGGTACTGCAAATAAACCTTTAAAACACTAAAAACTCAAAATCATTGTCGGTATAAGGCTACCAGGCTATATTAGCCGTGAATAACTAGCTCGGTAGCCGTTCCTTATAGATAAAATGGATATGAAAATTGATACACCAAATACCGTAGATTCCTCAGTTTTAGTTCCAGAGGTAAAGAAAAAAAAGGGCAGACGTAATTGGCTCTCTTGGCTAATTGCTTTTTGCCTTTTGGGTGGAATTGGCTATGCCGTTTATTACCAAGCAACGGTTGTTTCCCGTCAACAAGCTAGCCGTCGGGTGCTGACAAAGCCTGTAGAAAGACAGAGTTTAACAATCACAGTTTCAGCGAACGGAACGATAAAACCTGAGCGGTCAATTAACCTCAGCCCAAAAAATTCCGGCATCTTGAAAAGCCTGCTGGCGAAAGAAGGAGATATCGTCAAACAAGGACAGATTGTCGCTTACATGGATGATTCCAACCTGCGGGGGCAACTTACCTCTGCTCAAGGACAATTGGCACAAGCCGAGGCGAATTTGCAAAAAGCGATCGCAGGCAATCGTCCTCAAGATATTGCTCAAGCACAAGGAGTATTAGACGAAGCCCAGGCGAATTTACAAAAGGTACAAGCAGGTAATCGCTCTCAAGATATTGCCCAAGCACAGGCACGTTTGCAAAGCGCTCAAGCCGCCCTTCGCCAAGCAGAAGATGATTTTGTCCGCAATCAGCAACTTTACAATGCAGGCGGTATTTCCCTTCAGACTCTTAACCAAAACCGTTCCAATCGTGACAGCGCCCAAGCTAACGTAAATGAAGCACAGCAAGCACTGGGGTTGCAAAAGGCCGGGTCACGTCCAGAAGACATCGAGCAAGCACAAGCTGTAGTGAAGCAGAGACAGCAAGCTTTGGCACTTCTGAAAGCCGGAACGCGCCAAGAAGATATTAATGCAGCCCGCGCCCAGGTAACATCGGCTCGTGGTTCGCTGCAAAACATCCAAGCCGAAATCAATGACACGATCATTCGCGCACCCTTTGATGGGGTAGTGACAAAGAAATTTGCCGATCCCGGCGCTTTTGTGACACCTACAACTGCTAGTAGTGAAGTAGCTTCTTCTTCTTCTTCTTCAATCTTGTCTTTAGCTTCCACAAATGAAGTCGTCGCCAATTTAGCGGAAACAAATATTTCCAAAATCAGCCTTGGTCAAAAAGTCTCGATTAAAGCAGATGCCTACCCAGGAAAGACCTTTGAAGGTAAAGTCAGCCAAATTGCTGCCCAAGCAATAGTAGAGCAAAACGTCACCAGTTTTGAAGTGAGAGTATCACTTTCAGATCCTCAAAGACTACTGCGGTCTGGGATGAATGCAGAAGTAGATTTTCAAGTCGGTCAAGTTCAAAATGTTCTAGTAGTGCCAACAGCCTCAGTGGTGCGCCAACAAAATGCCACAGGTGTATATGTGGCTGGAGCAGATAACAAACCTATCTTTACTCGCATTGAGACTGGCGTTACCGCGAATAACTTTACTGAAGTTAAGTCTGGATTGACAGGAAACGAGAGAGTATTGCTCAGTTTCCCACCAGGATCGCGCCCGCAATCAACACCACGAGGAGGAGTTCTGCCTGGTCTTGGAGGAGGCGGTGGCGGTGGCGGTGGCGGTGGCGGTGGTCGTTCAGGCGGTGGTGGCGGTGGTGGTAGTCGTTCAGGCGGTGGTTCCCCTTAAAGTGAGTTTTAACAATAAAGAATTCAGGAGTCAGGAGTCAGAATTCAGCATGAATTCAAGTTTGACTGGCGGGTAAATATGTGGGTTTAATTCCTCCACTAATTGATTCTGAATTCTGGATTCTGAATTCTGCATTCTTCTTTAAATAAAACATTATGTTTAAGAGATTTAAGGGCTTTTACAAAGCTAAGAATACCCGCACAGTACCATTGCTGGAAATCTTGACAATGGCGGCAGAGACTTTGTGGAGTAACAAATTACGCACAGGTCTAACTATGTTGGGTGTGATTATTGGGATTTCTTCAGTCATTGCCATTACTTCTGTCGGTCAGGGAGTGCAAAAGGGTGTAGAGCAACAGATACAAGCATTGGGTACAGATGTGATCCAAATCTTGGCTGGTGCGGCAAGAAGCGGGAATGTCCGTCAAGGAGTAGGTTCTAGCAGTACCTTAACTTGGGAAGATGCCAAGGCGATCGCTACACAAGCGCCATCAGCACAGATGGTTTCTGCTTATCTCCAACGGACTGCTCAAGTTGTCTATGCAGGACAAAACACCTCAACAACTATTTATGGCACTGATTTGAACTACCCAGAAGTCAGAAATACTCACCCCCAACAAGGGAGATATTTTACCCAAGAAGAACTAGATACTGCCGCACAGCTTGCCATTCTTGGCCCTACAGTTCAAAAAACACTCTTTGCACAGGGTGTAAATCCGATCGGTGAGAAAATTCGGATTCAGGGAGAGGCTTATGAAGTAATTGGGGTGATGGAACCTAAAGGCGCTCAGGGGCCGATGGATCGAGATGACCAGATTTTTATTCCTCTAACTAGTATGTCGAAGAGACTTGTTGGGAATAATGCTTTGGTGGGCGTTTCTGTAAGTGGAATTTTAGTCAAAGGCGCTAATCAGGAGCAGTTAGAAGCCGCTCAGTTTCAAGTTACCAATCTCTTACGGTTGCGTCATAACATTTATCCGCCACAAGCTGATGATTTTCGACTGACCAATCAAGCTGATATTGTTAGTACCTTTACTAGTATTGTGGGTTTATTTACAGTAATGGTGGTAGCGATCGCAGGAATTTCCTTAGTGGTTGGTGGAATCGGTATTGCTAACATTATGCTAGTTTCCGTGGTTGAGCGGACGCGAGAAATTGGGATTCGCAAAGCCGTAGGAGCCACCAATTCGGCAATACTTAATCAATTTTTAGCCGAAGCGATCGTGATTTCCATTGTTGGCGGATGTATTGGGATGGCAACTGGCGTTTTATTAGCCTTTATAGCTGCAAACAGTTTCAAATTTCCCTTTGTAATTTCTTTCTGGTCGATCATTGCTGGCTTTGGACTCTCATTGAGCGTTGGCTTAGTCGCTGGGGTGATTCCAGCACGGAATGCATCTAAATTAGATCCAATCAACGCTTTAAGAAGCGACTAAATAATTCGTAATTCGTAATTCGTAATTCGTAATTCCTAACTCTTATGCCAACAATGATTTGGATGGAATCTATTACAAAAACCTACTACTTAGGAGAAGTTAGTGTTCCGATCCTCAAGGGAATTGAACTCTCTATTGAGGAAGGGGAATATGTCTCAATTATGGGTGCGTCAGGTTCAGGTAAATCCACGCTGATGAATATTTTGGGATGTCTGGATCGTCCGACAACTGGAGACTATATTTTTGAAGGCAGAAACCTGACGACTTTTGATGATGATGAATTAGCCTATATCCGTAACCAAAGGATTGGTTTTGTTTTCCAACAATTTAACCTATTGGCGCGGGCAACAGCGTTGGAAAACGTCATGTTGCCAATGGTTTACGCTAACTTGCCCAAGCCAAAACGCCGGGAAAGGGCATTAGAAGCCTTAGAAAAGGTGGGATTAGGGGGACGCATCGCTAACCGTCCCAGTCAACTCTCTGGCGGACAACAACAACGGGTTGCGATCGCTCGTGCTTTGGTCAACCGACCTGCATTAGTTTTGGCAGATGAGCCAACAGGAGCTTTAGATACTGAAACCTCCCATGAGGTAATGAGTTTACTGACTGAACTTAATAACCAAGGGATCACAATTGTGATTGTCACTCATGAACCTGATATTGCTGCTCAAACCCAAAGGATTATCCGAGTTCAGGATGGTTTGATTGTCGGCTAATTTGTTAAGATCAACCCTTTGAGGAGGAATTTAAGATTAAAATCTCTGTAGGTCAATCAGGATGAAAACTTTTGATTATATCCTCAAAAAAACCTAATTAATTACTATATCTAGATTATGAATTTCAGCTTATTCTTCGTGCATTTTACCTGGGTTTCTGTCGCGCTCACGATTCTTTTTCCAAATGCAGCAAGTGCAGCAACTCCGCTAAAAGCACAGAATTCCTCAAGCTCTGTACAAGTTCCCGATCGCCTCAACCCCAGTCCCAATCCTCTGCAATTTCCGACTAAACCGGAGGAAGTAAGGATTCAGGGAACTGTACCAATCAGTTTGGCACAAGCTTTAGAACTCGCAAAACGCAACAATCGAGACTTACAGGTAGCTATATTACAGCTAGAACGCACTCGCTCGGCGCTACGCGAGTCTCAAGCTGCCTTATATCCTACTCTTGGTATTAACAGTAGTGTGACTAATAGTGGTAATGGTTTTAGTAACAACTCATCTCAAGGCAGCACCTCTTTTAATGGTTCAGCACAACTGAATTATAATCTCTATAGTTCTGGGAACACAGTAGCGGCTATCAGAGCCGCAGAGGAACAGCTACGGATAGATGAATTAAATGTTGAAAGTCAGTCTTTGATAATTAGGTTGAATGCCACCACTCAATACTACGATTTGCAACAAGCAGATGAACAAGTCAGAATTAATCGATCTGCTGTGCAAAATGCCCAGGCTAGTTTGCGGGATACTCAAGCTAGAGAACAGGCTGGAGTGGGGACGCGGTTCGATGTGCTGCAAGCTCAGGTGAATTTAGCAAATGCCCAACAACTACTTACTAATGCGATCTCACAACAGCAAATTGCCCGTCGTCAGCTTGCCACGTTGTTAAGTTTATCGCAGTCAGCTGAAATCAGTGCCTCAGATCCCGTACAATTAGCGGGTCTTTGGCAGCAGACGGTAGAACAAAGTATTGTCCAAGCGTTTCAAAATCGTCCAGAGTTGCAACAGTATTTGGGACAACGTAATATTTACGAGCAACAGCGACGGCAGGCACTTTCACAGCTAGGACCGCAAGTTAGTTTAGCAGCCAACTACAACCTGTCAGATCGGTATAATGATGGCATCAGCATTACTGATGGCTATTCATTGGGACTTAACGGAAATCTCACTTTGTTTGATGGCGGAGCAGCAAGAGCAAGGGCGGCTCAGTCGAGAGCTAATATTGCGATCGCAGAGACTCAATTTGCTAACCAGCGCGACCTAATTCGCTTTGATGTAGAACAGTATTATGCTCAATTGCAATCCAATTTAAATAATGTGCAAACTTCTAGTGTGGCTTTAAATCAAGCCAGGGAAGCTCTGAATTTAGCAAGATTGAGGTTCCAAGCTGGTGTAGGCACTCAAACAGAGGTAATTGATGCTGAAAATGATCTGACAAGAGCAGAAGGTAATCGCGTCGCAGCTATTTTGGATTACAATCGCGCTCTAGCTAATTTGCAAAGATCGGTAACATCTAGGGCTTCGCGCTAAGACCAAATTATTAGACATCTGGTGAAATTAAATATGCGTTATCCAGAACTTTTGTAGAGACATAGCACTGCTACGTCTCTACATTCTTTTTTGCAATGTCTATGAAATAAATGTATAGCTGTAGTCAGATATGTTAGGACAGTGTTGATTGCTCAAAGCTTTAAAGCAACTGGGTTTATACTCAGAACTTAGCACTCAGAACTCAGCAATGGCTCAACGCCCCGCTACCGCTAACAGAACTCAGAACTCAGCACTCATTACTCATCACTCAGCAATCTTATGGCGCAGTAATTACTGCTACTGGGCAATGGGCTTTACTCAGAATTGCATCGACTCTATGACCGAAGAAAACGCGACCTGTAACCATGCGGATATTACTCCCTAGAATAATTAGGTCAACCTCCTGAGTTTTGGCAAACTTGAGGATTTCCCTTTCTGGGCTGGTTCCTTGAAGAATATAGGTTTTGACATCAGCACCCAGATTGCGGCCAATGGCTGCTTGCTGTTCGAGCATATCGTGAGCAATTTCCTTCACTGGAGCTAGCGATCGCTGTTCGTAAAGAATATACTCAACCTGTGGCAAATTAATCACGTTAACGATCATCACTAATGCCCCGGTTTGAGCTGCGATCGTACTTGCCATTTCTACGGCATTTTTACTATATTCTGTCCCCACCGTTGGCACCAAAATCTTTTTCAGCTGTTGTTGAGGAATTTTGCATATCTCGTCTTTCGGTTGGGGTAGATGCGACTTCACCACCATCGTTGCACAAGGCGCTTCTTGGACAACCCGATCGACAAGCAAATTAAACAATGCTTTCTGGGGGCGGATCTGTTCCGAAGCTCCCAGTACAATTAAGTCATAGTTTTTGTTTGCTTCATTCAAAATTACCTCCGCTTTATTACGCCCCGACTCCGTTTTTGTTTGCAAGGTGGTATCAGCAGGTAGCTGCATTTCCTCAGTGACAGCAGCTAGAGCTTGCTCGGCAGCAGTATCTTTAACCTGGGTTGCCTCCATCCGGCGTGCTTTGCTTTGAGGTTGCTTATCACTCAGGGCATATAAAGATGTAACTTCTATTGAGTTTTGGTGAGCCATGTAACCGACTAGTTGCGCCGCCAGTTGGATGTTGGGACCACCACTAGTAGGTATTAAGATACGGTGAATCTGCTTGATAAAGCTGCGGCTATCCTGTTCTTCTTGTTCCAAACGTCGAGCTTCCTCTTCACCCATAACCACTTTTGATAAAGTCCAGCGCAGCAGGGGTGGAGCCATTAGGGAAGTGACGATCGCTACCATGACAATAATCGAATACATCTGGGGATTCAGCACTCCCAAAGATAAACCAATGGTGGCAACGACGATTTCCATCGCCCCGCGAGCATTCATCCCGGAACCCATCGCCAAACCTTCCCAATGACTCAAGCCACCCGCACGAGAACCAAGGTAAGCACCTGTAAATTTACCAACACAAGCGACAGCGAGAACAATCAAGCCAAATATCAACGTTTGAGGGACTAACAGAGCTAGCAAATTAACTTTCAAGCCGGCTGAAGCAAAGAAAATTGGCGCTAGAAAGGCTGCTGTGAAGACTTCTAGCATGTGTCCAGCTTCATTGCTAAAGCGGCGGGATTGGCCTGCTAGAATCCCCATTACAAAAGCACCTAATGCCGCTTCTAGACCTAATCCGTGGGTAAGTGCTGCTGCCGAGAGCGCAAGAATCAGCACAACCGACATACTAGCGGCGATGCCGCCAACGTAGTCATCAACCCAGCGCAAAATCTGGTCTACAATGGTACGCCCAATTGTAAAGGCGATCGCTAAAAATAATATGGCCGCGCTTACAGAGTGGAAAATTGTCCCCAGGTCAAATTTGCCACTACTAGCTAAACCTGAAACCACAGAAAGTAAAATCCAGCCGATGGTGTCATCAGTCATCCCAGCGGCTAAGGTAACTTGACCAATGTCACGGCGAATCAGATTTAAGTCCATCAGCACCTTTGCAATCACTGGGACTGCCGAAATACTCATTGCTGTGGCGATAAACAGACTAAATACCAGTCGCTTTTTTGGGTCGGCTAAAAAACTATCTGGTAATAGCCAGCCCAGCCCAAATCCAGTGATAAAGGGGATAATAATTCCGCCCAGTGAAATCAAAAGAGCCGTTTTACCCTTACGAAGAATCAGCTTGAGATCCGTCTCCAACCCAGTCACAATCAGCAAAAATAACACACCTAACCAAGAAATCACCGAAAGTAAATTAGACTGTTCTTGACTTTTGGGAAAGATGTGCGCCTGTAAGTCTGGAAGGAGCAAACCAAATAGAGAAGGGCCAAGCAGCACACCCGCCAGTAATTCTCCAACAACAGGCGGTAGGTTAATTCGGCGCATCAACTCACCTAATCCCCGCGCTACGAAAAGCAACAGTGACAGTTGTACTAGCACCAACAGCAGTTCATGATGACCGAGAGGTTTAATTACACCGTCACCTACTACTTTCTGTGCAGCGAGTACAGGCACTAATATCAGGGACAGGTTTTGCATATAAGCGTCCAAAGGTTGGATTACAAATTTTTTAAGAGGCTGTTTAAGTAAATCCTGAAAATATTTACTTCCACATCGGTCTAGAAGCTTAAACTGTGATTGTCATTATTAACCGCAAGATTATCATGCGCGATCGCCCGAAGCTGTCAGTTCAGGAACAAAGCTCATCAACTTATTTTCGAGCGCGAACAAAGAACTTTGTAGTGTCTATCCAAAGACCTCGATCGGTTGCTAGTTTCTCAATTTCTGCTTTGTACTCAACTTGCAATTGATTTAGTTGTTCTGGTGATAATTTTGACAACAGAGGATTGCCTTTAAAATTTATATTAATTACTGTCATTGATAATCTGTTATCACTAAGAGGGTGATAACGTCCTGATGGTTCAATCTTAATTTCGATATCTCTAAAACCTGCCTGATTAAGCAATTTCCGACATTTTTCTGGAGTTCCCAGTGGTTCAAGGATATGTGGTAGCGATACACCCAAAACTCTAGCGCAGATCCTCTGCTGAAGAGATGCCATAATAGCAGTTTCGGGAGGACAGGTAAATGCCACATACCCTCCTGTTTTCAAGTAGCCGTACCACTTTTGCAAAGTAGCAAGGATATCAGGAAAAAGTACAATTGCCTCACAGCAAAAGACAACATCAAAACTACTATCAGTAAAGTTGAAATATTCTGCATCTGCCTCAATCAACTCGATATTTTGTAATCTTGCTGCTGCAATCTTAAGTCTTGCTTGATGCAACATTCCAGGGGTCATATCAATCCCAATAACGGAGCCATCTGAACCAACTTTTTCAGCAGCGGGTATCGCAACTAAACCTGTTCCAGTCGCCACATCAAGGATTTTCTGTCCCGAATGTAGTGGAACAAATTCAAGTAGAAGCTTGGCTTCTAGAGGATGGCGAGTGTCTTTCTCATGGTCATAAGTCGTTCTACTACCATAAAATTCTTTTAGTTGCTGCTTATAACTATCTTGATCAGTCATAACCAAATGTCAAATTTTCTCCACTTTATAGTAACTCTTGTTGCGATCTTGAGTTGTTCGCTGCTGAACCCAACCCTGACAGCACAAGCCGCATCTTCATCCACCACTGTTTACGAACAACGGATAATCCACAGTCCAGATGGTATTGGCAAATACTACATGGGGCGCGAAATCGCCCAAGTTATGGGATACACTGGCGCCGGCTGGCTAGAACGTCCCAGTCGAGAGCGAGAAGAACAGCCAAGTAAGGTAGTCAGCCTCCTCAATCTGAAACCTAATGATGTGGTGGCGGATATTGGCGCTGGTACAGGTTACTTAAGCTTTCGTATCGCGCCGTTATTAACAGCAGGTAAGGTGTTGGCTGTAGATGTTCAGCCTGAAATGTTGGAAATTATTGAGTTATTCAAAAAAGAGAAAAATATCACCAATGTTGAGCCGATTTTAGCCACTTTTACTGACCCTAACTTACCATCTGAAAGTATCGATTTAGCCTTGATGGTAGATGCTTATCATGAACTTGAGTATCCCCAAGAAGTGATGCAAGGAATTGTGAAAGCACTTAAACCAGGTGGCCGGGTGGTACTGGTTGAGTACCGGGGTGAAAATCCCTTTATTATGATTAAAGGTCTGCACAAGATGACTCAAAAGCAAGTCCGTAAAGAAATGCAAGCTGTTGGTTTGGTTTGGCGGGAAACTAAAAACTTGTTACCTCAACAGCATTTAATGGTATTTGAGAAACTTGATTCTAGCGATTTATTAACAAAATGAGGCTTGGGTAGTATTTCCGTAGAAGAATATGTACCAAGCCATAATAAAGCAAGACTCTTTGCCAGAGCAGAAAATCATGGTCAACCTATCACTCAAGCAACGAATTCCTCCTTTAGAAAATGGCGATCGCCTGACTCGCTACGAATTTGAGCGACGCTATCAAGCAATGCCCCGTCATCAAAAGGCAGAATTAATTGAAGGAGTTGTATATTTGGCATCCCCATTACGCTTTGAAAGTCATGCTGAACCACATGGTCATCTAATAGGTTGGCTGGGAGTTTATGAAGCATTAACTCCTAGTGTGAAATTGGGAATTAAGCCAACAGTCCGATTAGATCGAGACAATGAACCGCAACCTGATGGAGTGCTATTAATCACACCAGCATCTCAAGGACAATCTCGTTTGAGTAATGATGATTACATCGAAGGTGCGCCAGAACTCGTAATAGAGATAGCGGCTAGCAGTGTTGCTATTGATTTACATGATAAGAAAAAAGTCTATGGTCGTAATGCGGTAAAAGAATACATTGTTTGGCAAATATTTGAAAACAAATTAGATTGGTTTCGCCTGCAACAAGGAGAATATGTCTCTTTAGAAGTGGACGCAGATGGAATTATCAAAAGTCAAGTATTTCCTGGTTTGTGGTTATCAATGCCCGATTTACTTGCTGGCAATATGCAGCAAGTCTTGGCTGTGTTGCAGTTGGGATTAAATTCGCCAGAATATCAAAGATTTGTGCAGCAGTTGTCTAGTTAGAATTTAGGAGTCAGAATGGGTTACGCCCCGCTGCGCTAACAGGAGTCAGAATAGTTCAAGAATCAGGAAAAAATTTGATGACTATTTTGGCATCAGTCTATTTTTTGGGGAATAAGACTGGCGCTTTTGGTTACACTATCCCAAACAATCCAGTTAAAAGAATTATCTAAATCATCAGGGCTGTTTGAAACTTTAAAATATAGCTTTTCTTCACGTTTTCTTTCAATGGCAAAGTCGGCATTTTGAGCATAAGCAACTATAAAACCTTTGTCTCGCAAACAATACATCGCCCAGGCTTTCAATGATTGCTTGTATGGTTCGTGTGGAATTGGCGGTTTTGTGATTGTGTCTTCAATTACTTTAAATAATTGTGTAAGTTTTGCGGTCATAGTAAATTAAGTAGTGTTTTTTAAAGAATTATTGCCACTTTTGGCACATAGGATTTCTCAATTTTGTTTTATCCCTTTGAGTATTTTAAAACATTATCATACCCAAATTTTTTTCAGATTTAGTACAAAATCAGGTAAAACACTTTCTCCAGAAATAGTTTGAGGTGATTTACTGACAAATAATTATTTAATGGACATCTGGATCGCAACGAATTTCAATCATAAAGCCATCTGGATCGTAAAAATACACTCCTCTACCAGTAGGACGAGTGACAGGACCATGTGCGATCGCTATTTTATTTTCTCTGATTACTGTCACCGCGCGATCGAATAACTGCGGATCGATGTCAAAGGCGAGATGGTAGGCTCTGGTGAAGGTCTTTTCTGGGTCTGGATTTGGTGGTGATAATTCCGGTTCCCCAAATAAATCCAAAATTGTACCATCGGGGGTGATGAAGTTGGCTACTTTCCCAGATGCGACAAGTTCCACCAGGGTTGCGGGTACTTCGTCGCCTGTGAGTTCATGCAAACCCAGGATTGTGCCATAAAAGTAGCGGGAAGCTTGCATATCCTTAACGTTGAGGGCAATGTGATGCACTTTACGCAAATTTCCTGGCGCAAGGACACTGTTCATGGATTGGGTGCTAGATAGCATAATCAACAAAATCTCAATACTTAGATAGAAGTTGAACTTTTTTTTAAAGTTTACTATTCCTAATAAAAATCTATCATGGCTTTTGATTATTCTTTAGACTTTAAAATTATTGATTTTCGCCAACATCCTGAACTCTATCGTGTTGGGAAGGGTGAGCAGGGTGTACTTTTGGTTGAACCATACAAATCAGAAATCCTTCCCTACTGGCGATTCAAAACTCCTGAGATTGCTAGAGAGTCGAGTGAAAAAATCTATGAGATGTTTCTTGATTATTTAGATAAAGATGATTTTGTCGGCGCAGATATGGCACGAAAGTTTATCCAAATGGGCTATACTCGCTCTCGCCGTTATGCTAATCATAAAAGCGGCAGGAAGTATAAACAAAATTCCGAAGATTCAGGTTCCAAAAAAGAGATTCTTCCCTATGAAGTAGATCCCGTGAAAGCGGAATCAGCAGCAATATTTAAAGCGAAGTGGGTAGAAGCAAAGACAAATGAGAAATATCAAGAGCTTTTAGCCAAGCATAAGCAGATGTACGAAGTAGACTAGCTGTCTGTCAAGTTTAAGTTATTTTTGTGAAGAATCTCCGTGTTGCTCTTGAAGACTTGTGAATGAGCCTCTGAACTCCTTTAATGAGTCTTTTAACTCCATTAATGAGCCTTTTAACTCCATTAATGAGCCTTTGATCTCCTTTAATGAGTCTTTGAACTCCATTAATGAGCCTCTGAACTCCTTTAATGAGTCTTTTAGCTCCATTAATGAGCCTCTGAACTCCTTTAATGAGTCTTTGAACTCCTTTAATGAGTCTTTGCTCTCCTTTAATGAGTCTTTGCTCTCCTTTAATGAGTCTTTGAACTCCTTTAATGAGTCTTTGATACTCGTGAACGTGTTATCTATTGCCAATTAATTTTAGAGTAGCGCGATCGCATTTCCCCACTTAGCAATCTAACAATAATCATAGTTCCCTAAGCGATCGCATCTGGCAG
The DNA here is from genome assembly GCF_017115065.1 of Nostoc sp. JL23. NCBI lineage: Bacteria > Bacillati > Cyanobacteriota > Cyanophyceae > Nostocales > Nostocaceae > Nostoc > Nostoc sp. JL23. Next base: position 42,910 of record NZ_JABXKN010000155.1, read on the forward strand.
TGTGATATTTAGGGATTGCATAAACTGGTTATATTGTCGTCAATTAATTTAAGATTAACGCGGCGATCGCATTTCCCCTTCACCAAGCCAACAAAAATCATACTGTGCAACAATAGCTGTAGCTTAGTGGGAGTACAAACTATGGACTGGAAACAGTACATTCATTCAGACCCCAAAATTCTGCTGAGTAAGCCGACTGTGAAAGGAACTCGTTTATCTGTAGAGTTCTTATTGGGTTTGTTTGCTGCGGGATGGACAGAACAACAAGTGCTAGAAAATTATCCTACTCTCACCTCAGAAGCACTAAGGGCGGTATTTGCTTTTACAGCAGAGTGAATTTTTGACTTTACGGTGTAATTGTAATCGCATTTCCCTTTATTCACCCATTGAAACTTGACTGCGGTCAAACAACCACCTATCACCGACTATCTCCTCTAGGCGTTGATTGAGTCGGGGGAGGAAATATTCTGGATCATTTAGCCGTTGCTGGCGAAACCAAGCAGTATTAGCTTCTTGTCTGTCAATCCCTTGGGCTTCTGCCAATGCTATTATCATCCTGCCACCAAGAATCTGGAGTTCCTTAAACAGGGGATGATCTTCGTCTAGCTGATTGCACAAAAACAAAGTAGTTGTTGTTAGCAAGGCTTGAAGTTCATTTCCTTGAGGTAAAGCCTGATAGAGATGAGCGAATATGGTCATTGTATTTGGTAAGGGTACTTGAATATTGAGACAGAGCCAAGTTGCTTGAGCAAAGTAAATTAAACCTTTGCTTTCATCTGCTTCACCTAAATTAGTTATTACTGTAACCAAATGCCTATAAGCTCGAATCTTTACAAATAGCTGGAGTGCTTGTAGATTTAAATCTAACTGTCTGTCTTTATCTCCTGTCTTGCCTGCAATATAAGCAAGATTTGTCAGAATTTCGGCTTGAGATATAACGTCACCAATACTCTGACTTATTTTTAAAGATTCGTGCCACAAAGACACCGCTCGTTCAATGTCTCCTAAATCAGCGATTGCTTTTGCTATGTTGTTCAGTGTGGTAGATTTGTTACTGAAATCGCCAACAGATTCTAATAGCTCTAAAGTTTGCTGGTATAAGAAAAGCGCTCGTTCAATATCTCCTTTTTCAGCTATTACTCCTGCCATATTGTGGAGAGTTATAGCTTTTCCTCGGACATCACTAATGCGCTCACTTATTTCCAAAGACTGCTGGTACAAGAAAAGCGCTCGTTCAATGTCTCCTTGTTGGGCTATTACCCATGCCAAATTGCCCAAGGTTCCAGCTTTTTCCGTGACATCATCATCAGGGCAAAGGTTTAAGGCTTGCTGATAATGAACAACAGCGTTTTCAACGAAGCCTAAAAAGTACTCAGCACGAGCGATGGTTCCAAAGATACGGTAGTCTTGAAAAACTGCCAAAACTTGCTGGCATAGCTGTACAGCTTCCAAAAAGCGAGACTTGTTTACCCAATCAGTAGCAACGATATCGCTAACTTTGGCAGCAACCTCCTGTTCTTCAGCTATTAGTCCTAAACGCAAAACCTCTAATGCTTGTTCGTCTGTACATGACTGATTAGACTCCTCCCACCAAACTTGATAGATTTTCTTTACCGCTTGCTGTCGCGTTGCTTGCCACTCGGCATCACTCAATACTGGTTTCAGCAAGGCTTCTAATATTGTCGTTACCCGGTAATTAGCTGGCTGGGTGGGTTGAGTGCTGGCGGACTCGACTAGGCTAAGGCTGATAAGCTTTTGAAGAGGTAGAAGTGTGGCGGTAATGGCATTGATGATTTCAACAGTAACAGGCAGATGAAACACACTCAACCGTGCAAGAAACTTTTGTTCTTCAGGTTCCAAGGCATCCAGCAGAGTTTGTGCCAAAATATCTTCGCGGAATTTCTGCTCAGTCGCCTCCAGCCGATTCAATAATTCATCCGCCGCTATTCCTGGTTGCTGAATAACCTCTAACAACCACTTCAGCAAGCGGGGATTACCATCGGCAATGTGGATAATTCGCTGAGTTTTTAACTGTTGCCTAACTTCTTTATCTAAAAAAAAACAGATTTTATCAATATCACTGCTGCTCATCCCTGCCAAAGATTCCAAATGCAGACGATGAGGTGGCAAAGTGTCTTCTTTCAAATAGCGACAGGTGACAATCAGCCGACTTTCTGCCCCGGTTTCTGCCAACGCCCCACAAATCGCCCTTAAAATCTCATACACTTCCGCCGTCATCCGCAATGAGCCATCCTCAATATTAGCTGTGGGGATATTTTGCTCAAAGTCATCCAGCACCAGCAGTAAGGGTTGTTTGTGAATGTTTTCTATTGCTTCAAAAAAGTTTTGCAACCGTCCTTTCAGAGATATCTTTGGTTCGTTCAAAAGTGCGGGCACACCTGCAAACCGCTCAAACTTATTAGAAAGCTTATTCAGCAAACCCCACTCATCCAAAGGGCCAATCAGCACGACTCGCGCAAAATTGGGACGCTGCGCCTCCACACGCGTACACAACCGCGCCGCCAAGGTACTTTTTACTTGAGTTTGACGCTGCTGCACAGAACGTACTGGTAAGACGGAAAGATTCTGGCGTTCTATTAAAAACCCTGCACCATCATGCAGCAATTCCCAAGGCAAATGTGCCAATCCCAACGCCACCCGTTCTGTTTCTGGGTTCAACCCCTGTGCTTCGCTGGTTTTAATCAAATCTAGAAGAATTGTTTGCTCATCCGCCTCATCCAGCGCCCTTCTCAGCCATCCTTCTTTACCATCCAGCCATTGATAAAGTTGCCGTCCCAACTGAGTGAGATAGGGTAGATAATCTTTTTGTTGAGTGTAATAATTTTGCTCACACAAATCAATGAGTGCTGCCAACTCTGCTTTATCCAGGCGACGTGAGCCATAATCACAGCGCAGTTCAAAAGTTTGCTGTTGACTGAGGGCGAAGGCAAAGTTTAGCGGCATGGTTTGCAAGGGTAGATTGCACAATAACCTTCACCGTATTATCAGGAAATTCAATCGTCAACAAAGCCAACGCCTTAATGGTTATCGCCGATACTCGTCGCCGCAATCGCCGATTAGCTGGTACAAATCGCGTGACTGGCGAGATACTGCATTGATGCGATCGCGATCGTCTTCATCTAAACTAAAACTAAATACTTTGGCGTTATCTTCTATATGTTCAGATACACTAAGTCTGGCACCAACTATCACACCACCCACAGTTGGCCGATCTAAAATGTAACGCACTGCCACGTTGGAAATGCTTACCCTATGCTTATTAGCAATTTCCTTCAGGATAGCCAGCAATTCTTGAAATAATTGCCAACCACCCCAAGCATCGATCATATTTTTATATTTTTTCAAACTAGCAGTAGATAGATCAAATCCTTTTGGTTCCGGTTTACCCAAATAGTTTTCTGATAACAAACCGCCGCATAGTGTACCGTAAGTAAAAAGCTTAATGTCATGCTGCTGACAAAACTCCACCATATTAACTTCAGGACGGCGGTCAACCAGAGAAAATTGTACTTGATTAGAAACAATTTTGATGCCTGCTTCAGTAATAATCTTTAAGTTTTCCGTGTCAAAATTAGTTAAACCTAGATGCTTAATTTTACCATCAGTCTGAAGTTCTGCCAGATATTTGAGGGCATCCAGGTAATTTTTATCCTGATATTCCCACCAATGAAATTGCATCAAATCTAACGATTGCACATTCATCCTTCTCAGGGAAATATCAATATTTTCTTCGACGAGTTTCTTCGTCATTTTGCCTGGACGAGGTACCCATTTTGTAAAAGCTTGCACCTGAGATAAAGCATCTTTACCACGAGTATCAATTAGTTGGCAACGAAACTCACCAATAAAGTCTTCCGCAGGGCCATAATGATCTGCTAAATCCCAAGTGGTAAAGCCAGCATCTAAATATTTGAACATAGTCTCAATAGCGGCTTGGGGATTGATCTGTCCGTGTCCGCCGGAGACTTGCCACATCCCATTTAATATGCGGCAGATGTTCAAATCGGGAGTAAATTGGAGACGACTAGCTGCGGGTAAGTTCATTTTCAATTTATGAGTGAAAAGTTAGGAATGGGAAGACTTAACAATTACTAATAGATAAATCATAACTGATAATTTTTAATTCCTAACTTCTCACTCCCAACTCTTAATTTTTTAACGCCAGCCTTTTTCAGCTTGTTCGATAACGTAAGCAGCAACGTCTTGAATTTGCTGTTCAGAGAGACGCTCTTTGTAGGCTGACATATTATTTTTACCATTGGTAACTATAGATGTAACTGCCTCTATGGAATCCATACCATACTTTTTCAGGGCTGGCTTTTTGAGATTTTTACCACGCCTAATTATGTTGCTGCCATTGATATGACAACCAGCACAATGAACACTAAATATTTGTTCACCGTTACCTGTGTCTGTTGCACTAGCAGGCAAAGTAAAAGTACTGATTAATAACAAAAACGTTACTAATACTAATTTAAGTAGTTTTTTCAATTAACTTCTCCAGTTTTGGACATACTAATTGTAGGCATAAGTATCATAACCAATACTAGAGTGATTCAAAGTCAGTTGTAAATCCGGCAAAACTTGCACAATCTTCTTGAAAAGACTCTGCATCACTAACATCCTCAATTTTATAAGACATAATGCGCGTACCATCTGGCATTTTTTTGGAACCAATCAATTCACCTTGATATTTCTCTGCGATCGCTTTAAAATCAACACCATAGAGTTTCCAGGCATCACCCGAACAAGTAATATTTACTCGCCACATATTTCACTCCTGATTACTACCACTAAATATTCATCATCTCACAAATGGGCAACATGCTACACATCACCTCTTTAGGGCTAGAATTTTCTATCTAAAGGAAGTACCGAGCCAGATATGGCTACGCCATAATGTGGATGTAGGAACATTTCTAGAAAATTTTATCCAAATTAGTTAAACCCCAAGAGTTGAAAATGCCTAACAATATCAAGCAACAAATTCAAGCCGACTTGCAACAAGCGAAAGAAACTGGACAACTAAGAACTGATCGGATTCGAGAAATTGTAAAATCCGCAGTTTCTCAAGTAGCTTCGGAGTTTAAACAAGGTTCTAGTGAAGTTCGTGGCATTGTGAAAGATGCAGTTTCTGCTGTAATTGAAAACTTTCAAGAAAAAGGCGGCGAACTCAAAGATGAAGTGACAGCTTCCATTGAAGGAGCGCTGGAAGGTATTAATAGCAAAAGACACGAAAGCATTGCTCAAACTCAAACAGATATAAAAAGGCTACAAGCTCAACTGGATGGTGAAGAAGAACAACTCCAACAAGAGGTTGATGTAATTTTGGCAGAAATTGAAGAGACGGGTAAGGAAAAACCTGCGAGTACCAAAACTGCAATTGATTCTGCTGTCAATGCGATTAAAGATAGTGAAGAAGTAGGATTGTTAAAAAAACGTTACGCCCAACTGCAAGCGCAGCTAGCCATTGTCCGAGCTAATATGGCTGCACGCTACGGCGGACGTAATATGGAGGTTCAAGATTATCTAGATGAGGCTAAACACTGGTACGATAAGGCTCGTCCTCAAGCAGAATCTATGGCTGTACAGGTAGGAGAGAAGCGATCGCAGTTAGAAGATAAACTGGGTGAAGCTGGTACATCTCTAGCCAGAAAAGAGCGCCAAATCAAACAAACATTGAGAGAGTTACTCTTAACGGCGGCTGACTTATTCAAAGATAAGGAACCTGCTACCAAAGAGCGGGAGACTATTCATAAATAGGCTAGACTGCTTTTCACAAAAAGCTTGATACATATAGAATTTTAGTAGGGACACGACATTGCCGTGTCCCTACTAACATATTTATTTGTATAATTTCAAATACTCAACTTTCTTAGGGTGCGTTAGGACATATTTTCAAACTACTCGTTTTGCCCCATAACTTTTTAGATCCCCCTAAATCCCCCTTAAAAAGGGGACTTTAAGAGATTCTTTGCCCCCCTTTTTAAGGAGGGTTGGGCAGGGTGGTTTCATACAAAGAAAGAAAAAACCTTTTGGATTTGATTGGAAGACAGCACGTTGAGCTTGAGGGATAGTGCGAAAACCAAGAAATCTGGCAAGAGTGATGAAAAAATTATGTAAGATTGCCCAGTTAACTGGAGCATTACCACCTCTTCGCAGTGGAAAGTTTTCTGAAAAAGTCACATCGCGAACCCAATGGAGTCGGTTTTCAATTCCCCAATGTTTCTGGGTGTCGGTTAAAGCATCTTTAGCCGACATGATCTGACTACAAATATAGAACTGATACCAATTCACGAAGAAACAGCTTTCAAATGTGAGCCATGATGAGATAAGTAGTTGGAGTTAATCACCCGATTACGCCCAGAAGTTTTAGCCTGTAACAAACATTGATCGGCACGATATAGCAGACTCTCTCCTTTCTCATCATCCTCAGCTTGCAGAGAGGCTGTACCTAAACTAATGGTGACATTAATTGTCAGTTTATTGTTGAGTGCAAATGGTTCGTCGCTGACTACGCGATTGAGACGACGGGCTACTAATAGTGCTTCATCATCAGTAGTGTTAGCTAGAAGAATTACAAATTCTTCGCCACCATAGCGGAATGCTGTATCTTGACAGCGCAGATTGTGGCGCAAACGCTGACATAAGATTTGCAAGATGCGATCGCCTACTAAATGTCCATGAGTATCGTTAACTTTTTTGAAATGATCTACATCCAGAATAATCAAACTCAAGGAAGTTTTTTGAGTCCTAGCTCTTTGAATTTGCCTGGGCAAGTCCCATTCTAAAGCACGACGATTATTTAATTCGGTCAACGAATCTGCTAAGGCGATCGCAGATAACATATCATTTGTCCGAATCAAATCTCGGTATTTTTGTGCTTTCCGCAAGCCAACTGTCAATTGAGCAAGTATTAGTCCATGATTGGCTGTCAACTCTGCCAAGCTATAATCTGTTTTTTCTTCAATCAGATGCCAAATATATGCATCGGCTCCTTGCTTTAGGGCCGCAGCACTCATCTCTAATTCCCTATGCCAACCCTTATTTTTATCAGCCATCTGCTGGGAACGATCCTCGAAAAGAATACAGTATATCCACGATAGTTTTGTCTGATCTTTCAACCAACCGCAGAGTTCCATACTGCCATCTAGGCTAGCCTGCACCAGGATTATATCGGGGGGTGTTGTTTTAATCCAGGATACTGCTTGATTCAAATTGTCTATAACTTCTACACTAAAAGCAGTCGTATAACGGATCTGATCTGGAAGTGTGGTAATAAAGTTATTTTTTCCAAAGATCAGAATAGAAATATTCATTGCTTTACTTTTAATCCTATTTAAATTTTAAATAAATTAACTTGAGTAACTACTGCTATTGTCATCTAATACTAAATATAATGTTTTAGGCTAAATTATATTTTTTGATATATTGTTTTTTTGAAAGTCGATTATACAGCGAACTTCCAAGTCAAACCTCCTTTTAAGATTTTATATTTACGACTACAGCGTCTGAAATATTGATTTCTAACAACTAATGTCTTCTTTACAGTTTATTTTTAAAACAGTAAAAATACTGAATATTATTTAGATATATAAAAACTATTGCTGGAGTTTCTTAAGTACGATTTTCCTGATAAAATGACCGAAATCAACACTTTTTAATAACCATTGCATCAGATAAATTAATTTATTCCTAAGTAGAAAAATAAAGAAAATATAAAATTTTTTCATTTGATTATCAAATTCAAATTGTTATTGTGTAATTCAAAATTTAACTTCCCATAAAGTATAAAAGCCTTTTTGTTTGCAGAGTAGGCTTTTATAAAATGTAGAGAAAATATTTAAATCGTAAATACAATATACAACAAAACTACATTGTACTATATACAGCAACTCTTTAGAGCTAGCATAGCCTACAAATCAAGACAGAAATTGTCAAGGTAAAATTTATAATTTAAGTGAGAATAATCCCAAGTCAAACAATACCTTAGCAGGAGAAATAAAATATTTATGCCTACCCTTTCTCTGTGTTTGTCTATTTCCTTAATTCACATCTTTTTTTTATTTGCGGCAACATCATAAAGCTGGAAAACAAAGCTAAATAAAAACTTGATGTCAAAACCTGCCCCTAATGGGGGTAAATAAAGATATTAAAATCTAAACTTACAGCAGAATTCAGAATTTAGGAGTAAAACACGCTTTATACCTGGGTAACAGACTTAGCTTGTGTACCACCTCACCAACTTCAAACCTGCTGTATGTGAAAAGTTAGAATCCAATCAATAACCTTCTACAGCGTAACCAGCAGCAACAATTACCTGTTTGATTGATTCCTCAGAAGCTGCGGATTCAACAGTGACAGTTTTAGCGTTAACATCGATATCCACCTTGGCATCAGGTTGCATAACGTGGATAGATTCAGTAATTATATCTGCACATCCCTCACAAGCAATATTTGATACTTTCAGTTTTAGTGCCATTTGTTACCTCAGTATGGGAATTTTAAAGTATTTCTTAATGATTAATTTTAAGCATCGAGATGCGATGACGTATCCTACCAGAGTCAGGTTATGGTGTAAAAGCATCCTAATGACTGCATTTTGCTCACCCACTGGCAGAATTCGCTGGCAGTAATATGAAACAAAATGCAAGAATATATAAAGCTATTTATGAAAATACACTTACCTAGTGCCGCTACGCCCAAGTCTAAAGTCTAGAGTCTAAAGTTAAAAACATCTATGTCTTCAAATCCCCACTACCTAAGCGGTAACGAAATTCGCAACATATTTCTCGACTTCTTTGCCCAACGGGAACACCAAATTCTCCCAAGTGCCTCCCTCGTGCCAGAAGACCCAACCGTGCTGCTAACGATCGCGGGGATGCTACCATTTAAGCCAATATTCTTAGGGCAGCGCACACCAGAATTTAAGCGGGCTACGACTTCGCAAAAGTGTATCCGCACTAACGACATCGAAAACGTCGGACGCACCAAACGGCATCACACCTTTTTTGAGATGCTGGGCAATTTTAGCTTTGGTGATTATTTTAAAGAACAAGCGATCGCTTGGGGTTGGGAAATATCCACCCAAGTCTTTGGCTTTTCCCCCCAAAATCTCGTCGTCAGCGTTTTTAAAGATGATGATGAAGCTTTTGGTATTTGGCGCGATCAAATTGGTGTGCCGGTAGCGAGAATTAAACGCTTGGGCGAAGACGATAACTTTTGGGTATCTGGCCCGACTGGCCCTTGTGGCCCTTGTTCCGAAATTTATTACGACTTCCACCCAGAACGCGGTGACGAAAATATCGATTTAGAAGACGATTCCCGGTTTATCGAGTTTTATAACCTCGTCTTTATGCAATATAACCGGGATGCGTCAGGCAATTTAACGCCGCTGCAAAACAAGAATATCGACACCGGCATGGGTTTGGATAGAATGGCGCAAATTCTCCAAAAAGTGCCCAATAACTACGAAACTGACCTGATTTTTCCAATTATCCAAACAGCAGGACAAATTGCTGGTGTTGATTACCACAGCAGTGATGAAAAAATCAAAACTTCCCTAAAAGTCATTGGCGATCATATTCGCGCTGTCATCCACATGATTGCTGATGAAATTCGCGCTTCGAACGTGGGGCGGGGTTATGTGCTGCGGCGATTAATTCGGCGGGTGGTGCGTCATGGGCGATTAATTGGGATTTCTGGCGAATTTACTACCCAAGTTGCCGAAACTGCGATCGCTCTTTCGGAATCAGCTTACCCCAATGTGCGCCAACGAGAAGCAGCAATTAAAGCTGAGTTGCAGCGGGAAGAATCGAATTTCCTCAGAACTCTGGATAGAGGCGAAAAACTGCTAGAAGAAATCATCCAAGAGGTGAAACAGCGAGGGGAAACTCAAATTAGCGGTGAAAGTGCATTTACTCTTTATGACACCTATGGATTTCCCCTCGAACTGACTCAAGAAGTTGCCGAGGAAAATAATCTGACAGTCGATGACGCGGGATTTGATGCCGAAATGCAAAAGCAGGTGGAACGTGCCAAAGCGGCACATGAAACCATCGATTTAACTGTACAAGGTTCCCTCGACAAACTAGCAGAACACATTAAAGTCACCGAATTTATAGGCTATACCCAACCTGCTGCAACTGCGAAAGTCGAAGCGATTTTGGTAGAAGGTGTTTGCCAAGAGGAAGCGGAAGCAGGGACAGAAGTGCAAATCGTCCTTGACAAAACGCCATTTTATGCTGAATCCGGGGGACAAATCGGCGATCGCGGTTATATCTCTGGTGATGGTATCTTAGTTCGGGTAGAAGACGTGAAAAAAGAATCTGATTTCTTTGTTCACTTCGGACGCATCGAACGCGGTACACTGCGCGTAGGCGATAATGTTACAGCCCAAATTGATCCAGCTTGTCGCCGTCGCGCCCAAGCTAACCATACCGCAACGCACCTATTGCAAGCGGCATTGAAAAAAATTGTTGATGAGGGCATATCTCAAGCAGGTTCCCTGGTTTCCTTTGACAGGTTGCGCTTTGACTTCAACTGTCCCCGCGCTTTGACAACAGAGGAAGTCCAACAAGTTGAAGAACAGGTAAACACTTGGATTGCTGAGGCTCATGCTGCCAAGGTGGAAGTATTACCTTTAGCAGAGGCGAAAGCTAGAGGTGCTGTTGCCATGTTCGGCGAAAAATATGGTGAGGAAGTGCGGGTAATTGACTTCCCTAGCGTATCAATGGAACTCTGCGGTGGAACCCATGTCAGCAATACTGCTGAAATTGGCGTCTTCAAGATTATCTCAGAAGCTGGCGTAGCTTCTGGGGTGCGGCGGATTGAAGCCGTTTCGGGGCCAGCAATATTAGATTATCTGAATCTGCGGGATAAAGTAGTTAAAGATTTGAGCGATCGCTTTAAAGTTAAACCCGAAGAATTACCAGACAGAATCACAAGTCTGCAAAGCGAACTGAGAAATAGCCAGAAGGAATTAGAAACCTTAAAGGTACAGCTAGCGATCGCTAAATCAGACAGCTTGCTACAAACGGCAGAAACCATAGGCGATCATAAAATTATTGTCGCCCAATTAGAAAATGTTGATCCAGAATCATTGAAAACCGCAGCCGAACGCTTGTTGCAAAAAATCGGTAACGGTGCAGTGGTACTGGGTTCTGTTCCAGAAGAAGGGAAAGTGAGCATAGTTGCAGCTTTTAGTTCAGAAGTGAACAAAAAAGGTTTGCAAGCTGGTAAATTTGTGGGTGCGATCGCTAAAATCTGCGGCGGCGGCGGCGGCGGAAGACCAAACCTAGCTCAAGCTGGCGGACGCGATGCAAGTAAATTACCAGATGCATTGGCACAAGCGGAAAGTGATTTAAAGTCCGCTTTGGGTTAATCTCTTCCTGACTTTTCGCGTCATCTGGAAAAGAAGAGGGCGAAACCTAATCCCATTCCCGACGCGGGAAGAAAACTACAGTGTACTCACAAGTTTCTTGACCTGCAATGACATTGTTTCGGCTGACAATGCCATTGTTTTGACTGACAATGCCATTGTTTTGACTGACAATGCCATTGTTTTGACTGACAATGCGATTGTTTTGACTGACAATGCGATTGTTTTGACTGACAATGCCATTGTTTCGACTGACAATGCGATTGTTTCGGCTGACAATGCGATTGTTTCGGCTGACAATGCCATTACTCTCGTTCCCATCTTCTGCATGAGAATAAGAAAAGCTTCACCAAGCTAAGTTTTTGGGACTATTATTCTCCCATTCCCAATTCTCCATTCCCCAGATACGCCCCAGACTTTTCTATAATAATTAAGTCATTCCCGTCATCAAAAACAGCCTGTGACTACCACTCCCCTCTCTCCAAGTTCAACTGCTCAGGTTCCAGATACGCTAGGCCGCTTCGGACGCTTTGGCGGTAAGTATGTACCTGAAACGCTCATGCCTGCCCTGGCTGAATTAGAAACAGCTTATCAGCAATACCGCAATGACCCTGGTTTTCAAGCAGAACTACAGCAGTTGTTACGAGACTATGTAGGACGTGCGACACCATTGTATTTTGCTGAACGCCTGACTGCTCATTATGCCCGACCCGATCGCACCGGGCCACAAATTTACTTAAAACGTGAAGATTTAAATCACACTGGCGCTCATAAAATCAATAATGCCCTTGGTCAGGTATTGTTGGCGAAACGTATGGGTAAGCAGCGGATTATTGCTGAAACCGGTGCCGGACAACATGGAGTTGCTACAGCCACAGTTTGCGCTCGTTTTGGGCTGGAATGCATAATTTACATGGGTGTTCAGGACATGGAACGCCAAGCTTTGAATGTTTTTAGAATGCGGCTGATGGGGGCAGAAGTGCGGCCAGTGGAGGCGGGAACCGGAACTTTGAAGGATGCTACTTCCGAAGCCATCCGAGATTGGGTAACAAATGTGGAAACTACCCACTACATCCTGGGTTCAGTTGCAGGGCCCCATCCTTACCCAATGATGGTACGTGATTTCCATGCAGTAATCGGCGAAGAAACCCGCGCCCAAGCAATGGAAAAGTGGGGTGGATTACCTGATATTCTCTTGGCTTGTGTCGGTGGTGGTTCCAATGCGATGGGGCTATTCTATGAGTTTATGAATGAGTCTTCCATACGCTTCATTGGGATTGAGGCAGCCGGAGAAGGTGTCAATACCGAAAAACACGCAGCCACCTTGACAAAAGGGAGCATTGGTGTATTGCACGGAGCGATGAGCTACCTACTGCAAGATGAAGATGGGCAAATCATTGAGGCACACTCAATTAGTGCGGGGTTAGATTATCCCGGCGTGGGCCCAGAACATAGCTATTTAAAAGATACTGGTCGCGCTGAATACTATAGTGTGACGGATGCAGAGGCTTTGGCGGCATTCCAGCGATTATCGAAATTGGAGGGGATTATCCCAGCATTGGAAACAGCCCATGCGATCGCTTATCTCGAAACCCTCTGTCCCCAGCTAACTGGCAGTCCTCGGATTGTAATTAACTGCTCTGGACGTGGTGACAAAGATGTACAAACGGTAGCCAAGTTGTTATATCCAGCGTAAATATAGCTCAAATTTCTGGGAGGAAGCAATGATGGCTCAACAATTCCAACACGCTATGCTACCGCAACCCACTCACGACGAGTTGGCACGCCAAAACTTTGTGCAAACTATGAAAATGCACATTTTCAAGAATGTCACTCCTGGTAATAAAGAAATTTATGAAAAACTAGCCAAGCCGAAGTTTGAACAAGAACATCAGCGCCCTCCCCAGAATCGTTATGAAATTCGGGAAGTAATGCAGCACGAACCCTATTACCGCTGGACTAGTGCCCTGAAGCGCATTAACCAGGAAATGTTATGGGATGCTGTAAATGCCAACGTTGACAGACAACTACCAGAATTGATTGAGCGTGCCAAAGATAAGGGTGGTGAACTGGGTACTTTAACCCTAGATCCAAATTTTCAAATACCTAATTATCAAAAGGCTGTAGACATTCACTGTATGCCCGGAGGATATCACAGTGAATTCACTGCTGATGATGTCGCAGCCGGTGCAACCTACGATCGCGGCGCTTACGTTTATGGACTCGGTTGGTTAGGGCCGCTCAACGATGATATGGGGCTATCTATAGTCCAAAACTACCTTTTAGCAGAGTTTCCCAACTTTCGACCGAGAAAAATCCTTGATATGGGATGTTCTATTGGCAATAGTACATTACCTTATGTGGATGGTTTCCCAGATGCAGAAGTCCATGCCATCGATATAGGTGCATCTATGCTGCGTTACGCTCATGCAAGAGCCGAAGCCTTGGGAAAACGGGTACACTTCTCTCAGCAAAATGCCGAACATACTAACTTCCCTGATGAATCATTTGATTTAGTGGTTTCTCATATTTTGCTGCATGAAATTCCCCCGGCATCTGTGCGTAAAGTTATGCAAGAGTCTTATCGTTTACTGGCTCCTGGTGGCATGATGATCCATGTAGAAGCACCCTTGTATCGTCACATGGATGTTTATACACAGTTTATTTATGATTGGGAAACCGCTAACAACAATGAACCTTTCTGGAGTGCTGTACGTGATTTAGATTTGGTGCAGCTAGTTAGTGAGGCTGGTTTTGCAGCAGATAAGATATTTGAGAAATTTGTCGCGAATGGGGCATGGAAAGCAAAAGAAATTAATGGTATGTTTCAAAATCGTAACTCAGGCAGGCAAGGCACTTGGTTAGTAGTTGCTGCAACTAAGTAAGCAAAGAAAGTTTCGTAATTCGTAATTGAGAAAGTCAGATTTGATCTGGCTTTCCTCGTTTTGTATGTCTAGTCTTATTTTTGGAGAATTGGTATTAGGATGACAAAAATAGCCAAGGGTAAACGACCTGTTTACTTAGAAAATCCGCAAACTGATAAATTGCTAGCGATCGTTATGGCTTTGGCTGGTGAGGTGTCCGTGCTGCATGAGCGGCTAGACACCATTGAACGGTTGCTAGAGGTGAAAGGTCTTTTATCGGCTAGTGAGATTGAAGCTTACGAGCCTGATGTCAAAGTAACCAAGGAACGAGAACAGTGGCGTGCAGAATATATTGCACGGGTGTTACGCGTGGTACAGGAAGAGTTAGAACCCTTCAAATAAAGCTACCTGAAATCACGTAGAGATTTTACTGAAGAAATCCAGCCATTTTTATCCCACCTTCCGCACCCCCAAGTGTCACAAACGGTTTTTACTGATTTTCTGAGATAAAAAATCTATTTAATATACTTAAGTACAGTAGAATAGCTGAATTTATGAAGATGAGCAAGCATAATTTGGAACTGGTAAAGTAAAAACAATCTAGTAATTACACTATGTGACAGTCTAAATGCGGAATTGGGATAAAAATAATCATACTAATGGTAGAAGACAAATATAAATTAAACAGTGATGTTTTTGCGTTAAATCGTGCATTTAAACGTTTACTAGTAGTTTTTGAACAAAAAAGCCTACAAATAGAGCTATATAGACCTATAAGCAATTTGTCACATTGATATTAGTTGGTTAGATTGTCTAAAAGTTTACTGCCAACAAATGATCAAGCAAATAGTTTACAACGTTATTTTAGGCACTATTGCTCTCAGTAGTGCAGCGATCGCTACTTCTGCAACAAATCCAGCTTGTACGCCAGCACCTTCTAATGTATCGAATAACACTAATCAAGTTGCAGCAAATAGCATGGACACTGCTGCTCTAGAACAGTCGATTTTTAACCAAATCAATAACTACAGAGCTTCTCAAGGGCTACCAGCGCTGACTCGTAATTCTGCCATCGATAATCAAGTTAGGCTTCACAGTAAGAACATGGCTAATGGTACTGTTCCCTTTGGACATAGTGGATTTTCAGAACGTCTTAATGCAACCGGTGTTTCTTACAGATCAGCTGCTGAAAATGTCGCTTACAACCAGGGATATAGCGATCCTGCCACAAAAGCTGTTCAAGGCTGGCTCAAAAGTCCAGGGCATCTTACCAATATCAGAGGTAATTATAATTTGACGGGGATTGGTGTCGCCAAAAACAGCCAAGGCGTAATCTACTTCACACAAATGTTTATTCGCTCATAGGTTTGACGCGATGTGCAACTTAATATTCTGACCTTACTTCCATTCCTTTCTGTTGCAAAGAGAGAAAGGCTTTGAATTCTAACCATTCCTTAATTATTAACGTGAGTTCGACAGACCTCTCCCTCCCAGCCTCCCTCTCCTAAAAGGCGAGGGAGGAGTAACGAGAAAATAGGGTTTTTGCTCCCCTCTCCTCGTAGGAGAGGGGCTGGGGGAGAGGTCAAAATAGCACTCGTCGAACTCACGTTAATTATTAGGTAAGGAGATTAGGTTTGAGTAAAAATTGCACACAGCGTTGATTTGGTAAAGTTGAGGTTTTTTCTCAAATTCCCCAGACTTTAACCTGTTAGTAAAGCTTTTGCTTGATAATTCATGAAAATCTGAAATTATTAGCAAAATTAACCGTGATTTTCATGAAGCTGACCTATTGAAGTACTGACAATTGGAAATGATTGTTTGTTTTACTTGTAAAGGATGTAGCCAAATTGCCGAAATTCATCATTACTTAATAGTATTGTGGTATATATCCTCGGAACAATAAGGTAGAGTAGAAGTCTTATATCTCTACACATTACGCAATTCTCCATGTTCCGACAAACTGCTTTTGGCATCGCTTTAAGTGCGCTTGTCCTTGCTAGTGGATTAACGACTGCTCCGATACCAAATCATACTTCTACGAATACATCCACCCGTAATAAGCTGTTGTCGCTTTTTTCTAGTCAGGTTGCAATATCGACTCCTACTTTTAAAACTACTGAGTTAGAAAAATCAGTATTTGACCAAATTAATCGATATCGGGTTTCTAAAGGGCTGCCAAAGTTGACTTTAAATCCAAATTTAACTCGACAGGCCAGAATTCATAGTCAAAATATGGCTAAAGGCAAAACCCCATTTAGTCATCAGGGATTTGAAGGGCGAGTCAAAGCTATCCCGATTCGCTACAACAGTGCAGCGGAAAATGTTGCTTTTAACCGGGGATATAGCAACCCCGTAGAGGAAGCTGTTACTGGCTGGATCAAAAGTCCTGGACACCTAAAGAACCTTAAAGGAAATTACAACCTGACTGGAATTGGTGTTGCGACTAATAATCAAGGCGAAGTCTACCTGACACAAATGTTTTTTCGGGCTAGGTAGATTTAATTTTTGATTTTTTTGCACAATAATTAATAATGTAGTGTCTGACAAGACTTTTTTGTGCTGGACACTGCTATTATTTTTGAACAATTGATGACATTACCAGATTTTCAGGTGAGCGATCGCGACCTCAGTGACGCAACCCTTAACCAGTATTTAGAATCTACAGCGATCGCAGTTGATACAGAAACGATGGGATTGTTACCACTGCGCGATCGCTTGTGTCTCGTCCAGCTGTGCAATCTTGAAGGGAAAGTGACTGCAATCCGTATAGCCAAAGGACAAGCTGACGCCCCCAACTTAAAAAAACTCTTGGAAGCAGTCAATGTTGTGAAAGTGTTTCACTTTGCTCGATTTGACTTGGCCACTTTGCGAGCCAATCTGGGGATTCAGGTAGAGCCGATTTTTTGCACCAAAATTGCCAGTAAATTAGCCCGTACTTACACAAATCGCCACGGACTCAAAGATGTGGTACAAGAGTTAGAACAAGTAGAACTAGATAAAAGCTCTCAAAGTTCTGATTGGGGTAACGCCGTTAGCTTATCTGAAGCTCAACTAAGTTATGCTGCCAATGATGTGCGCTACTTACTTAGTGTGCAACAGAAGTTAATACAAATGCTCAAACGAGAAGAACGTTGGCAAATTGCTCAAGAATGTTTTGAGTTTCTACCAACGATCGTTTCCTTAGATTTGTTGCAATTCAAGGATCTATTTGAACACTAATCGAATAGACAATGGGGAATAGTGACAAGAAATTTTTATTGATTGTCAATCCCAACTAGTTATATGTCAAGTTGAAATTGATAGATAAGCAAGTTCGTAGTAAGGACTAAAGTCATTATTTTCCAAGCACTAAAGTGCTTACTACAAACCCTCATTCTAAGTTACAGCAGATTTCAAGGAAAGTGTTGGAAACAACGATTCGTCTCAAAGTCAGGTATGTATAAAGCCTGTTTTACTTCTGGATTCTGACCGGAGGCGGAGCGTCTCCGGCTTTGCTCCTGAATTCTGCTGTATTTTCTGCCTAAGAGCCAACATTGGAATTATCAGTGCTTCCAGGAGTTTTAGATTCACTAGCACCTTCCTTGAGGTTACTTGCTCCCTCTTGAATGCCTTCCTTGAGGTTACTTGCTCCCTCTTGAATACCTTCCTTGAGGTTACTTGCTTGCTCTTGAATACCTTCCTTAAGATTACTGGCTCCTTCTTGAATGCCTTCCTTAAGGTTACTAGCTCCCTGTTTAATGGATTCCGTCGCGCTAGTACCGCCCTTTTGCAGATTTTCTTGGTGGTTTTTTAGCCGATCTACAACATTGTAGTCATCTGCACCTGGAGGAGTTTTTGATTCAACAATGCCTTCTGTTGGGCCACCGATCGATTTCCATGCGCCAAGACCACCTTTGAGTTGGGAGACATGCTCAAACCCATTAGAGCGCAGTTGTTGTGCAGCTTGGGCAGTTTCTTGATCATTATCACCGTAAAGGTAAATGTCACGGCTCTTATCTAAAGAAGCAACTGCACGCTCTACCAATTCATCTGCTGGCATTGGCATTGCTCCCATAATGTGACCTTCATTGAAGATCGAGCGATCGCGCACATCCAAAATTGTAAAAGCTGGTTCACCCCATTCCAGACGAGTCTTGAGGGTATGAGCATCAGTTTGTGCTTCTATTGGTGGCTGTGGGGGAATGATGCCGCCTACTAAATTATTAAC
This sequence comes from Nostoc sp. JL23, assembly GCF_017115065.1. Lineage (NCBI taxonomy): Bacteria > Bacillati > Cyanobacteriota > Cyanophyceae > Nostocales > Nostocaceae > Nostoc > Nostoc sp. JL23. The sequence goes on from NZ_JABXKN010000155.1 coordinate 61,382, forward strand.
CATAATTTTTCCTCGCTGACGATATTAATAGTAATTTAGCGAACTCAAGATATTTAATTGATCTTTCTCTGGTATGAATATCCTCAAACTCTCTCCTCAGATAGACTGAGGAATTTCCAGAAATTCTACCAATTAATCAATTGTAAATAACGCCATTTGAGAGTATGGATATAGAATTCTTTCTTTAAATCAATTCGATATATTTAAAGTTTATATTTTTGATATTTTAGTGATTTAGAGATTTTAGATATTACCAGAATCCTCATAAATCGAAAAAAATATTAGTTTAAAACCAAAAATATTTAGCGATAAATCTAGTAATTGATACCTTTTGAATATCAGCGATCGCTAATAATAATGTCTCCTCAATCTTTTGCTAAACTTGTAGAGTTCTATACAGCAGATTAGAAGTTTGTGTACCTCACAAACTAAATCTGTTACCCAAAGATCAAGGGTATTTTATTTCTAAATTCTACTGTCAGCAGTACTATTGAAACAAGCTCCTAGCAATTTCTTGACATCATAATATTGCTAGAGCAATTCTTGCTTTTGTCTGTTAAAGCTGGTTTTGACGCTCTATATACCTTCTGGCGATGCTTTCAGTCCTTGGCTTGTCATAGCTCAGGTTGAAACTTGTAGTATAGTATATGCTTAAGAGAGCAACTACATGTAAATGCACCAGGGTAGATTTTCGTAGACCTTCTTCAAGAGATCATACCTATTGGTTATAGTACAGTCGAGTAAGTAGGAGTTGAGAATCTAGATTGGCTGATAAGTTAGTTTGTGAGCCTTTGTAGAGACCTAATTAATCAAGGAGTGCGTTACTCTTTTAAAGTTGTAGCAATTGCCGTCGCTTCTGGATGTGTCTTTTGACTATTTGCGGTTACGGAGATGGTTTTTAATTACACTTATTCCAAATGTAAAAATTTTAACATTATACAATACAAATTCAAAATTATGCAAAAATCATGCCATAATTATAAATTTTATCGGCATGATGATGGCTGAGGTTGCGATCGGCTTCATGGAAAATTAAATGTATACAAGTACTACAGTAGCGATGGTACTCAACACAAACACGTAAATTAAAGCTGGCACAACAGCAAATTGCCCAATCTACAATAGACAGCATTATGGTTATGGTTACTGGTACTACTCCCAAAATTCTGATCGTTGATGACGACTTCGGTGTTCGAAATCTCGTCTATCGTTTTTTAAGTCGGAAATATCAAATAGAGTCGGCAGCAGATGGTAGGACTGCCTTATCGTTGTTTGAGCAATTCAACCCAGCTTTAGTAATTCTGGATTGGAATTTGCCGGATGTTACTGGTTATAACCTTTGCCAAGAAATGCAGAGTCGTACTAATGTTTTAGTGCTGATACTGACTAGTAGGACTGACGAGGCTGATAAAATTAAAATCTTAAGTGCTGGTGCTGATGATTTCATGACTAAACCATTTAGTCTTGCAGAAGTTGAAGTTAGAGTAGAAGCTCTTTTGAGGCGGATACGCTACATCAATCCCTCCCCAACACAACGTATCGTTTTCAAGCAGCTAGTAATTAATCCAGAGGGACGGGAGGTAACACTTAACGATAAAACTCTTGCCTTAACAGCGCTAGAATTTAATATCTTACATTTTTTAGCAAGTCATCCTAATCAGGCTTGGAGTCGTCCACAGCTAATCCAAAAAATCTGGGGTTGCGACTACATAGGAGATGGCCGGGTGGTTGATGTGCATATTGGTCAGCTTCGCAAAAAGATGGAAGTCGATCCCAGCATACCGGAGTTTATTAAAACTGTGCGGGGCTATGGTTACAAGTTTGAAGCACCCGATGATAATACTAGTTTTTAAAGCTACTACAGAGATACAGACAACACTGAGAGGAGAAAGAAATGCTTAATTGAACTATATTCAGAACTGATTTGGTCATGTCTTGACGATTTTAAGCAAAGCTGTACTTAAAGATTATTCATTATTTTTCTTAGCCAATCTTTGACTAACCAACTCAGCCGCTAAATGTATTGCTGCTTTCATACTCGTAGCATCAGCAATTCCTTTACCCGCAATATCAAACGCTGTTCCGTGATCGGGTGAAGTGCGAATGAAAGGAAGACCTATAGAAGTATTAACTGCCCGATCAAACGCCATCAGCTTCACAGGAATTAAGCCTTGGTCGTGGTAAAGTGCCAAGTAGCCATCAGCTGGATTTTGTACTAAAGAATTTCCATACCAAGCTTGACCAGGTTTAACCCACATTGTATCTGGCGGTATCGGGCCATCTAACTGCAATTGTGGTCTGTTTTGCCGCTCTTGCTCCAACCAGGGAATTAACCAATCTTGTTCTTCATGTCCAAGTTGTCCCTGTTCGCCACTGTGGGGATTCAAACCTGCGATCGCAATTCTCCCTCTATATATACCAAAATCTTTCTCTAAACACTCCACCAGCAAATCTAGTTTTTGTGTCAACAACTGCGGTGTCAACACATCCGCTACTTGACGTAGGGGAATATGTGTGGTTGCAAGTAAGGCGCGGAGTGTCCAACCAGTATGAGGCGATCGCGCTACAAATAACATCCCAAAACGGTCAACACCTGATTTTTGTGCCAAAAGTTCTGTTTGCCCTGGATAATTATATCCTGCGGCTTTCCAAGCAGATTTAGCGATCGGCCCTGTGACAATACCATCAAATTTACCAGCCAGTGTTTGAGCGATCGCGTATTCCATATACGCAAAACTAGCCGCACCACTGGCTACATTACCTATTCCTGAAATAATTTGATCTTTAATTTTTCCATCCAACTGCACATCACTGATTGACAAGTCGTCTGGATTTGCCAAAGCTACTAAATTCTCTGTTAAATTCAGTTTGTAATAAATCTGTGCCAGCAAATCTCCGTTACCCACTACTGTAACGTCATATTTTTTACGAATTTCTGGATCAGCTAAAGCTTTCAAAATTACCTCCGGCCCAATCCCTCCCGGATCTCCAAGCGTCAGTGCCAAACGCGGACGATTCTCTTTCACAAAATTTATTAAACCACCTTGATTATTTTGATACATAAAATCTCTTCATAATTATTATTATCAAATTTTTCCCATCTACCCATCTTCCCTTCTGTCAACAGTAGGGATTGCCCCCCAAACCACTAGGGATTACCTGCTAAACTAGTTTAAAATTGTTTACACAGGTCTAATCCTAGCAACTGTTGAAAAGCTTCTGGTAGACCTAGTTTACACACCAATTTGCATAAGGAGAATCACACTAATGGGCGGCGAAATTTTGAATGCAGCTCTACTGTCTTTCGGTTTAATCTTCGTAGGCTGGGGCTTAGGCGCGTTGTTACTAAAAATTCAAGGCACAGAAGAATAATTGAATTCTGAGTGCTGAGTTAGGAGTTATTATTCTCCCCACTCCCCATTACCCCTTATCTCCAGAGGGGGCACCTTCCCCATTCTCTACTCCCTTTTCATCAATATGAGAAAAAAGCTTGTCCGTTAATCGGACAGCTATTTTCCCATGAGTCTATCCAAATAAATTGATTTTCTGAGAAAAGATGTAAACTTTTGTTTGCATAGGTTATTCTGATAACATTCTTTTCATAAAACATTAAAATTTATTACAACCCTCATGACATTATTAATCGTCGGTGCCACTGGCACCTTAGGAAGACAAGTGGCTCGTCGTGCTATCGATGAGGGATATAAAGTACGCTGTCTTGTGCGCAGCAGTAAAAAAGCAGCTTTTCTCAAAGAATGGGGTGCAGAACTCGTTCCGGGAAATTTACGTTACCCCGATACCCTAGCGGAAGCTTTAGTTGGTGTAACCCAAGTTATTGATGCCTCAACCTCTCGCCCAACAGATTCACTGAGTATCAAACAAGTGGACTGGGAAGGCAAAGTAGCATTGATTCAAGCAGCAATTGCCGCGGGTGTCGAGCGTTTTATCTTCTTTTCAATTTTAGATGCTGATAAATACCCAGAAGTGCCGCTAATGGAAATTAAGCGGTGTACAGAACTATTCCTGGCTGAGTCAGGCTTGAATTATACCATCTTGCGGCTAGCTGGGTTTATGCAAGGTTTAATCGGTCAGTATGGGATTCCCATTTTGGAAGGACAGCCAGTTTGGGTAACAGGTAATTCTTCGCCCATCGCCTATATGGACACTCAGGACATTGCTAAGTTTGCAATCCGAGCATTGAGTGTACCAGAAACGGAAAACCAAGCTTTTCCTGTAGTTGGTACTCGTGCATGGAGTGCAGAAGAAATTATCAACCTGTGCGAACGCTTATCTGGAAAAGATGCCAGAGTAACGCGGATGCCAATAAACTTACTGCGTGTTGTGCGGGGCATAATGCGGTTCTTTCAGTGGGGATGGAACGTAGCAGACAGGCTAGCATTTACAGAAGTATTGGCTAGTGGTAAACAGTTAAATGCTTCAATGGATGAAGTATATACAGTCTTTGGTTTAGATCCGCAACAAACCACAACCTTAGAAAGTTATCTCCAAGAGTACTTCAGCCGAATCATGAAGAAACTCAAAGAAGTAGACTACCAGAAAAATAAAAATAAAAAGCAGAAACCTAAAAAAACTCCTTTTAAACAGTCTTCAAAAGCCAATAGTCAATAGTCATTACAAAACAGACATTAGTCGTCAAACTCTAGACTCTGGATATTTGACTCTAGATTAATGACTACATGACCAAAAATGTGTAAGGATTAACAGAATACAAAGCATCGCCTAAATTTGGATATTTGAGTGTGCCGAAAGCAGGCATTATCTACAATGACGTTAAACCGATAGCGGGCCGTGTCGCTATCGAGTTGAAAGACAAGCTAACCGCAGCCGGTTGGAATGTATGTATCACATCGAGTATTGGTGGGATACTGGGCTATCCTAACCCGGAGAGTCCTGTTTGCCACACCCCCATTGACGGTCTGACACCCCCTGGTTTTGACTCAGATATGGAGTTTGCAGTGGTATTAGGGGGAGACGGCACTGTTCTCGCAGCGTCTCGTCAAGTAGCCCCTTGTGGTATTCCACTGCTAACAGTGAATACCGGCCACATGGGATTTTTGACGGAAACTTTCCTGAATCAGTTGCCCCAAGCACTAGAGCAGGCGATGGCAGGTGAGTATGAAATTGAAGAACGAGCCATGCTCAATGTCAAAGTGTTTCGGGATGATTCAGTGCTATGGGAAGCCCTATGCCTGAATGAAATGGTGCTACACCGGGAACCTTTGACCTCTATGTGCCATTTTGAAATTGCCATAGGGCATCATGCGCCAGTAGATATTGCCGCAGATGGTGTGATTGTTTCTACGCCTACTGGTTCTACAGCTTACTCATTGAGTGCTGGCGGCCCAGTGGTAACTCCTGGCGTACCTGTTTTACAGCTAGTACCAATTTGTCCCCATTCCTTAGCTTCTAGAGCATTGGTATTTCCAGATACTGAATCCGTCAATATCTACCCAGTCAATATTCCTCGGCTGGTAATGGTAGTAGATGGTAATGGAGGGTGCTATATCCTACCAGAAGATCGAGTATATATGGAGCGATCGCAATATAGTGCCCGATTTATTCGCCTGCAACCGCCTGAGTTTTTCCGAATTTTGCGAGAAAAATTAGGTTGGGGTTTACCACATATTGCTAAACCAACTTCGGTAGAATTGCCGTAGGGATTGGGCATTGGGCATGGGGCGTTGGGCATTGGGCATTGGGTGGGGATTAAACCTATCCGTAAGTTACGCTTTCATTCTCTAATTTATAAGGCTTAGAGGTTAATTCGCAAAGATGTCTATTGGGAATTGGTGATTGGGAATTGGTAATTGTTCTTTACCCATGCCCAATGCCCCATGCCCAATGCCCTAGTTATTAAGATTGCATCCGAGAATTCGATTGCTGACACCTGAACGTGCTAAAACATCCTTAGCAGCGCGTCAAATCAGAATTGCTACATCACTAAAAGCTCGTAATTGCACTTTATAACTGATGTAAAGATTTTCTCTGGAATATCTTTACAATCCCAAATCCAATATCCCAAATTGTTATGACAGTTGCTCAAAGTCCTTGTGTTTTGGTGATTGAAACCGATGAGAGCCTTGCAAATCAGCTTTCTTGCGATTTGCAAGAAGCCGGTTATGAATCAATTTTGGCTCATGATGCAACGAGTGGTTTACAACACTGTCGCGATCGCCAGCCTGCTTTAATTGTTTTAGACCGGATGTTAGCAGGAGAATCAGGACTCTCATTGTGCAAAAATATGAGAAGCACTGGTATGCGATCGCCTGTATTGATTTTAATGGCAAGGGATACAGTTGACGATCGTGTAGCTTGTCTAGAAGCTGGAGCGGATGATTACATCCTCAAACCTTACCGCTCAGAAGACTTTTTGAAGTTGATTCGCCTCTACTTGAAACCCGATGTGGATACCACAGAGCAATTACGCTTTGGAGATTTAATTTTAGACATAGCAACTCGCCGTGCCATACACAACGGACGACCAATTGACTTAACAATGAAGGAATTTGAACTATTAAAATTCTTAATGGAACATCCCCGTGAGGTGTTAACCCGCGAACAAATTCTAGAAAATGTTTGGGGTTACGACTTTCTGGGTGAGTCAAATGTAATTGAAGTGTACATCCGTTACTTGCGGCTAAAAATCGAAGATGAAGGTCAAAAGCGCCTCATTCAAACAGTGCGAGGCGTAGGGTACGTTTTAAGAGAATCCTAGTATACTGTAGCGGGAGTTTGCCTATCTCCTTGCCTCATTCCCAGTTTCGGATTGGGAATGTAAATTTGGGTGCTACTGCCTTCTAGCCAAGGGGTTTTTCTGGCTACAACACTGTAAAATTGAAGTCTAAATTACAAAATCGAAAAGCTATATGACTCGTCGGCTAAGTTTGCTCTCGATAGTGCTGAGTATTTTTCTGATGGGTTGTTCTGTGCCAACAACTGCTAAATCTCCTAGCCTCACCTCTGGTTCTAAAACTCCAGCACCAGAAAGTTTAGGTCAAAAACTACCAATTTCTGCTAAAGCCATTCTGCCTAATGGTACAACGATTCAATTAGAGGTAGCACAGACGCCAAAACAGCAAGCGATGGGGTTGATGTATCGATCGGCTTTACCAGATGACCGAGGGATGCTGTTTGGGTTCCCTTCAGCACAACCAGTCAGTTTCTGGATGAAGAATGTACCAGTACCCCTGGATATGGTATTTCTACATAAAGGTGTAGTGAAATATATTCAGGTTGCTGCACCTCCTTGTGCAAGTGAGCCTTGTCCTACCTATGGTCCCAATACACCAATTGATAAGGTGATTGAACTTCGTTCTGGAAGATCTGCCGAATTGAAGTTGAAAGTGGACGATATTCTCAAAATTGAGTCTTGAAACTCTGGTGCTTTGCGGGGATAGAAATTTGGGTAATTACTCGGTTGAGAACCTATACGGTCGAAATATATATTTTTTCTGTAAAAAATGTCACTGTGTGTGGTCAAACAGCACTTGTAACGCTACTATTTAAAAACTGTGGTAATAATGTAAAATTCTACTGTCTCAAACCTGAAATCACAGTCTTCAGGTTTGGTCTCAAAAATATTCCCTTGGGCGTAAGTGTAAATAGTCGCCAATGAGAGAGTATAGGCTATGGAATCTTTATTACTACCTGTGTAAATAAATAAAACACAAAGGTAAATAAGATGAAGCCAATTTAATTAGGTAAAAATACTGCTTAATAATCTAGCAGATGATCTGTATGAGAATTTTTATTTCTCAGACCTTCTATGGGAAGCCTCTTTTAAAGGCAGATTAACAAAAACTGTGCTGGGGTGTATGGCCGATAACGGCACAGTGACAGATGAAATACTGGCTACTGTCTACCGAGTAATGGTGAACTGATATATGACAATACATTCTGCACAAGGAGGTGAGATACAAATGTCACCATCAAAATATTCTCGACTGATTCATTTTTTGCAAGAAGATTTGGCAATTTCCACAGCATCACTAGCGGTGGCGCTTCGGCATCGGGAGCAAGACCCAGGCCCTTTGGCCATGATTCTTTGGCAATATGGGTTAGTTACTCTAGAGCAATTAGAACAAATTTATGATTGGCTGGAGACGGCGTAGACTATACTGATTTTGGATTGTAGATTTTAGACTTTGGGTAAAAAGTTTCTACCAAATACCTATTAGCAAAATCTCAAACAATACTATTTATACCAATTTGGGATGATACTAAGTTGCCAAAGTTAGTCTTGTTTGGTGTCAAAGATACAGTGTGGCTTTCTTCAAAGCAAATAATACTATCTAGGGCAACTTGGTGTCATTTAAGAGAATTGAGGTATGTCACATCAACTCTAGCTTATGCAAAGGTTGCTACTCTATATACAAATTAAAAGAGCGAGTTGATAATTTAACTCGCTTTTTTGATTTAGTACTCAGGACTGACTAAACACTTTAACAGCTGCGGCTATACCAGAACCAGGGGTAAAGTCTTCGTAGCCAAGTTCTGTGAGGGTAACTTCTAAAGATGCTATGCAACTAAGGATATCGCGATCGCTCACAAAACCCAAGTGACCAATACGGAAAATTTTGTTACTCAAATGGTCTTGACCACCAGCTAGGGCAATATCAAAACGTTTTTTCATCAATGACCGAATCTTATCCGGTTCAATTCCCTGTGGTGCTACAGCTGTAATCGCCGGACTAGCAGAATTATCTGCTGCAAGCAGGGGTAAATTTAACCCTTTAATGGCGGCGCGGGTAGCGTTCTTCAGCCGTTCATGTCGAGCAAATATTGATTCTAAGCCTTCTTCTTTCATGATTCGTAACGTGGTATGTAACGCTACGATCAAGTTCACAGGCGGAGTAAATGGAGTTGTATTTTTGGCTGTGGCTTTGCGATATTTGCCTAAGTCCAAATAATATTTCGGTAGCTTCGCAGTTTTGTAAGCTTCCCAAGCTTTGGGACTGACAGAGACAAAACCCAATCCCGGCGGAATCATATAACCTTTTTGAGAACCGGAGGCAACGATATCCAAGCCCCAAGTATCCACGGGTAGATTGAACGCACCCAAGCTAGTAACGGCATCAACGATAATCAAAGCTTCACCGTGTTCTTTAACATGGCGGTTGATGGTTTCTAGGTCATTCAACACACCCGTCGAGGTTTCGCTATGAGTAATGATTACAGCTTTGATTTGCTTTTGAGTATCTGCTTGGAGTTTTTCGGCAAATACTGCGGGGTCTAATGGTTTTCCCCATTCCACCTTAACTTCTTCTACATTCAAACCGTAGGCTTGGCCAACTTCTACCCAGCGTTCGCCAAATTTACCATTAGAGCCAACTAAAATGCGATCGCCTGGAGAGAGAAAATTAATTATACCTGCTTCTACAGCACCCGTACCACTCACATTTAGCGTCAGCACATCACTTTGAGTTTGGTGCAGCCACTTGAGATTTTCTGTCACCTCTGCCAATATATTGCTAAATTCACTAGTCCGGTGTCCAATTGGATGCTTGGCTAATGCCAGTAAGGCAGCTTCTGGCACCGGTGTAGGGCCTGGAATCATCAGCATCAGCTTATCGTTCATGTGTCTATCCTAAAAGTCAAATAAAAGTCAAAATTGTGGAAAGTTGGTTAAGTCTGATAGTAAATCCTAGATATTCATCTACAAATTCCACTCAGATCGTTACCAGCCTTGTTGTATATTTTCCAAATTTATAGGAAAAGTATCGTGGGAATTAATGATCGGTCAGCTTGACCTTTGCAATTTATACCAGACTCCAAGTCAAATAAAACCTCTGTTCCAGGCAATCTTACCACACACCTAGACGCCAGGTTAAGGTGTCTGCTCGTAAGCGAACGGCTATTTATAGCCAAGGATGAAACGTCTATCTATATCTCAGTTGTTTTTATAGAAAAACGCGAAATTGTTTTGAACATCGCAGTAATTCTCGGTGAAAAAGCTGTGTTTTGCTTCTACGAAAGAAGTAACCCCCTACACTATACGGAAGAATTGGCTGTCACCGTTTGCTAAGAGATAGAAGATACCCAACCCAAACTTTTCAATCTATATTGGGTCGAAGATTTGTTCTTGGGTTGCAATTCTCTAAAAAATACCTTCATCTATGATTTATTTGAGTCGAAATCCCTTCGATGCCAATATCCAAGACCTTTCTGGCTTATTTGGTAGCGACTAATTTGACGCAGAGGTTGAGATATATATGCTATTAATTGCTGCACTTTTTGATACTGCACTTAGTGGGAAGTGATGGCTATGGTGGGCTACGCCTACACTAATAAACTATAAGTTTTTATACTATACTTACAAAATTGCTACAATCGTGCTGAGTCTCCTTAGTTACTATTCACGGTGAGTCGTTTTTAACTAGTGTTCAGTTCATAAACTGTCACTCACTAGATCCCCGGTATTCTTGCAAAAGAGATATTCTTAGTTAGTGCAAGGAGTGATACCATTTCACAACATGTTTGTCACAAGTTATCCCCGTAATACTCTCTCCTCAGGGAGTGTTGCAGATTTCAAATGTTGCATCAAACGAGTGAGTTGGTATAAGCTTTTACGGAAAAGCGCTTGGGTGAGCAAAACTCTCAAGCGCTTTTTTGTGTATAAATAAAACAGTTAAACTCTCTGAACGGCTATAGATATGTGTTTAAATACACATACAGCAGAGAAATAAACTACAGATATAAGAATTGTGACAACATATACTTAGCGACTTTAAAATTTGTGCGTTCCGTCAAAACTTTTAAGTGACTGGACGTACCACACAAATTAGTTTTCTTGGCAACGGTTTTTCTTGACCAAGGTTGGGACGGTCTACTACTATTTCTAAGATACTAGGACTTACGCATTGACAAAAAATATCACCTATGGAATCTATAGATGCTAGATA